>CAYQVE010000010.1:0-27480 GCA_964420785.1 uncultured Enterobacteriaceae bacterium | reverse complement strand
GGCGGGCGACGGGCGAAGCGCTCCAGGCGCCGGACGGACACGCCGGCACGCACTGAGTCTGCCGGGCCCGATGACGGCGCGAGTCTGCATCGTCGGGGCGGGTCCGGTCGGCGTCGTCGCAGCAATCGCCTGCGCAAGGAAAGGCCTGCAGGTTGCCCTCTTCGAGGCGGAGCGCGAAATCGACCACAGCCCGCGCGCAGCGACCACGCACCCGTCTACGCTCGAAATGCTCGCCGAGCTCGGGCTCCTCGAAGAGTTCCAGTCATTGGGCCTCGTCGCCCGTTACTTTCAGTTCTGGGACGGCACGACCAAGACGCTCGTCGCGGAGTTCGATCACCAGGTGCTGCGCGACGAGACGCCTTACCCCTACGTGGTGCAGACCGAGCAGCACAAGCTCTCGGAGATCGGCCTGCGGCGCCTGTCAGCCATGTCAAATGCGGAAGTGCGGCTCGGAACGAGCGTCGCGGACGTGGTGCAGGACGCGGACAGCGTGCGCGTGACGGTGGCGGGATCGGGTGGGGGAGAGCGGCACGCGTTCGATTACGTCATCGGATGCGACGGAGGGCGCAGCACCGTGCGCAAATGCCTGGACATCGACTTCGAGGGTTACACCTGGCCCGAGCGGTTCTTGGTGCTCACTACGCAGTTCGATTTCCAGACTGCTCTCGGTTGCTGCCCACGCAGCTATATCTCCGACCCAGAAGAATGGACCAATCTCTTCAAAGTCATGGGCGACGACCTGAAAGGACGCTGGCGCGCAGTGTCTCCCGCGTGGGAGAACGAGACGGACGAGGAAGCGTTCTCCGAAGGCTCGGTGCGCCGCCGGCTGCGAAAGCTCTGCGATGAGCACCCGATGGAACTGGTAGCGCACCGGAACATCTACCGGGTCCACCAGCGCGTTGCGCGATCGTTCCGCAAGGGCAGGGTGTTCCTCGCGGGCGACGCCGCGCACGTCAACAACCCGGTCGGGGGTCTCGGGCTGAACTGCGGCATCCACGACGCGATGGAGCTCGCCGAAACACTCGACCGCGTCGCGAGCGGGCAGGCGGGCGAAGAATTGCTCGAGCGTTACGAACGCCGCCGGCGCTCGATCAACATCGAGTTTGTGCAGCAGCAGACCGTCGCGAACAAGAAAAGGCTGGAAGAACGCGACCCGCGGCTGCGCCAGGCCCATTTCGACGAGCTGCGGCGCACCGTCGCGGCCCCTGCACGGCACAAGCGGTTCCTGATGCGCACCTCGCTCATCGAGAGCGTGCGCAAAGCGCGCGAGATCGCCTGACCGCCTATCGTTTTCTCGGCCTGCGGTGCTCGAGCAGGGCGTCTGCTTTGCGCTCCATGGCATCGCGCAGCCGCAAGCTGCGCGCCTGTCTTTTCGTCACGAGCGGATAGTGGCGTATCTCGTCGACCGCCTCGCCCACGTCCCAGCAGTTTTTCAAACTGGTGACCCAGATCTCGGGATCCAGCCCGCGCAGGTCGAAGGGGCGCGAGTAGCTACGCAGGGTCTTCTGGGCGCGGTCGTTCGCGTACTCGTGCAGGTAGGACATCGCCAGCTCGCGCAGGGTGCGGTACACAGGGTCGCGCCAGCGCAGCACGGGCGGATTGGTTTTCGAGATTGCTCCCCAGTGGCCCTTGCGGCGAAACAGCACGACGACATGGTCGTAGTCCCGCTCTGCGCGCAAGTCCATGAGGAGCGGTGGCTCGCCGTGCACCCACAGCGCGCAGGCGGCGAGCATTGCGCCCTCGATGCAATGTGCACGGCGCCGGCGCAGCACCTCGCGCACCGAGAGGCAGGTCTGGCCGCCGATTTCGAAATTGGCGGGCAGCGCGTCGAGAAAACCCTGGATTTTCTCCGGAGTGGAAAGCCGGGCGAGAACCGAAAACTCGGCACTGGTAAGACCCAGGTCTTCTCGGCGAGCAAGACGCGCTCTCAACTCCAGACTCCCTGAAAAAAGCGGGCATGTGCGGCTGCTTTGGGCCATTCTAATGTCAGGGGAGCCGGAACGGCACCAGCCCGGAAGACCCGCTTCGAGACCGGTCCAAGCGGCCGCGGATACCGAAAAACGCGTGTCGGTGCTAGGCTCTCCCTCCATGATCAGGCTCTTGTTTTCCCGGCGAATTGGAAACCTTGTCGGGTTCCTCGTCTGTGCCGGCATGCTCGCGTTCGGATACTACCTGCAGTTTGTCGCCGGGCTCGAACCGTGTCCGCTGTGCATCATCCAGAGGATTCTTCTGTTTGCGGTCGGCGTCGCGTTCCTTGTCGCTGCCCTTCACCACCCGCCGGGCGGGCTCGGGGCAGGGCTCTACGGCGGGGTCGTCGCGTTCATCGCGGCAATCGGCGTCGCGGTCGCTGGGCGGCACGTGTGGCTGCAGCACCTGCCGCCGGAGAAACGGCCTGCATGCGGTCCTGCGCTCGACTATCTGCTCTCGGCTTTTGGCCCGGTCGAGGGACTGGGTCGAGTCTTGCGCGGCTCAGGTGAATGCGGCGCGGTCGACTGGACGCTGCTTTCATTCAGCATCCCCGAGTGGACGCTCGGCGCGTTCATGGCGCTGTCGGTCTGGGCTGTTTTCCTCGCGCTGAGAGATTGACGCGATCAGGAGGTCGTCGGAGTTTGGGCCGTCCGATGACTAAAAACACAAATATTGTGGCCGAGCTTGTGGTCGCCAGGAAATGTCGCGACGAGCCCGGCCCGCGCTCCAAGTCGCCGCATGGCCCCCTTAGTGGCGAGGGTGCTGAAAATACCGCCCGAAATAAAAAGGCGTTTGAGTCGCGATCCGACAACGGCGAATAGAAGCTTCACGCTGATCACCGCCGGGTCAAGGAAAGTTACCACGATCTTGCCCGTCGGCTTGAGGACACGCCTGGCGTCCAGAAGGTAGGCCAGACCCTCGGCACGCGTCAGGTGCGTCAAGACTGAAATGAAAACGATGAAGTCAGCGCTGGCGGATTGCTCCGGGATCGTCAGTCCATCGACGAGCTCGAGACGCCAGCCTAGACCCTTGCAGCGCTCGCGAGCGAATTCGATGTGTTCTGGCACCACGTCCGTGCCCAGATAGCTCACGCCAGGAACCGCGCGCAAGGCATAGGCTAGACGGCCGGCGCCACATCCAACTTCCACAACGCGATGTCCGGCCGCGAGGCCAAGCGCCTCAAGCATCGCAAGTTCGGCATCTCCATGCGCGTAACCGCCGCCGCCGCTCGATAGCACGAGAGCGGTCTCGCGCTCATGCAGACGCAACATGTCGCGAGCAAGGCGCTGGTAATCTCGTACGAAGTGCGGCTTTTGCATTCTGGTCATTGCGAGAGGGCGAGACGATGCAGTTGATGCTCCCTCTCCGGCGAGCACGGCCGTTCGGTTCAGCCCTCTTTGTAGGGGTTCTCGATTTTCTGCATGAGCTCAGTGAGGACACGCCTGAACTGCTGCTCATCGCAGCCCATCAGCACCGCGTCCTCGAGCGCGTCCTGGCAGAGTTGCTGGATTTCTTCGAGGTTTTCCTTCAGCACTTTCAGTTTTTCGACGCAGGACACGACTTCGCCGGAAGGCGAGCGCCATACGGTATCGAGGGTGGGTTGTCGGCTCATGACTTGATCTGACACTACAGGTGTGGATGAGTTCGCGGCGGCGCGGGCTTCATTCAAGCCCGTTTGAGGATCGCCTCGATCTTCTCGGCGAGGGCCGGCTCGGCAAGGGCCGCTCTCAGCACTTCGCCGAGAAGGACCACCGCGGGGCCGTCGCCCGCTTTTCGCGCTAGCTCGGGCAAGTCGGCGAGGGTCCCGTGGAGGATCCGCCGCTCCGGGAGGGTCGCATTTTCCACCAGTGCAACCGGCGTGGCCTTCGGCCTGCCGCGCGCCATCAGTTCCGCGCTGATTCCCTCGGCGAGCCCCGCGCCCATGTAGATGACTGCGGTGTCGGCCGCGAGCACGCTCGCCGCCCAATCGTTCTTGCGCTCGCCCTGGCCTGCGCGCGGCGTGACGAAGGCAACATGCCGCGCGAGGCCGCGTCGGGTGAGCGACACGCCGAGCTCGGCGCTCGCGGCCGTCGCGGCGGTCACTCCCGGGACGATTTCGAAATCGATTCCCGCTTTGCGCAGTGCATGTGTTTGTTCTGGCTCGCGGCGGAAGACCGGGGGATGCCCTCCGTTCAACCGTCCGACGAAACCGTGCTTGCGGGCGGTGGCCACCGGCCGCTTGTTTAGGAAGCTCTGAGCTGTCGAATGACGGCCGCTGCGCTTGCCCACGAGGATTTTCCGGGCGCGCGAGGCGAGCGCGAGCGTCTGCGGATGCACGAGCGCATCGTGAAAGACCAGCTCGGCGCGCTTGAGAATCTCCGCTGCGCGCAGGGTGAGCAGGTCCGGCGCGCCGGGACCGGCGCCAACTAGATAGACTTTACCCATCGATCATTCCCGCCGCCAGGGTCTGGTTGGTGCCTTCGTCGATCAGGATAAAGGACCCGGTGGCGCGGTTCAACTCATAGGAATCGACGAAAAGCGGCTGGGCGAGCGAGAGTGAGACGTGAGCAATGTCGTTCATCGCTAGGCCCGTTGGTGCCGCTCGCTGCTCGAGCGTGTTGATGTCCACCCGATAGTTGAGGGAGAGCAGCTTTGCCTTGACGCTGCGTGTCGTGTGCTTCAGCAGAAGGCGTGCGGCGGAAGCCGTTCCTGCGTCGAGCCGATCGGAGGACAGCCAGCAGATGCGCGCCCGGACGCTTCTCAACGCGCGGGGACGGTGGCCGGGGTCGGCGAGCATATCGCCGCGCGACACATCGATGTCGTCGGCGAGAACCACGGTCACTGAGTCCCCGGCAACAGCGACAGGCAGGGACTCGCCCAACGAGACGATGTCGCGGACGGCGGTGCGCTGGCCCGAAGGCAGGGCCACCAGTTCGGTTCCAGGAAACAGCTTTCCGGATTCGACCCGGCCGGCATAGCCGCGGAAATCGCTTCCTGCGCCCCGACGCACCACGAGCTGCACCGGAAAGCGGAACGGCAGCGCGTCCGCCTCGTCGGCCACGTCGATTTGCTCGAGCGCCGCAAGCAGCGTCGGGCCTCGATACCAACTCATGCCTTCGCTGCGTTCAACGACGAGGTCGCCGCGCAGCGCCGAGATCGGGATGAAGCGCAGATCGGCGATGCCGAGTGCCGAGGCGAATGCGAGAAAATCCCTGCGGATCCGCTCGAAAACCGCTTCGTCGTAGTTGACGAGGTCCATCTTGTTCACCGCCGCGACGATGTGGCGCACGCCGAGCAGGTGAGCGATGTAAGCGTGGCGGCGCGTCTGCGGCAGCACGCCTTTGCGCGCGTCGATGAGGATCACCGCCGCGTCTGCGGTGGAGGCGCCGGTGACCATGTTGCGGGTGTACTGCTCGTGACCGGGAGTGTCGGCGATGATGAACTTGCGCAGGGGCGTGGCGAAATAGCGGTAGGCGACGTCGATGGTGATGCCCTGCTCGCGCTCGGCCTCGAGGCCGTCGGTGAGCAACGACAAGTCGAGGTCATCCTGCCCGCGCCTGGTCGAGGCACGCGCGACCGCGGCGAGCTGGTCCTCGAATATGGCGCGCGTATCGTGCAGCAGCCGCCCGATCAGCGTGCTCTTGCCGTCGTCCACGCTGCCCGCGGTGATGAAGCGCAGCACACCCGAGTCCTCGACCGCCGGCGCAGAACGCTCGAGTTCACCAAGCAAGCTCATTTCAGAAGTACCCCTCCTTCTTGCGCCGCTCCATCGAGGCTTCCGAGGTCTGATCGTCCATGCGCGTCGCCCCGCGTTCGGTGATCGTGGTCAGCGCCGTCTCTACGATGATCTCAGCCGCTGTTGCGGCGGTGGATTCCACCGGGCAGGTGCAGCTGACGTCACCCACTGTTCGGAAGCGCACCGACGGCTCTTCGACCGTTTCTCCGGCGCGCGGCGCCGTGATCTCGGTCACGGGAACGAGCAGGCCGTTGCGCCGCACCACCGGCCGGCGGTGCGCGTAGTAGATCGAAGGCACGGCGAGCCGCTCGCGCTCGACGTATCGCCAGACGTCGAGCTCGGTCCAATTGCTGATCGGGAACACTCGCATGTGTTCGCCCTTCGCCACCCGGGTGTTGTAGAGGTTCCAAAGCTCCGGGCGCTGGTTCTTCGGGTCCCACTGGCCGAACTCGTCGCGGAAGGAAAATACCCGTTCTTTGGCGCGCGCCTTCTCCTCGTCGCGGCGCGCGCCGCCGATGGCAGCGTCGAAACCGAACTCGGCGATCGCTTCCAGCAGGGTCACCGACTGCGCGGCGTTTCTGCTTTCATCGAAACGGCGCAGCTTGACCGTGCCGCGGCGGAGCGAATCCTCGACCGAGCGCACGATGAGCCGCTCGCCCAGCTCCGCCGCACGCGCGTCGCGGAATGCGATCACCTCCGGGAAATTGTGCCCGGTGTCGACATGCATGAGCGGAAACGGAAACTTCGCGGGACGGAAAGCCTTCTCGGCCAGGCGCAGCAGCACGATCGAATCCTTGCCGCCGGAGAACAACAGCACCGGGTTCGCGCATTCGCCGGCAACTTCGCGCAGGATGAATATCGCCTCGGACTCGAGCCAGTCGAGATGGCTTCGGGACGGCAACGAGCCGCGTTCCGTACGCGGCTTTTGCAGGACCGCGCTCATGCGTCAGTCGTGGCGGCAGAACGCACGAGACGGCCGTCGGCCGCTGCGTGCAGTCCGCATTCGCGCGCTTCCCGGATCTCCCACCACCAGCGACCGGCGCGCACGTCCTCACCCGCGACCGTCGGCCGGGTGCAGGGCGCGCAGCCGATGGAACGGTAGCCCTGGTCGTGGAGCGCGTTGTAGGGTACTGCGAAGGTGCCGATGTACTGCCACACCTCGTCCTCGCTCCAGTCGGCGAGCGGATTGAACTTGACGATGCCGCGCGCGGCGTCGAATTCCTGGACCTTCAGATCGGCGCGCGTGACGGCCTGCTCGCGGCGCTGGCCGGTGATCCAGGCTTCCTTGCCTTGCAGCGCGCGATTGAGCGGCTCCACTTTGCGGATGCGGCAGCAGCGCTTGCGCAGCTCCCGGCTTTCGTAGAGCGCATCGCGGCCGAAGTTCGCGACATACTCGGAGACGGACTCGGGGTCGGGCTGATACACGCGCACGTCGTGGCCGTAGCGCGCGCGGATCGCCGCGACCACGTTGAGCGTATCGGCGTGCAGCCTTTGCGTGTCGAGAGTGAAGATTTCGATGCCGAGTTTGTGCCGCAGGATGACATCGGTGATCACCATGTCCTCGGCGGATAGGCTGGAGGCGAGGGCGGCAGGCGCATGCTCGAGCGCGACCCGCACCAGCAGGCGCTCGAGCTCGGAGGTCTTTCGATTCAGCGTTTCGGTCACGATTTGCCCGCACCCAGGCGGCGGCGGAAAAGGGGCACCGGGCGCAGCACGGAACTCTGGTAGCCGTCACTGAAGGTGCCGAATACGGAGAGCGCTTCTTGCGCGTCTTGGTCTTCGCGCAGCGCGAAGGCGTCGAAGCCGCACTGGGCCATGAAGAAGAGATGATCGTGCAGAACGTCGCCGATTGCGCGCAGCTCGCCGTTGAAGCCGTAGCGCTCGCGCAGAAGGCGCGCAATCGAGTAGCCGCGGCCGTCGCCGAACTTAGGGAAGTTCACCGCAATGAGCCGGAAGCGCTGCACGTCACCTGCGAGCACTTCCGGCCCTTCGTTTGCATCGATCCATACGCCCAGTGGTCCCGTTTCCGCGCGACCAAGGAGCTCTTCGCGGCGCGCTAGCCACAGTGCCAGCGGAACGATGACATCGCCGCGCGCCGGAACCTCGGGCAATTCGCCCTTCGGCCCGCGCTCAAGCAGGTGCCAGCTGTCCGCGGCGATGCGCTGCTCTTTGATCAGCGTTGCCATATACCGATTCCTTGAAGGGTTCTGCCCCGACGCGGTGCACGACGTCGATGAAGCGCTCGGCCTCGCTGTCGCGGCGCGCGAGATAGCACTCGATCAGCTTTTCGATGACGTCAGGGACCTCGGCGCGTGCGAAGGAGGGACCGATGACCTTGCCGAGGGATGCGCCGCGGCCGGGCCGGATTTCACCCTGGTTGCCGCCGACCTCGATCTGGTACCACTCCTCGCCGTTCTTGTCGACGCCTAGAATGCCGATATGGCCGACGTGGTGGTGGCCGCAGGCATTCATGCATCCGGAAATATTGAGATCGATCTCGCCGATATCGTGCAAATAGTCGAGGTCGTCGAAGCGCTGCTGAATGGCTTCGGCCACCGGGATCGACTTGGCGTTGGCTAGCGAGCAGAAGTCGCCTCCCGGGCAGCAGATGATGTTGGTGAGCAGGCCCACATTGGGCGTGGCGAATCCCAGTTCCCTTACCTCTTGCCACAGGGAATACAGATCGGACAGCTGCACGTCGGCAAAGATCAGGTTCTGCTCATGGGATACGCGCAGCTCGCCGAACGAATAGCGGTCGGCGAGATCGGCGATTTTTTCCATCTGCTCGACGGTGACGTCGCCGGGCGGCACGCCGGTCTTCTTGAGGGACAGCGTGACGGCGGCGTAACCCGCCTTCTTGTGCGGGTGGACGTTGCGCTTGTGCCAGTTCGCGAACGCCCGCTCGGACGCAAGCGCGGCTTCGAGTCCGGTATCGGTTGCCGGAAGCTGCAGATAGCTCGGGCGCGTAAACCGGCTTTCGATGCGCACGATCTCCTCGGGGATGAGCGTCGCGGGGCCGTCCTTCAGGTGCGCCCACTCGGCATCGACTTCCTCGCGGAATTTCTCCGGGCCGCGCTCCTTCACCAGTATCTTGATGCGCGCCTTGTGGATGTTGTCGCGCCGCCCGTAGCGGTTGTAGACCCGCAGGATGGCCTCGATATACGTAAGCAGGTGACGCCAGGGCAGGAATTCGCGGATGACGAACCCGATCGCCGGCGTGCGGCCCAGGCCCCCGCCGACCAGGACGCGAAACCCCACCTCGCCCTGCTCATCCTTGACCGCGTGCAAGCCGATGTCGTGCACCGCGACCGCGGCGCGGTCGGACTGGGCGCCGTTCACGGCGAACTTGAACTTGCGGGGGAGATACGAGAACTCGGGATGGAACGTGGACCACTGGCGGATGATTTCGCACCAGACGAACGAGTCCACGATCTCGTCCCGTGCGACGCCGGCGAAATGGTCGGTGGTGATGTTGCGGAAGGAATTGCCCGATGTCTGGATCGCGTGCATCTGCACGGTCGCCAGCTCAGCGAGGATGTCGGGCACGCGCTCGAGCTTCGGCCAGTTGAACTGCAGGTTCTGGCGCGTGCTGAAGTGGCCGTAGCCGCGGTCGTACTTGCGCGTGATCTGCGCGAGTTTTCGCAGTTGCTTCGTCGACAGCAGTCCGTAGGGGATGGCGATGCGCAGCATCGGGGCGTAGCGTTGGATGTACAGGCCGTTGCGGAGGCGCAGCGCGCGAAATTCGTCGTCGGAGAGCCTGCCGGCGAGAAAGCGCCGGGTCTGGTCGCGGAACTGGGCGACGCGCTCGTCGACGAGCTTCTGGTCGATTTCGTCGTAAAGGTACATGGGTTCTACAGCGCGAGTTTGCCGCCGATGAGGACCAGCATCGCAGCGAGCGCACCGCGCAGCAGCCGTTCCGGAATCTTCTGGCTGAGCGCGCTGCCGAGCCAGATGCCTGGCAACGAGCCGATGAGGAGAGCCCCCAGCAGTTTCCAGTCCACTGCCCCGGCCGACGCATGCCCCAGCCCGGCGACCAAAGTGAGCGGTACGGCATGAGCGATGTCGGTACCGACGATGCGCGCAACGGCAAGGCCAGGGTAAAGGAGAAACAGCACCGTCACACCCAGCGCGCCAGCGCCTACCGATGAAACCGTGACCAAGACCCCGAGTACCGCGCCGAGCGCAACGGTGCGTTGCGGCGAGCCGGTCCCCGAACGTGGGCCGGACGCGGCGCGACGCGCCGCCCAGGCGTGAAGCTTTTCTCTGAACAGTAGCGCCGCGGCAGTGAGAATGAGAGCAAAACCGAGCGCTACGCTCACGACCGCCGAGAGTTTGCCGGGATCAGGCACGAACAGGTGCAACAACGCGAGAGTGGCGGCGGAAGCCGGCACGCTGCCTGCGGCGAGCCAGCCGACGATGTTCCAGGCGACCTTGCCGCGGCGCGCGTGAGCCCATGCGCCGCCGGTTTTGGTCAATGCGGCAAAAAGCAGATCCGTTCCGACTGCGGTGACGGGCGCGACGCCGAACACGAGCACGAGCAGCGGCGTCATGAGCGAGCCCCCGCCGACACCGGTGACCCCGACCACCAAGCCGACTAAAAACCCGGAGAGCGAATAGAGCCAGTCCACGTTCAAGTTTCGTTGAAGGAAGGCATGCTAGCGCGGGCACCTAATACCTCAAAAGACTTTCGTGTTAGAATTTAATAACCGTCAAACATATGATGTAAGACCATGAATTTCCAGCAATTAAGGTATGTCCGTGAGACGGTCCGGCAAGGACTCAATCTCACGGAAGCTGCGAAGAAGCTGTTTACGTCCCAGCCCGGCGTATCCAAGCAGATTCGCGAGCTCGAGAACGAGCTGGGTGTGGAGATTTTCGTGCGTCACGGCAAGCGCTTCGTCGCGGTGACCGAACCCGGCAAGGCCGTGGTGGAGGTGATCGAACGCCTGTTGCAGGAAGCCGAGAACCTGAAGCAGGTGGGACGCGAATTCAAGGACCAGGCCGCAGGCACGCTGACCATCGCCACGACCCATACCCAGGCGCGCTACTCGCTTCCCAAGGTGATAGGCGCGTTCAAGCGGCGCTATCCGAAAGTGCATCTCACGATCAAGCAGGGTAGCCCGCCGCAGCTTGCGGAGATGGTGATCGCGCGCGAGGCCGACATGGCGATCGCCACCGAAGCGCTGGACAATTATCCCAAGCTCCTCGCCTTGCCGGGTTACGAATGGCGCCATTGCGTGGTGGTGCCGGTGAAGCACCCGCTCGCGAAAGAGCAGCGGCTGACGCTCGAGACGCTCGCGCGATACCCGATCGTGACCTACGACCCCGCGTTCGCGGGGAGGAGCCGCATCGACGAAGCGTTTCGGGCGCAAGGGCTCGCGCCCGACATCGTGCTCTCCGCGGTCGACTCGGATGTGATCAAGACCTACGTGGAGCTCGGCCTGGGGATCGGCGTCATCGCTGCGATGGCCTTCGACGAGAAGCGCGACAGGCATCTGCGGGCCCTGGAGGCCGGACACTTGTTCGGCACCATGACGACCCGCGTGGCCGTGCGCCGCGGCGCTGCGCTGCGCGGCTACGCCTACACGTTCATCGAGCTGTTCTCGCCGCGGCTATCGCGCAAGCTGATCGAGACGGCCTTGGCTGGCAGGGCCGAAACGTACGAGCTGTAGTCGGGACGAGGGTTCAACTCTCGACGCCGACTGTTTAGTCGCCGGTCGGGGCAATGCGGAACGCAGTGACCGAAGGCAGCGCGTTGAGGGCCTCGGAAAGCAGGCGCGTGTTGCTGCGGTCGGGTGAGTGAATCACCATCTGGTATTCGAAGGTCTTCCCGTCGCCCGTGACGCTGTAATTCATATTGGCGATGATGAAGCCTTGCCGTTCCACCATGGCGCGCAACTCGGACTCGGGCATAGCGCCGTTGCGGAGAAACGCTACCGTAAGGTTCGCGTAGAACTCGATCGGCATCCTGCGCTCGATCCAGCGAAAGCCCGAAAGCACGACGAGCGTCAACGCCGTCCCGATGCCGGCGGGGAAGTAGAATCCCACGCCGATCATGATACCGATTGCGGCAGTGATCCATATCGAGGCAGCCGTGGTGAGGCCGCGGATCGTCAAGCCTTCTTTCATGATTACCCCGGCGCCGAGGAAACCGATGCCGGTCATGATGCCCTGCGCCATGCGGGTCGGATCGACGCTGACCTGGTCCAGAGACAAGGCCGAGAACCAAGTGTCCTGGTAGACGGTAAGGACCATCAGCATGCAGGAAGAAAGGCACACGAGCGCATGGGTGCGGAAGCCGGCGGGCCGGCCGTGATAGCTGCGCTCCAGCCCGATGATTCCGCCCGCCGCGAGCGCGATGACCAGGTGCAGGGCGATCGCGGCGTAGGTATCGTTCCAGACCGAGTTTATCTCCATGATCGGAGGAAGTGCTCAATAGCGGTAGTGGTCGGACTTGTAGGGACCGGCCTTGGGCACCCCGATGTAGCGCGCCTGCGCGTCGGTGAGCTCGGTGAGCTGAGCGTTGAGCTTCTTCAACTGCAGCCGGGCGACCTTCTCGTCCAAGTGCTTGGGCAGCACATAGACGCCGACCGGATACTTGCCGGAACCTTTCTGCGACTCGGTCCACAGCTCGATCTGCGCGATGGTCTGGTTGGCAAAGGACGAGCTCATTACGTACGAGGGATGCCCGGTGCCGCAGCCCAGGTTCACCAGGCGCCCCTTGGCGAGGAGGATGATTCTCTTACCATCGGGGAAGATGACGTGGTCGACCTGCGGCTTGATCTCCTCCCATTTATACTTCTCGATGGAGGCGATGTCGATCTCATTGTCGAAGTGGCCGATGTTGCAGACGATGGCTTGGTTCTTCATCTTCTTCATGTGATCGTGCGTGATCACATGAAAATTGCCGGTAGCGGTGACGAAGATGTCCGCCCTGTCGCACGCGTAGTCCATGGTCACCACGCGGTAGCCTTCCATCGCCGCCTGCAGCGCGTTGATCGGGTCGATCTCGGTCACCCATACTTGAGCGGAGAGCGCGCGCAGCGCCTGCGCGCTGCCCTTGCCCACGTCGCCGTAGCCGCACACCAGTGCGACCTTGCCCGCGATCATTACGTCGGTGGCGCGCTTGATGCCGTCAACCAGTGACTCGCGGCAGCCGTAGAGATTGTCGAACTTGCTCTTCGTGACCGAGTCGTTGACGTTGATCGCCGGGAAGGCGAGCCTGCCCTCCTTGTGCATCTGGTACAGCCTGTGCACGCCGGTGGTGGTCTCCTCGGTCACGCCCTTCACCTGCGCGAGGCGGATCGAGTACCACTTCGGATCGCGGGCAAGCCTCGCCCTGATCGCGGCGAACAGGAACTTCTCCTCCTCGCTGGCCGGCTTGGCGATGAGGGAGGCGTCCTTCTCGGCGCGGGCGCCCAGGTGCAGCAGCAGCGTCGCATCGCCGCCGTCGTCCAGGATCATGTTGGAGTAGGTGTTGTCGGGCCACTCGAAAATGCGGTGGGTGTAGTCCCAGTATTCCTCCAGCGACTCGCCTTTGCGTGCGAACACCGGAGTGTCCTTGACGGCAATCGCCGCGGCGGCATGATCCTGGGTGGAGAAAATGTTGCACGAGGCCCAGCGTACCTGCGCGCCCAGCGCCTGGAGCGTCTCGATCAGCACCGCGGTCTGGATGGTCATGTGCAGCGAGCCCGAGACGCGCGCGCCTCTCAGGGGCTGCGTCGCGGCGAATTCCTCGCGGATCGCCATCAGGCCCGGCATCTCGGTCTCGGCGATGGCGATTTCCTTGCGGCCCCAGTCGGCGAGCGACAGGTCGGCTACTTGAAAGTCCTGCTTGGATTTGAGTACCGCGCTCATCTCGCGCCCTCCTTGGTTCAAGAGTTTGCGAGCGCCGTTGCAGTGTGAACCCCCGAGCCTGGCGAACCTGGCGGTTCGTTGCAACGCTCCTCGGAGAGGGCGGGATTATACCTCAGGCGCGGCTCAGGCCATCGCCGGCTGCTTGATCCCTGAATCGGCCGCGAGAGAACGCGCCTTGTCGGTCACTTCCCAGGTGAACTCGGGCTCATCGCGGCCGAAGTGGCCGTAGGCGGCGCTCTTTTCGTAGATCGGCCGCAGCAGGTCGAGCATCTGGATGATGCCTTTCGGGCGCAGGTCGAAGTGCTTCTGCACCATCTCCGAGAGTTTCTCGTCCGAGAGCTTGCCTGTACCGTGCGTGGTGACCATCACGCTGGTGGGCCGCGCGACGCCGATGGCGTAGGAAACCTGAACCAGGCATTTGGAGGCGAGTCCCGCGGCGACGATGTTCTTGGCGACGTAGCGCGCGGCGTAAGCTGCCGAGCGGTCCACCTTGGAGGGGTCCTTGCCCGAGAATGCGCCGCCGCCGTGCGGGGCCGAACCGCCGTAGGTGTCCACGATGATCTTGCGGCCAGTGAGCCCGCAGTCGCCCTTGGGGCCGCCGATCTCGAACGCGCCCGTCGGATTGACGAGGTAGTTGACCTTTCCCTTGACGTAATTCTTGGGTAGCACCGGCTTGATGATTTGCTCGATCACGCCCTCCCTGATCTGCTCGTGTTTCATTCCCGGCGCGTGCTGGGTCGAGAGGACGACCGTTTCGATCGAGTCGGGCTTGCCGTCTACGTACCTGATCGTGACTTGGGACTTCGCGTCGGGCCGCAGCCACGGCAGCCGCCCGTCGCGGCGCACTTCGGACTGGCGCTCGACCAACCGATGAGCGAGATAAATCGGAAGCGGCATGAGCTGCGGCGTCTCGTCGCAGGCGTAGCCGAACATGAGGCCCTGGTCTCCGGCGCCTTGCTCGAGGTCCAGGCCCTTGCCCTCGTCGACGCCCTGGGCGATGTTTTGCGACTGCTCGCCGTAGGCGACGATAACCGTGCAAGTGTGGGTATCGAAGCCGATCGCCGGATCGCTGTAGCCGATGCGCTTGATGGTCCTGCGCGCGACTTCGTCGAAGTTGACTCGCGCGCCTGTGGTGATTTCGCCCGCGAGCACGACCAGGTTGTCCTTCACCAGCGTCTCCGCCGCGACTCGGGAGCGCTTGTCCTGCGCTAGAATGGCGTCGAGAACGGCATCGGAAATCTGGTCGGCGACTTTGTCCGGATGGCCTTCGGACACCGATTCTGACGTGAATAGATAGCTGCTCATGCTGGCGGCTTTCCCCGCAAAAAAGGTTTGCCAGTCTAGCACAGCGACTCGAGCCCACCCAACCCACTCCGCTCCCACTTTCGTCCCATTACATGCTATTCCTGCTGCGGTTGGCGGCGCGTCTTCCCTTGCGGCTGGTACACGCTCTGGGCGCTGGACTGGGGTGGATGGTGTACCTCTGCTCGCCGCGTTACCGGAGGGACTTCAAGCGCAACCTCGCTACCGCGGGGCTGAGCGATTTTCGGCTGCGTTGGTCCGCCGTAGCGGAGGCAGGCAAGAGCGTGATGGAAGTGCCGGCGGTCTGGCTGCGTCCCCTGGAGCGGGTGGCCGGTCTTGTGGTCGAAGTGAATGGATGGGAGCACGTCGACGACGGCGCGAAGCGCGGAAAGGGCGTCATCGTCGTCACGCCCCACATCGGCTGCTGGGAAGTGGTCGGACAATATGTCGCAAGTCGCATGCCGATCACGGTGATGTACCGGACGCCCAAGATTCGGGCCCTTGAACCGCTCATGCGGATCGGCCGCAGCCGCGGCCCGGCGATGAAAGGCGTTCCCGCCGATCTGCGGGGCGTGCGCGCGATGTTGAAGGCGCTCAAACGCGGAGAAGCGATCGGGCTGCTGCCCGATCAGGTGCCCGGTATCGGTGAAGGCGAATGGGTCGAGTTCTTCGGCAAGCCAGCCTACACGATGACGCTCGTCGGCCGGATCGCCGAGCAGACCGGGGCCCGGGTGCTGCTTTGCTGCGCCGAACGCCTGCCCGAGGGGCGCGGCTATCGCTTCGTCGCGGAACCGATGCTCGCGCCGCGGCCGCCCGAATCGGCGGTGCGGGCCCTCAACCGCTCGCTGGAGCGGCTGATTCGCCGCCATCCCGAGCAGTACCTGTGGGGTTATAGCCGCTACAAGGTGCCGGCGGGGGTGCTGCCGCCGGATGCCCGGTGAGGGGAGACCGCTTGCTGACCCGAATTAGCATTGCCGTCGTCTGGATACTGCATTACCTGCCCCTTGCCCTGCTTGCACCGGTCGGCTCCGCTCTCGGTTCGCTCTTGTACATCCTTGGACGCGAGCGGCGTAGGGTCTGCCTGACCAATCTGTCTCGCTGCTTGCCGGAGATGACGGAAAAAGAGCGTCTCGCGCTCGCCAAAGCGCACTTCCGCGCCTTCGGCCGAAGCGTCCTCGAACGCTCGATTCTGTGGTGGGCGCGGCGCGAGCGGGTGATGCAGCTCGTGAAAATCGTCGGACTCGAGCGGATCCACGCGCTCAAGGGAAGGCCGCTCATCCTGCTCGCGCCGCACTTCGTCGGCCTGGACGCAGGCTGCACGCGCCTGACGTGCGAAATCGACATGGCGGGGATCTACGCGAAGCAGAAGGATCCCTTCTTCGACGCGCTGCTCCTGTCCGGGCGAACGCGCTTCGGGCGCCAGCTCGCGATATCCCGCCAGGAGGGCGTGCGCCCGGCGCTCGCCTCGCTGAAGGAAGGGATTCCGCTCTACTATCTCCCCGATCAGGACTACGGGCCCCGCGATGCGATTTTCGTGCCGTTCTTCGCGGCCTCCGCCGCGACGATCACCGGGCTCTCGCGCATCACGCGGCTCACTGGCGCACGCGTGCTGCCGTGCGTGACGCGCATGCTGCCGGGCGGCGCCGGATACGAGCTGCGGTGCTATCCGGTCTGGGAAAACTTCCCGGGCGGCGACGATGCGGCCGACGCGCGCCGCATGAACGCCTTCATCGAGGAGCGCGTTCGCGAAATGCCCGAGCAATACTTCTGGACGCACAAGCGCTTCAAGACGCGGCCGCGGGGCGAAGCCAGATGGTATTGATCGTTTGCGAATTCGCCCGCCTGCGCGCCGGATGAAGCTGAAATTCACGAAAATGCATGGCGCGGGCAACGATTTCGTCGTGATGGACGGGGTCAGCCGGGGTATCGAAATCACGCCGGAGCGGGCGAGGCAGATCGCCGATCGCCATTTCGGGGTCGGCTGCGACCAGGTTCTGCTGGTTGAGAAATCGCAGCGACGGGACGCCGATTTCCGCTACCGCATCTGGAATGCCGACGGCGGAGAAATCGAGCAGTGCGGCAACGGCGCGCGCTGCTTCGTGCGTTTCGTGCACGACAAGGGCCTCACGAAAAAGAACGAAATCCGCGTCGAGACGTTCTCCGGGGTCATCGTCCCCCGCCTCGAGGCCGATGGACAAGTGACGGTAGACATGGGAGCGCCGCAGTTCGATCCGGCGCGCGTCCCCTTCGACGCGGATGGGCTGCAGCCCGTGCTTGGAGGCAGGCGTTGGCCGCTCGAACTCTCCGGCGGCAAGGCGAATGTCGCCGTGCTCTCCATGGGCAATCCGCACGCGGTGCAGACGGTCGCGGACGTGGATTCGGCGCCGGTCGCTACACAAGGACCGTTGATCGAGAGGCACCCGAGGTTTCCCCGACGCGTAAACGTGGGGTACATGCAAGTGGTCACGCGCGCTCACATCCGCCTTCGCGTCTGGGAGCGCGGTGCCGGCGAGACGCGCGCCTGCGGCACCGGCGCGTGCGCCGCTGTCGTCGCGGGCATCCGCGAGGGGCTGCTCGACGAATCGGTCGAGGTCGATACGCGCGGCGGCCGATTGACGATACGCTGGGCGGGCGGGGAAAATGATCCAAACTGCGCCGTGTGGATGACCGGTCCCGCCATGACCGTGTTCGAAGGGGAGATCGAAATTGAAAGCTGACGATGTCGCGCGCTACCTGCGGGAGAACCCCGGCTTCTTCGAAAGCTACGCTGACATGCTCGCCGAGATCACCGTTCCCCATCCGCACGGCGGCCGCGCCATCCCGCTCTCGGACCGCCAGATGCTCGGCTTGCGCGAGAAGAGCAAAGCGCTGGAGTCGCGCCTGACCGAACTCCTGCAGATCGGCGAGGAGAACGACGCGATCGGCGAGAAGACGCACCGCCTGAGCCTTGCGCTGCTTTCCGCGCCCGACCTGCAAAGCCTCCTGACCGTGCTCTATCTGCACTTGCGCGAGGATTTCGCGGTGCCCCATTCCGCGCTGCGGATCTGGCGCACGGGAGGCGAGGCCTTCCCAGGCGCGGGGGATGCCGCGGAGTTCCGTCCGGTCGGCGAACGGCTGAAACGCTACGCTGCGTCGTTGTCGCAGCCCTTCTGTGGCCCGAGCGGGGACGCCGAAGCCGCCGCCTGGTTCGGCGAGGGCGCCTCACACGTTCGCTCGGTGGCTCATATGGCCCTGCGCGACAAGGAATGCTTCGGGATGCTTGCGCTGGGCAGCGAGGACGTTCTGCGTTTCTATCCGGAGATGGGCACGCTGTATCTGAAGCGCATGGGCGAGCTCGCGGGCGCGGCCCTGCTGAGATTTCTCTAGCTGCGGCCGGCGGGAATGGCGAACGACTCCCGCCTCAGGCTGCTCGAAGAGTTTCTCGATCAGCTCGCGCAGCAGCGGCGGCTGAGTCCGGGAACTGCGCGCAATTACCGCCGCGCGGTCCTACAGCTCTTCGCCTTGAACGACGGCGTCCCTCTGAAGAAGCTCGAGGCGCAGCACATGCGGCGCACCGTGTCCCAGCTGCACGCGCGCGGCATGTCGGGCCGGACCATTGCGTACGTGCTCTCGGGGTGGCGCGGTTTCTTCAATTGGCTGGTCAAGCACCGCGGCTTTCGCCACAACCCCTGTGTCGGTTTGCGCGCGCCGAAAAGTCCGAAGGGGCTGCCCAAGGCGCTTTCCCCGGACCTCATGGCGCGGCTGCTGGAGGCTCCGACGGAAGGACCGGCGCAATCGCGGGACAAGGCCATGTTCGAGTTGTTCTACTCCTCCGGACTGCGGCTTGCCGAGCTGGTGAGCCTCGATGCCGCGGACGGCGAAGGCATGCAGCGGCAAGCGGAGGTCACCGTGACGGGCAAGGGGACGAAGACGCGCACCGTTCCGGTTGGAGGCAAAGCCTGCGCAGCGATCGCGACCTGGCTTAGCGAGCGCGCCGGCCTCGCAAGGCCCGGGGAAACGGCGCTTTTCGTCGGCGCGCGCGGCAGGCGCATCAGCGCGAGCTCGGTGCGCTACGCACTTACACACTGGGCGCGGCGTCTCGGCCTGCCGCAGCACGTGCACCCGCATATGCTGCGCCACTCCTTCGCCACGCACCTGCTCCAGTCCTCCGGAGACTTGCGCGCGGTGCAGGAAATGCTCGGACATTCGAGTATCTCGACCACGCAGGTCTACACGCATCTTGACTTCCAGCACCTCGCCAAAGCCTATGATGCCGCGCACCCGCGAGCAAAGAGGAAAGCGCAGATGCCGGTGAAAAAGCCGTGAGCGAAACGCCTTCCACGCCGGCTCTGAGGGAGCTCTTCCTTCGATTCACTCAAGTCAAGATCTGGCAGCGCTTTCGGGGCGCACGCTGGCGGAAGGCCGTCGAGAACGGCCTCGTCCCCGTGACGGTCGGTCTGATGCTCGCCGGCGGATACCTCATCACGCTGTCCGCCGACCATTCGTGGCCGGCTTTCGCGACGACGGCCGTCACCGCTGCCTTTGTCCTGGCGACGAGGATCCATCCCCTCTGGCTGTTTGGCGCGGCCGGGCTGATCGGCCTCGCCGGCTGGATTTAGCCCTCGCTCGCTCGTGGGCACTGCGCCCCAACTTACTTTGAAGCCGGGACGCGAGCGCTCGCTCCTGCGGCGCCACCCGTGGATCTTTTCCGGGGCGATCGCCCAGGTCCATGGAGCGCCGCAAAGCGGCGATACCGTGGATGTCCGGACCGCGGACGACCGTTTCCTCGCCTGGGCTGCGTACAGCCCTGCTTCGCAGATCCGGGCCCGAGTCTGGAGCTTCGAGGAGACGGAAATCCCCGGTCCGGATCTGTTCACAAAGAGAATCGAAGCCGCGTTCGGCCTTCGGCGCGCAGTAATTCCACCGGAAACGACCAATGCCTTGCGGCTTGTGCACGGAGAGTCGGACGGGCTCCCGGGCCTCGTCGCCGACCGCTACGCGGATACGCTGGTCGTACAGCTTCTTTCCGCGGGCTGCGAGAGATGGCGCGAACAGCTGACCGCGATACTGGACGAGCGGAGCGGCTGCGCCAGGATCCATGAGCGCTCCGATACCGAGGGGCGCGAACTCGAAGGTTTTCCTGCGAGCACCGGACTGATCGCGGGCACTGCGGCCGACGGAGCGCTCGAGATCGTCGAACACGGCATACGGTATGAAGTCGACATCGCCGCGGGGCAGAAGACCGGGTTTTACCTCGACCAGAGAGACAACCGCGCCCGCGTAGGGCTCCTTGCCGCAGGCCGGGAGGTGCTCAATGCTTTCAGCTACACCGGCGCGTTTACGCTTTCCGCACTTGCCGGAGGCGCGCGCTCGGTGCTCTCGATCGACAGTTCCGCGCCAGCGCTCGAGCTGGCAAAACGCAACCTCGCGCTGAACGGGATCGAAGCGAACCGCGCCGAATGGCTCGAAGGGGATGTGTTCGCAGCCTTGCGCAGGTTGCGGACCGAAGACAGGCAATTCGACTTCATCGTGCTCGACCCGCCGAAGTTCGCACCCACGCCGAAGGACGCCGAGCGCGCGGCGCGCGGTTACAAGGACATCAACCTGAACGCGCTGAAGCTGCTGCGGCGGGGAGGGCTGCTCGCGACCTTTTCCTGCTCCGGCGGCGTGTCGCCCGAGCTCTTCCAGAAAATCGTCGCCGGCGCGGCCACGGACGCCGGCGTGTCGCTCCTACTTCGCGAGCGCTACCGCGCTGCGGCGGATCACCCGGTGCGCATCGAGTTTCCGGAAGGCGAGTACCTGAAAGGGCTGTTGCTGGAACGGCTCTAGGGGCTTGCAGCCGCGCGATGCCGCCGGCGCGACGGAATGGGTTGCTTTGTAGTGCCGGGCGTGCTGTAATGCGCCCTTTTTTCGGGCTGCCGGTGCCGTCCGGGCTACCTGGACGCTTCGCTGCAAACTGCGATTCGATATGCTCAAATAAGCTTGTTTGCCGGCGGAGAGCGCGGTTTGGACTCACGGGTTTCGCTGCCGCCGGGTGCGCGGGAAAAGTGCCAGGAGAGCGAATTGTCGGCACAGGAAAACATGGTTCCGGTGACCATACTCACCGGCTTCTTGGGAAGCGGCAAGACCACGCTCGTCAACCGTATCCTCAAGGAGCAGCACGGCCACCGCATAGCAGTGATCGAGAACGAGTTCGGCGAAGCGGGCGTGGACAACGAAATCCTCCTGAGCGAAGCCGGTGAGCAGATCATCGAGATGAACAACGGCTGCGTGTGCTGCACCGTGCGCGGCGACCTCATCCGCATCCTCGGGGAGCTCAAGGAGCGACGCGACTCCGGCAAGCTCAAATTCGAGCGCGTGATCATCGAGACGACGGGCATGGCCGATCCGGGGCCGGTCGCGCAGAGCTTCTTTATCGACGAGAAGATCGGCAACTATTATCTTTTGGACAGCGTGATCACTCTGGTGGATGCAAAGCACGCCGCGAAGCAGCTCGACGAGTTCCACGAGGCCCAGGAGCAAGTCGGGTTCGCCGACCGGATACTCATGTCGAAGACCGACCTCGTGTCGGAATCCGAGCAGGAAATGCTGAGAAAGCGCCTTACGAAGATGAATCCCCGGGCGCCCATAAGGAAAGTCCATTTCGGCAATACGCCGATCGAGGACATTCTCGATATCCGCGGTTTCAACCTGAACGCGACCCTCGAGCTCGATCCGGGGTTCCTCGAGGACAGCGAGCACGAGCATGACGAGCACGTCAGCTCGTTCGCGTTCCGCTCGGACAAACCGTTCGATAGCGCAAAGCTCGAGGAGTTCCTGTCCGGGGTCGTACAGATTTACGGACCGGACATGCTGCGCTATAAAGGGGTGCTGTATATGAAGGGCAACACGCACCGTGTCGTGTTTCAAGGGGTGCACATGCTCATGGGCGGCGATCTGGGTCGCGCCTGGGGCAAGGACGAGAAGCGTTCGAGCACGATGGTTTTCATCGGCAAGAATCTGCCGCAGGACCTATTTATGAAGGGATTGGAACAATGTTTGGTGGAAAAGCAGTAAAGAAGCTGGTGACTAAGGCGGCGAAGCCGGCCGAGCAGAAGCCGGTGGAGCAAAAGCCGGCGGAGCACAAGCCGGCGAAGAAAAACGGCTTGAGCGAGGCCGAGTTGCTGCGCGCTCCCGGGTCGCAGTACATGAACACCGAGCAGCTCGCGTTCTTCCGTGAGCGTCTGCTCGAGACGCAAAGGGAATTGCTGGAGAAGGCGGATCTCACCTCGGAGCATCTGCGCGAGCACGAACTGGAGGCCGATCCGACCGACCAGGCGACGATCGAGGAAGAGTACGCGCTGGAGCTTCGCGCGCGCGACCGCGAGAGGAAGCTCCTCAAGAAAATCGACGAGGCCCTGCGCCGCATCGAAGAGGGCAGCTACGGCTACTGCGAGGAGACCGGCGAGCCGATCGGCATCCCCAGGTTGATCGCGCGGCCGACCGCAACGCTTTCGATCGAGGCGCAGTCGCGTCGCGAGCAGAAGCAGAAGCTCTACGGGGAGTAGTGATGGACCAGTCGCGCGTCAAGCTCGCCTTGTAGTAGACTTGCACCCGATGCTGCCCGTAACGTCGGCCGCGCAGAACCGCACTCTGCGTCACCTCTTTCTCGCCGCCGCGCTCGTCTTTGCGCAGCAGGCGGCGCAGCTGCACGCGCTGTCGCACCTCAAGCGCGACGCAGTGATGGCCGAGCGCGGAGGAAAGTGTGTCCCGCCGATCAACCATCCCGCCGAGCAGTGCATCGCGTATCACGCGGTCGACAGCGTACTCGCGGCTCTTGCGCCTGCGATCGACTTGCCCCTGGTCGCATTGCCGGCAATAACGTCGGCCGCTCTTCCTCTCCCATTCGCTGCGCGGATCGTATTCGATTCGCGCGCTCCTCCCGTCGTCTCCTAGTTTTGTCCCTTAAGACCCGCTTCGCTTGTGTGAAGCGGCCGTGTTCGCGAGCGCCTTGCAGCGCGTCGCGATCGCATGAACTTGGAGAGACAACATGCACAGAAAGGCAACCATGGCGCTCGCCGTCGCGGCGGCGCTCGGCCTGCCCCACGCCGCGACTGCGCAGACTCAGGACGAGCTGCGGACTTTGCGCGAGCAGGTCAAGCAGCTCGACAGGCGCGTGACCGACGCCGAGCAGGCGGCGATACAGGCCTCGAGCCGTCCCGCCAGTGAAAGCGCGATGAACCCCGCGGTTTCGGTGATTTTGAACGGCACCTATTCGAATCTTTCCCAGGATCCGAACGCATTCAGGATCAACGGATTTGTGCCGACCCTCGGCGACGTCGGGCCGGGCGTTCGCGGCCTGACCCTGGGCGAATCGGAGCTCGCGATTGCGGCAAACATCGATCACAACTTCCGCGGGACGTTGATTGCATCGATATCGCCCGAAGACACGATCGGCGTGGAGGAGGGTTACATCCAGACCCTTTCCCTGTCGTATGGATTCACCGTCAAAGCCGGGCGTTTCTTCTCGGCAGTGGGCTACCAGAACCAGATCCACGCGCACGCCTGGGACTTCACCGACGCGCCACTCGCGAACAAGGCGTTTCTCGGCAACCAGTTGAACGAGGACGGCATCCAGCTGAAATGGGTCGCTCCGACTTCCTTCTATTGGGATATCGGAGTCGAGGCCGGTCGTGGACGCCAGTTTCCTGCGGCCGCGGGTCCGGCCGGACCGCGCAACAAGAACGGACTCGGCTCGGGCAACGTTTTCACGCACGTCGGTGGCGACTTCGGAACGGGCACCGCGTGGCAGACCGGGCTCTCGTACCTGAGCACCTCGCCCCAGGATCGAACCTTTGAAGATCCAACCGGGACTACCAACAGCTTCACCGGCCAAAGCCGTCTTTGGGTGTTGGACGGAATCCTGAAATGGGCGCCGAACTTCAATCCGACCTACACCAACTTCAAGCTGCAGGGCGAGTACTTCCGGCGCAAGGAAGATGGCGATCTCACCTCAGGTACCTCGGCGCAGACGGGTGGGTTCGCATCAGTGCAGTCGGGCTGGTATCTTCAAGGCGTTTATCAATTCGTCCCGATGTGGCGGGTCGGCTATCGATATGACAGGCTGGATTCGGGTATCAGCAGCTTTTCGGCTCCACTCAACCCAGCAGATTTCCCGATCCTCGCCGCGTACAACCCGACCAAGCACACTATGATGGTCGACTGGAGCCCGAGCGAGTTCAGCCGGGTTCGCCTGCAGGTCGCGAGCGACAAGTCGCGCAGCGATGCGACCGACCATCAGGTCTTTCTCCAGTACATCGTGAGCCTGGGTGCGCACGGCGCCCACAAATTCTAGAGGTGACGAACATGAAAACGATTCTGAGATTTGCTGTCGCGTTGAGCTCGGTCGTCATTGCGCTGCCGGCAGCGGCCTCGCTCAACGTATTCGCCTGCGAGCCCGAATGGGGCGCCCTCGCGCAGGAACTTGGGGGAGACAAGGTGTCGGTTTATTCAGCGACGACCGCGCTTCAGGATCCGCACCGCATCGAAGCGCGTCCCAGCTTGATCGCCCGCATCCGCTCCGCCGATCTGTTGATCTGCTCGGGCTCGGAGCTGGAAATCGGATGGATCCCTCTCCTGCTCACGCAAAGCGGGAACCCCAGGATCCAGCTCGGCAGCCAGGGTTACTTTGAAGCCTCGCAGTACGTCGTCAGGCTGGAAGTCCCGAAAGTCATCGACCGCGCGCTGGGCGACCTGCACCCCGGGGGCAATCCACATGTCCACACCGATCCGCGCAATATCGCCAGGGTCGCGCAGGCGCTTGAGGAACGCATGGTGCTGATCGATCCCGCGGACGCCGAGAACTACCGCTCGCGCGCCAAGTCGTTCCTCGGGCGCTGGCAGACGGCGATCGTGCGCTGGCAGCAGCAGGCGGGCCCGCTCAAGGGCGTCCCGGTCGTTGTGTACCATAAAGACTTCTCGTATTTCATCAATTGGACGGGAATGCGCGAAGCCGGAAGTCTTGAACCAAAACCCGGCATTCCACCCACTCCCTCGCATCTCGCAGAATTGATAGACCAGATGAAACGCGCTCCCGCAAAAGTAATCGTCTATTCGCCTTACAATAGCCCGCAGGCCGCCGAGTTCCTGTCGAACAGGGCGAACATTCCCGCCGTTATGGTGCCCTTCACAGTCGGCGGAACGGACAAGGCGAAAGACCTGTTCGGCTTGTTCGACGACACGATCGCCCGATTGCTAGTGGCTGTGAAATGAACATCGACGCGGCGAGTTTCGGCATCCTGTGGCCCGCGTTCATCGCGGGTCTGCTGGTCTCCGCCACCCACGTCCCACTCGGGATGCAAGTGCTGTCCCGCGGCATCGTGTTCATCGACCTTGCAGTGGCGCAGATTGCGGGGGTCGGAGTAATCCTGGCGGATTTCTTGGGCTGGGAGCCCACCGGCATCGCCGTGCAGGTTGCTGCGCTTTCCGCGGCGATAGCGGGTGCTGTCCTTTTGACTTGGACCGAACGCCGCTGGCCGGAGGTTCAAGAAGCTGTCATTGGCGTCGTATTCGTACTCGGCTCGAGCGTCGCGATCTTGCTGCTTGCCGGAAATCCGCGCGGTGGGGAGCATCTCAAGGAGCTTTTGGTCGGTCAGATCTTGTGGGTGAACCCACTACGGCTTCCGCTGGTTGCCCTGGCGACCGCTGCGATACTCGCGCTCTGGTTTGGTCTAGGCGAGCGGCTGGGCAGGATCGGCTTCTATCTGTTGTTCGCGTGTGCGGTAACCATGTCATTGCAGCTGGTCGGGCTGTATTTGGTGTTCATCACGCTGGTCGTGCCTGCCCTCGCAACCTATTATCAAAAGAGCCGACGCTATCCCAAAGCCTATACAGTCGGCGTACTCGGCTATGCTGCCGGCCTGCTCGCGTCGCTGTGGCTCGATCTCCCCTCCGGGGCGATGATCGTGTGCGCCATGGTGGCCGCCGGAGTGCTGGTGGCGTTCGTCGGCCGCTCGGCTTTCTCAGGCGAGAGAAGTTGATCGGGACGTTGCCGCGTTGCAAGGTATCGACCAACGTTATAAAACGAGGTTGTCCTTTGCGTCGCCAGGCAGATTCTCCGGGAGGCGGGTAGTTCCTCGTGGCCTTCTTTTCACTATTCGGCAGGAAGAAGACCGAAAGTAAAAAAGCGCCGGTCACCCGGCAACCGGTCAAGCCTATGCCGGAGAAATCCGCGCCGCCCGCGGCAGGTCAGCAAGCAGTCGAGGACTCGCTCGATTTCAGCGCCTACGTCCCTCCTCCTCAATCGGCACCGCTCCCGGCTTCGCCGGCTCCTGTGCCTGCGCCGCGATCGGATTCGCGGGAGGCCGCTCCTGCGGCGCCGCCTATGGACGTATCCGCGCTGGCTTCGTCACTCGCCGGCCAGCCGGGTTCCGCCCCAGGCATCGAAGCGTCCCCGACTCCCGACGATGTCGCGCAAGTCATCGTGGAGGCGGCGACCCTGTTCGCGAACGGACGGGTTGAGGAGGCGCTGTACGCACTTTCACGTTCGATGCGTGAAGGGGAGCTCGGGAATTCGGCGCAGCAGGCTTGGCTCATGCTTTTCGACCTGTACCAGCATCTGGGTATGAAGCCCGAGTTCGAGACGCTTGCCCTGGAATTCGTCGTGAAATTCGAGCGCTCGCCCCCCGCTTGGATCGAGTCCGAGGAGCGTCACGATCCCGCGCTCGACACGGGGGGCATCGCATACTTCGCGCTCGGCGGCAAGCTGACCGATACGAGCGCGCCCGGGATGGAAAAACTGCGGACCGCAGCCTCCGCCCACCCAACGCTGCGCGTGGATTGCAGCAGATTGGAAGGCGTCGATGCCCCTGGCTGCCGGCTATTCAGCGCAACGCTGCTTGCCCTTCGCGAGGCGGGAAAGGAGGTGCTGCTCACCGGAGAGGCGCGGCTCCTCCAGTTTCTGCAGGAGGCCTGCCAGCCGGGGAAGAAGGAAACCGACGGCGCCCTCTGGGCGTTGCTGCTGGACGTCTATCGAATCCTCGACCTCAAGGATCCGTTCGAGGAGGCTGCAGTCAACTATGCGGTCACCTTCGAGGTTTCGCCGCCATCCTGGGAGCATCAGCCGGGAGCGGTAGCAAAGGATCCCGCGGTACCCCGGCCGCTCGAAGCCGCGGACCAGGCCTTGATGCTTTCGGGGGAGCTGAGCGGGGCGAGCGAAGCACTCGCCAAACAGTTGCAAGACTGGGCCGGTGCGAACAAGATGCTGGTCGTCGACTTGTCGCGAGTGACGCGCGTTGATCCTGCCACGGCCGAGGTCCTGCTGAACGTGTTCTCGAAGCTCCGGGAGACCGGCACCACGATTCAAGTTCGCGGTGCAAACGAGCTCATCCGTACCTTGTTCGGGGTCACGGGCTTGAGCAAGGTCGCCCGCGTTGTTCCGCGCAAATAGCTTGATCCACGGCGCCCTGGCCCCATCTTCCGAATCTGACATGGAACAATTCCACGGAACCACCATCATGTCGGCCCGTCGCGACGGCAAAGTCGCGTTGGGCGGCGACGGCCAGATTACGCTCGGCCAAGTCGTGGTGAAAGCGAGCGCGCGCAAAGTGCGCCGCCTTTATCACGACCGGATCCTCGCCGGCTTCGCCGGAGGAACGGCCGACGCGTTTACGCTGTTCGAG
>CAYQVE010000009.1:0-27947 GCA_964420785.1 uncultured Enterobacteriaceae bacterium | reverse complement strand
GCCCTCTTCTCCAGGGCCTCGAGCGAGGCGTTCACGCGTGCCGCGTCGAACGGGCTCGCCTGGATGTCGACCTGCTCGTAGACGTGCAGGATATCGGCCGAGGCCGCGCCGAAGGCGCACCAGGTCGAGGCGATCTCCTTCTGCGGGACGATCACTTTTTGCACCCCGAGCTCGCGGGCGAAAACGCCCGCGTGCGCCGGGCCCGCGCCGCCGAAGGCGAACAGCACGAAGTCGCGCGGATCGAAACCCTTCTCCACGGTCGTCTTGCGGATGATGTCGGCCATCTTGAACTCGGCGATCTTGGCGATTCCGCTCGCGGCTTCCATGAGCGAAAGGCCGAGCGCCGAGGCGATGCGCTGCACCGATTCGACCGCTCTTTTCCTGTCGAGCTTGATGCGCCCGCCGAGAAAATTGTCCGGGTTGATCGTGCCGAGCACGACGTCGGCGTCGGTGACGGTCGCGATCGTGCCGCCCTTGCCGTAACAAACAGGACCAGGGTCGGCCCCTGCCGATTCGGGGCCGACCGCAAGCGTTTTCGCCGCCGGATCGACGCGAGCGAGCGACCCGCCTCCTGAGCCGATCGCCTGGATGTCGACCTTGGGCAGGAAGTATTCGTACTGCGCGACGTTGGAAACGAACGAGTAGGCGGGTTGCCCGCCGTAGATGATCCCGACATCGAACGAGGTTCCGCCCATGTCGGTGGTGATGATGTTGGGAATCTCCATGACCTTGCCGAGGTAGAGCGAGCCGGTGACGCCGGACACGGGACCCGAGTCGAGCGTGAGGAGCGGCGACTCGATCGCCCGGTCCACCGAGATCGAGCCGCCTCCGCACTGGGTGATCTGTAGGGGCTGCCGGTAGCCGGATTTCTTCAGCTGCCCGTCCAGATCGCCCAGGTACTTCGCCATCACCGGCCCGATGTAGGCATTCAACGCGGTCGCGGTGATGCGCTCGTACTCGCCCCACTTGGGCGCGATGTCGGTCGAGCAGGAGACGAACAGGTTCGGCGCGATCTTCCCGATCATCTCCTTCACGCGCTGCTCGTGCCGGGGATACTTGAACGACCACAGAAAACAGACGCCGATCGCCTCGACGCCAGCTGCGACCAGGCGCGCGATCGCGGTCTCGGCCTCGGGCTCGTTCAAGGGCACGACCACCTCGCCGAAGCAGTCGACGCGCTCCGACACGCCCTCGATCAGGCGCTTCGGCACGATGGGCACCGGCTTCTGGCTCGAGGGAAAGTGGACCACCCTGGCGATGTCGCGCGAGGAAACGCCGCGCGAGCCACGCATGATGTGGATCGCGTCTTCGTGTCCCTTGGTCGTGATCAGGCCGACGCGCGCGCCCTTTCTCTGGATGAGCGTGTTGGTGCCGACCGTGGTGCCGTGAGTGAGCACCGCGATCGCCGTGCAGAACTGCTCGAAGGAGAGCCCCAGGCGCCCGGCCGCCGCGCGCATCGCGGCGAGCATGCCTTCGGCGAAATTGCCCGGCGTCGAGGGCGCCTTGGTGGCGGTGATGCGCCCGACCCGGTCGAGCACCACGCAGTCGGTGAACGTGCCGCCGATGTCCACGCCGACCAGCAAATTCGAGGCTGGGCCCGCCACTTCGCCTCCTTTTTTGAGCGAGAATGGTAGCGTATTTGTCAGCGGACCAACAGAAAAAGAGGGAGCGATGAAGCAGCAAACGATTGGAATGATCGGCCTCGGAATCATGGGCTCGGCGATGTCGGCGAACCTCGCGCGCGCGGGATTCCGAGTGGCCGGTTTCGACGTCGTGCCGCGCCGGCGCGCCGAGCACGCACGCGCAGGCGGCATCGCGGCGAGAAGCGCCCGCGAGGTCGCGCGGCGCGCGAGCATCGTCATCACCTCGCTGCCGTCGGCCGACGCCCTTACGCAAACTTCCACCGAGCTGTCACGATCTGCCGGCCGGGGCGCGATCGTGATCGAGACGAGCACTCTGCCGATCCCGGTGAAGGAAGCGGCGCGAGACGTGCTCGCGAGGCGCGGGACGATCCTGCTCGACTGCCCCTTGAGCGGGACGGGCGCGCAGGCGCGCGTCAAGGACCTGCTTATCTACGTCAGCGGAGATCGCACGGCGTACCGCAAGGCCGTCCCCGTGCTGCGGGGCTTCACGAGCGCGAACTACTACGTCGGTCCCTTCGGCAACGGCTCTAGGATGAAATTCGTCGCGAATCTGCTCGTCGCCATTCACAACGTAGCGGCCGCCGAAGCCTTGGTGCTCGGCATGAAGGCAGGCCTGGATCCCGCGCAGGTCCTGAAGGTCGTCGCGGGCGGCGCCGGCGGCTCGCGCATGTTCCAGGTGCGCGGGCCGATGATGGTGAAGAGCGACTATTCCGAGGCCACGATGAAGAACGAGGTGTGGCAGAAGGACATGACCATCATCGGCGACTTCGCCCGCGAGCTCGACTGCCCCACGCCGCTTTTCGCCGCGAGCGCCCCGATCTACAATGCCGCGATGGCGATGGGGCTCGGAAAAGAGGACACCGGGTCGGTGTGCACAGTCCTGGAGAAAATGGCGGGAAATCCGCGAAAGCGAGGGAAACGCTCGCGCTCTTGATGCTCGCGGCGCGTTCTCTCACTCCACCTTGATTCCCGCCTCCTTGATCAGCTTCGCGTACTTCGCCGTTTCGGATTTCATGAACGCGACGAACTGCTCAGGGGTGCTGTGCACCGCTTCGACTCCCAGGTCGGCGAATTTCTTCTTCACTTCCGCGTCCTGCATCGTCTTGACGAGGTCCGCGTGGAACTTGTCGGTGATGGCCTTGGGCGTTCCCGCGGGCATGAACACGCCCCACCAGTTCACCGCAACCAGACCCGGCACCGATTCCGCGCACGGAGGAAGCTCGGGCATGATCGGGCTGCGCTCTGCTCCAGTCACGCAAAGGGCGCGCGCCCTGCCGGCCTTGATGAATTGCATCGCCGGCAGGGAATCGGAAAAGATGTACTGGATGTGCCCGGCGACCAGATCCTGTACGCCAAGTATCCCGCCCTTGTAGGGAACTTCAGTCGCTTTCACCCCGGTGATGTTCGTGTACATCGCCCCGGCAAGATGCGAGATGCTTCCCGGCCCGCTGGTTCCATAGTTGAGCTTGCCGGAGCTCGACTTGGCGTAGTCGGTCAGCTCGCGCAGAGACTTCGCAGGCACGTCGGGATGAACGATGAGGATGTTGGGGCCGGTTGAAATCAGCGATATGGCGACGAAATCGCGCTGGATGTCGTAGGGCACCTTGGAGAGCAGCGGATTCACCGCCGCCGGCCCGATGTTGCCGACGACGAAGCTGTAGCCGTCGGCGGGCTGCTTGGCCGCAAAATCCATTCCGATCGAGCCGGCCGCGCCCGGTTTGCTCTCGATGATGACGGTCTGCCCCCACACTTCGCCGAGCTTCTGGCCGAAGACCCGCGCCATCAGGTCCGAGCTGCCGCCCGGGGGATAGGTCACTATGAGCTTTACCGGCTTGACTGGATACGACTGCGCCATAGCGCCGCCGGCAATGAGCGCGGCGCAGGCGGCTAATGCGGCAGCCAGGTGCATGGGTGTCTCCTCCTCGCGTTGGCCGGGCCTGCGGCGCGGCCCGCGTTTGGCCGACGAGTGTACCTGAATTGCTTAGCGAGTTGCCGGGTGCGTTCCCCGGCGCGGGAGGCGGTACCATTACGCCTTTGCCGCGCGGCCTTCACACAGGAATCGAGATGGCTCAAACGCTTCCAGGAATCGCCTCCCGCCCTGATCAGACGCTCGCTCTCAACATGAAGCTCGTCTCGCACCACGAGCTGCAGGGTTTCGGCGGCATCGGCGAGGGCATGGGCATGCAGTTCTCGCGCGACGGCCGGAGAATATTGTGGCTCGCGCACGAGTCTGCGCCCAAGAACTTCACCGCGGTGGACGTCACCGATGCGAAGAACCCGCGCGTGGTCGTGCAGACGGAGCTTCCGCACGCGAAAGTCCGGTCCAACTCTCTGGATGTCGTCGGCGACATCATGGCGGTCGCATATCAGACGAGCGCAGTGAATACCAAGCCCGCGGGCTTCGATCTCTTCGACATCGGCAAACCGGAGAATCCGAGGCTGATTTCGCATTTCGACGCGTCGGGTGAGCATTCGCGCGGCGTGCACGCCGTCTGGTTCGTCGACGGGGAATACGTGCACATGGCATCGGGCGCACCGGACTTCCAGCCGACGAACCCGGCGGACGACCAGTTCTACCGCATCGTCGACGTGCGCAAACCCGCGAAGCCCGAAGAAGTGGGGCGCTGGTGGCTGCCGGGTACGCGTGTGGGCGACTCCACGCCGCCGCTTGCACGCCATCCGAAGTTCGACTCGGGCTATCGCGCGCACAACACCAACGTTTTTCCCCAGCGGCCCGACCGCGCCTATGTCGGCTACATTTCGGGCGGTGCGGTGATCCTCGACATCGCCGACAAGGCTCACCCGAAGCTCGTCGCGCACTGGCGCTATTCGCCGCCTTACACCGGCTTCACCCATACGGTCTTGCCGCTTTTCGAGCGCGAGCTCCTGATCGTGAGCGACGAGTGCGTCCATCCCGACGGGAAGGACTGGCCGAAGCTCGTCTGGGTGGTGGACGCGCGCCTCGAGAGCAATCCCGTGCCGATCAGCACCTTTCCCTTGCCGCCCGTGGAAGCCTTTGCCAAGAACGGCGGACGCTTCGGCGCACACAACCTGCACGAGAACCTGCCGGTGCCCGGCTCCTGGAAATCCGAAGACGTCATCGTCGGCACTTTCTTCGGCGGGGGCGTGCGCGCCTTCGACGTGAGCAATCCCTACCAGCCGCAGGAAATCGCCTACTTCGTGCCCCCCGCGCCCAGGCTCTCGCGTGCGGGGTCGATCCAGCTGAACGACGTCTACGTCGACGACCGACGGCTGGTGTATACGGTCGATCGCTTCGCCGGCGGCCTCTATGTCCTCGAGATGACCATTTGATGACCAGCCCCGCGCCGACGCGCGATTCGCTGGCGGGAAAACTCCCGGTCAGCCTGATCACCGGATTCCTCGGCAGCGGCAAGACCACGCTGCTCAAGCGGTTGCTGCGCGATCCCGGGATGAACCGCGCGGCGGTGATCATCAACGAGTTCGGCGAGGTCGGAATCGACCACGAACTCGTCGCCTCGTCCTCCGAGAGCATGACGCTCCTTTCCAGCGGCTGCCTGTGCTGCACAGTGCGTACCGATCTGCAGGAGACGCTGCGCGAGCTCTTCATCAAGCGCCGAGCGGGCGAAGTGATAGCCTTCGACCGCGTCTTCGTCGAGACCACCGGGCTCGCCGACCCGGTGCCGGTGCTGCACACGCTGCAGACCGACGGCATGCTCGGCGCGCAGTACCGCCTCGATTGCGTGGTGACGCTGGTCGACGCGGTGAACGGCCTGCAGAACCTCGACGACATGCCCGAAGCGGCGAAGCAGGCCGCGGTCGCGGACCGCATCGTCATCACCAAGAGCGACATCGCCAGGCCCGGCGCGGTTGCGGAGCTCGAAGCAAGACTCGAGAGGATGAACCCTTACGCCGCGCACAGCCTTGCGGTGAACGGCGAGCTGGACGTGGCGTTCCTGCGCGACGTCGGACCGAGGAGCACGCGCGCCACGCCGAAGGACCTCGAGCGCTGGCTCGCGCCCTCGGGCGAAGGGCGCGCCGAAGGCGCCTATCTCGGCGAGCGCGTGCGCACAGGCACGCACGACGCTTCGATCCGCTCGTTCTGCCTGTGGTTCGAGAAGGCCTTCACCTGGGACACGTTCTCGGCCGCCGTGCAGGTGCTCACCTCGCTGCGCGGGCCCGACCTGCTGCGCGTCAAAGGCCTCGTCAACGTCGCAGGGGAACCCGGGCCGGTGCTCGTGCAGGGCGCGCAGCACGTGTTCCACCCGCCCGTCACGCTCGAGGCCTGGGCGAGCGGGGACCGGCGCTCGCGCATCGTGTTCATCACGCGCAATCTTTCGCGCGAATCGGTCGAGGCCCTCTTCGCCGCCGTAGGAACGCTCGCCGCGCCGCGCAGCTGATCGCGGGCGACGCGCTCTCAATTGCGCGCTCAACAGCGGGCGAGCTATGATCGGCTTCCCCTAACTCCCGTACCGGATCACTGGAACGCTCATGAACGCCAAGGAAAACCTCTCGCCGACCGTGCGCGCCGAAGCACCGGTCGCGGGCCCCGAGCAAAAGGAAATCTGGGGCAGCGACGCCATCGCGGCGGTGCTGCGCACGCTCGACATTCCCTTCGTCGCTCTCAATCCGGGAGCGAGCTACCGCGGCCTGCACGACAGCATCGTCAACTATCTCGGCAACACGCGGCCGCAGATGCTGCTCTGTCTGCACGAGGAATCGGCCGTGGCGATCGCGCAGGGCTATGCCAAGGCGTCCGGCAGGATGATGGGCGCAGCCGTACACTCGAACGTCGGCCTCATGCACGCGAGCATGGCGATCTTCAACGCCTGGTGCGACCGCATGCCGATGCTCGTTCTCGGCGCGACCGGACCCTGGGACGCCGCCAAGCGCCGCCCCTGGATCGACTGGATCCACACCGCTTCCGACCAAGCTGCGCTGGTGCGCGACTACACCAAGTGGGACAACCAGCCGGCTTCGGTGCCGGCGGCGTACGAAGCGATCCTGCGCGCCGCTCAGATCGCCAATACGGCGCCCCGCGGTCCGACGTACATTAATCTCGACGCCGGTTTGCAGGAAGCGAAAGTCGGCGCGCTTCCGCCGCTTCCCGATGCGAAACGCTACCGCGCGCCCGACCCGGTGCTGCCGGCTGAGCATCTCGTCGAGGCGGCAGTGAAGCTTCTCGCGGGCGCGAAGCATCCGGTGATCCTCGCCGGACGCGTCTCCAGAAGCGAATCGTGCTGGAAGCAGCGCGTCGCGCTTGCCGAGAAGCTCCACGCGCGCGTCTTCACCGACATCAAAGTCGGCGCGGCGTTTCCCACCGATCACCCGCTGCACGCCGCGCCGCCCGCGACCTTCCTTTCGCCCGAGGCGGCGACGCTGCTGCGCGAGGCCGACGTGGTGCTGTCGCTCGACTGGGTCGATCTCGCGGGCGCGCTGAAAGCAGCGTGGGGCGCCGAGCCGGTGGGCGCGAAGGTGATCCAGATCTCGCCCGACGCGCACATTCACCGCGGCTGGAGCACGGACTACCAGGGCTTGCCGGCTGTGGACGTCTACATGATGTGCGAGCCGGATATCGTGGTGCCGCTGCTCCTCGATACCGTGAAGCCGCGCCCCGGGGCTGTCGCGGCGAAACCTGCGCCGCTCCCGGAGTCCGCGTCCGACTTGGTTTCGATCCGTACGCTCGCCGACTCCCTGAATGCGGCGGCGAAAGACCTGGAAGTCTGCATCACGCGGCTGCCTCTAGGCTGGAACGGCGCCTACCGGCACTTCCGCCATCCGCTCGATTACATCGGCTCGGAGGGCGGCGGCGGCGTGGGCGCCGGTCCGGGAATCACGGTGGGTGCGGCGCTGGCGCTGAAAGACAGCGGCCGGCTCCCCATCGCGATCATGGGCGACGGCGATTTCCTGATGGGCGTCACCGCGTTGTGGACCGCCGCGCACTACGGCATTCCCTGTCTCATCCTCGTCGCCAACAACCGTTCGTTCTTCAACGACGAGCTGCACCAGGAGCGCGTCGCGAAGGAACGCTCTCGCCCGGTGGAGAACCGCTGGATCGGCCAGCGAATCAGTGGGCCGGACATCGACATCGCGATGATGGCGCGCGCGCAAGGCGCCGAAGGCATCGGCCCTGTCGCGAAGGCATCGGAGCTGAAGCCCGCGATCGAGAAGGGAATCCAGGCCGCGCGGAACGGAGCGGTGTGCGTCGTCGACGTGCGCGTCGCGCCGGGCTACGACACCAACACGGGCGGCTCGGGCGCGAGCCAGAAGCGCTGAGCCGCGGCTCAAGATCAATCGAACCGGAGGGAGAAAATGCGAGCGGCGCGAACTTTTGTTGCGTTGACGGCCAGCGCTGTCCTGGCCCTGGTCGCAGGCGAATCCGCAGCCCAAGGCGGTGCCTGGCCGAACCGGCCGATCCGGTTCGTCGTGCCTTTGCCGCCTGGCGGGTCGCCCGATTACCTTTCCCGCCTTCTGGCCGAGCGCCTCCAGCCCGTGCTCGGCCAGCCGCTAGTCGTCGAAAACAAGCCGGGCGCGGGAGGCAACATCGCGCGCGAGTTCGTCGCGAAGCAGCCCGCGGACGGCTACACCATCCTCATGTCCGAGTCCTCGCACGTCATGGCCGCAGGCATCGGAGCCAAGCTCCCGTATGATCCCGTCAAGGATTTCCAGCCGATATCGCTCGCCGCGACGATCCCGTTCGGTTTGACCGTGAATGCAAGCACGCCGGTGCGCTCGTTGAAGGAGTTTCTCGACTTCGCAAGATCGGCGCAGCGACCCCTGACTTACGGCACCGCGGGTATCGGCGCGCCCCACCACTTCGCGGCCGAGCTGCTGCGCGCGATGACCGGAATCAACGTCGTGCACGTGCCCTACAAGGGATCGGCCGGGATCATCCCTGCGCTTCTGTCCGGGGAGATCGATTTCTCGATCGCAGCCGTCAATTCGCTGCTGCCTCATTTCAAGACGGGAAAGCTGCGCCCGATCGCGATGGCGGGCTCCTCGCGCACCGCGATCCTGCCCGAGGTGCCGACGATCGCCGAGGCGGGCCCGCTGCCGGGCTACACTGTAGATGTCTGGCTCGGGGTCATGGCGCCCGCTGGAACGCCGCGACCCGTCATCGATCGTCTGAACGGCGAGATCAACCGTGTCGTCGTGGACCCGCAGATCGTCAAGGAAAGACTGAATACGGTCGGTCTCGAAGCGGTTGGAACGACGCCGGAGCAGCTGCTCGAAGTGATGAAGACCGACCTCGTGAAGTACACGAAGATCGCGCGCGAGGCGCAGATCAAACCGGAGTGAGCCCCCCGGCTTGCGCCCGGGGCGAAGACTACGCCGCCGCCTTGCCGCGGTTCGTCTCGAAACCCGGCTCGCTCCCGAGGAGTGCTGCAGGTTTCTTCAGGTTCTCCTGCCAGAGCAGCGACTCCATGAAGATATTGAGCGGCTGGTCCTGTACCGTGAGCTCGTAGACGTAATCGTCGTAGGAGGCGTGGTTGTGCACCGCCCATCCCGGAGCGGAGAGCATGAGGTCTCCAGCGGCCCATTCGTAGCGATTGCCCGCGACCGTCGAATATCCCTTGCCGTGGAAATAGTAGTTGATCGCGGCGGAAACATGGCGGTGCGGCCGGTCGACGATCTTCGGCGGGCGGATCGTCATGGTGGCGAAGAAGTTCGGCGTGATGCCGTTGGTGCGGCCGGTGACGGGGTTGTACATCATGTAGAGCCTGCGCCCGGCGTACTCTTTCCCGAGGGCCTCGAGCTTGTCGAGCTCGCGCTTCACTTCCTTCCAGGGAAAGTGCAAGGGCCTCGATACCACCACCTCCGGATTGATGAGAATCTCGTACGGCATCAGCATGCCACCGTCCGCGCCGATGCGGATCATCCCGTAGGGACTCTTGCGGCGCGGGTCGGCCGAGAGCGCTTTGTCCTCCGCGTCCTCCACCGGACGCAGCTCGGCGGAGCGCTCGTCCTCCGGAAGATAGACTTGCATGTGCTGCAGAAGGGGCACGTTCGAATAGGTGAGGCGCACCTGAAGCTCCTTGCCCTCGTTGACGTGTCGGTAGGTTGCGTACGAGGGATGGTTCCACACGTCGTATAGCGCGAAGGCGATGCGCTTCCCCGCGACCAGCGTATGGCCGGAACCGCGAATGCAGAAATTGACCTCGGTGGCGTTGTGCCGGAACGCCGCGGTCTTCTCGCCGGGCTTGAGCACGCAGAGCTTGACCTGGATCCCGGGCGCGAAGCCCGGCGCATTGGCCTCGGCGAGCGGATGCACGATCAGGGACTCGCGCCGGCCGTTCGCAGGCTGGGGTAGCGTCGCCAGGCGGTCGATTTCGGAATCGATCTCGCGCTGGGTGACGACGATAGGCGTCCAATACAGGTTCTCGTCCCGCACGCGCTGACCGGAGCGATCGGAGAAGCGACCCTGCATGTCTTGAAAATCCTTCTTGAACTCGTTCATAAGACCTCCTCGACCGAGGAACAGATCGTACTCCCTAGACCGGGTTTTTGGCTCTCGCCGCCGCCAGCCGCGGCCTCATCTTCTTCGGCTGGGTGACTGCGCGGCCCGCGCCGCGCTCTCTTGCCCGCTTCAGCAACTCCGCGCCGAGAGCGAGATCGGAAATACCCATGCCCATCGCCTTGAAGAGCGATACGTCGTCCGCGCCCGAGCGCCGGCGGCCGGAGGCGATAAGCCCGGAGAGCGGCGTCACCTCGTCCCACCCGGAGGACGCGTATCGAGTCATGAACTCGCGCGAGAGCTGTTGCACGCCGGGAAGATTGTCCACGGCCACGATCGTCGCGCGCGCAAATACGTCCTGCGCGAATTCCTCCCGGTCCGGCGCGATCGCGCCTACGGCGTTCAGGTGGGCACCTCTTTCGAGCATGGCGGCAGTGAGGAAAGGCTGCACCGCCCGCGTCACCAGCGTCACGATCTGTGCTCCTTTGCATGCGTCGCTCACCGAAGCGGAGACTTCGGCTTCGATCCCGAACTCCTCGCGCGCTTTTGCGGCGAACGCCTGGCGCGAGGTTTCGCGCGGGCTGTAAATCCGCAGCCGTTCGATCGGCCGCACGGCCAGCATCGTGCCGACCTGAGCGAGCGCTTGTTTGCCCGTCCCGAAGATCGCCATCACCTTGGCATCCTGCCTCGCCATCCAGTCGGCGGCGAGGCCCGAGATGCCCCCGGTGCGCAGGCTTCCCAGCGCGAACGCCTCGATCACCGCGACGAGGGAGCCGTCCTCCGCGCTCCAGAGCAGCAGCAGCGGACAGGTGCCTCCCTGGGTGTGAGTCCACGTCTTGGTTCCGACCAGATTCCCGAGCTTCCCGCCAATCGCATGCAGGTTGTTTTTTCCATATTGCAGCAGCGTCTTCGCCATGTTGTGCGCTTCGCCGCGCGCTTCCCCGCGCAACGCGGCCTCGAGAGCGACGATCGCTTCCTTGAGGTCCATCAGCTGGACGACTTCGGCTTCGGTGATCCAGATCGCGTCGGCGCCCATTTTCACACCTTGAACGAGGTCAACACCTGTTTGGGAAACAATTCCTCGAGCTCGAGGCGCCGGTGGCACACGCCCTGTTCGAATGCAAAATCGACGAAGGCCTGGAGCGTGGTGCGGTTCTTCTCCAGCCCGTAAGGCCAGAAGTCCTCGCCGAAGAGGCCCTTCATCCGTTCGGCGTACGGCGCGAGCCAGGCGAGCGGCGCGTGCGAAGCCGTGATGTCGGAGAGACGTGCGATCGAGCGCCACTTCGCTTCCTCGAAAGCTTTGTAAAGACTCATCGCGAGCCAAGGGTGGCGCTCGAGCACGTCGGTTTTGATTACAATCACGTGCATGATGGGAAAGATCCCGGTCTCGCTGAAATAGGCTGCTTCAACCGCTTCGTAGTCCGGAAACAGCCGCCGGATTCCGCTGCCGAAGCCGCGCGGTGGCCGCGCGGAGAGCACCGCGTCGATATCCCCCGCGAGGAGCATGTCGTTCAGAGAGTGCTGGGGCTCCGGTCGTAGCCGTACTCCTTCAGGCAGCTTCGACTTCACTTTCTCCACGCGCCCCGCTTGATTCACTCCTGCTTGGACCCATTCGACCGAGGCGAGCGGCACCCTGGCTTGGTGGGTGAGATAACCGCGCGAGTAGATCACCGCCGTCTGGGCCCACTCCGGAACCCCGATGCGCTTGCCCTTCAGCTGCTCCGGGCGGTCGATCCTGCCGCCTTCGCGCACGTAGATCATCGATTGCCGGAACACCCGCGACGGAAACACAGGGATCGCGGCGATGCCTTTGTCTTCCTGCGAGCGCAAGGACACGTACTTGCCCATGGACATTTCCGACACTTCCCATTCCCGGAAAAAGGTGAAGCGAAAGAACGCTTCCTCCGGCGGCAGGGTGAGCACGTTGAGGCTCACGCCTTGAACGGGCACCTGTCCTGTAGCGAGGTCGCGCGTGTGCTCGTAGTCGCCGATCGCGAGGGTCAAAGGCAGTTTTTCCACGCCTTGCTATTCCTTGAGCAGCACCGCGCCGTTTTCGATCTTCACGACGTAGGTGCGGATGTCCTCGGTGCAGGGAGCGCCGACGGCCTTGCCGGTCGCGATATGAAATTTTCCCTGGTGTAGCGGGCATTCGATCTCCTCGCCCTCGATGAAGCCGTCGGCGAGGCTCGCCTGCCCGTGAGTGCAGGTATCGTGCGTGGCGAAGATCTTTCCACCGAGGTTGTACAGGCACACCGGCTCGGCGCCAAGATTGACGAGGAGCGTCCCGTCTGCAGGGACATCGGAGGCGCTCGCGACTTTGACCCAGTTTTCGCGCATGTCACAGGGGATAGATCAGGCTGTTCGGGACGAGGAGGCTGTCGAAGATGCAGAGCTTCTCCTTGAATTTTAGCCTGCCCTCCTCGACGACGAGCTTGTCGCGATATTGACCGGTGTTGAAGACCCGCGTGAGCTCGTCCTGCAGCGTCTCAAAAGCGACATAGTTCGCGCGCACTTCGAGCATCCCTTCTTTCCAGCCCAGGACGCGGACGCCGCTCACGATGCGGCGAATGTAGCGCGGTGCGTACACTGCGGTCTTTCGGATTGCGGTGACCCGGTCGGCGAGATACCCCTTGCTCTCGCAGAGCCAAGTCGCGAGCGGCAGCCCGCGCTCGAAGTTCTCGCGCGGAATGATCTTGTAGAGACATTGTTCGACGAAAAACTCCGGCCATTCTTCGAAGCGTTCCTCGTCGAGGCAGGCGGTGTAGGCCGCATAGAGCTCTTCCAGCTCAAGGCGCAGGTCCCGGGAATTCAGGGCGAGATAAGTGTCTAACGCGCTCACGTTATAAAAAAGAACGAACGTTCGCTTTCGATATTTTATTGATGATTAACAGTTTGTTAAATGTCCATTACCTGGCGGTAATAGGCATAAAAGGCCCGGATCACGGATTCAGTGACCATATGCTCCTCGTCCTTCCAGTCGCGCCCTCCCATCTCCATGACTCCAGCCCCTTGAGGATACGGACCAACGCCGGCCTGAGAGAATTTCATCACTTCGCTGTCGTCGACCGAGACGAAACCGGCCGGTCCCATGAGGTTCGCCTGACGCAACCGGCGCCGAGTCATGTACTCGTCGTCCTCTGCGTAGCCGAAGTACGTCCAGGCGAGCTCGAATGCCGCGGGGCCACGCGTGATGAGCTGACGCATCGCCAGGGTGTTCGACTGCTGCTGGATGATGAGGTTGGGCCAAAGGGTCGTCATCACCACGGTGTACTCGGGAAATTCGCGCACCGGCTCGAGCAGCGTCGAATCCTGCAGCTTGAAGTTGTCGATCAGCGATTTCATGTCGGCGTTATCCTCGGTCTTCTTCTGATCTCCTCGCCAGGAAATCAACGCACCGTGACGGCCGGTTGCATCCATCTGCACCTTCGAGGGCTGATCGGCTCGAAACAGCCCGAAGCTCACCAGAAACACGTGTAGCAGGCTCGCGTGATAGGGGTCCTTGATGTTCTCGAACATCAACTTCCAGTTGGCGGGTGTCAGTTGGCGCGAGTAGCCGAGCACGCGAACCTCCCGGCCGTCGAACACGCGGTCGAAAAGCGCCAGCATCGAAGGGCCAAAGTATTTTTCGATGGGCTCCAGATCCGGCGCAAACGAGGCGAAGATCACCCCGTGGCGACGGGCGACGCGTAGCCTGCGCAGCCCGTGACTCTTCGGATCAAAATCCGCGGGCATTCCGCCTTGCTTCTTCACGCCGCGCCTGAACGGCACGCCGATCAGATTGCCCTTCAGGTCGTAGGTCCACTGGTGGTAGGGACACATGAACTCGGAGGCGCTGCCGAGATGCTTCTGGCAGAACTGCACGCCCCGGTGAGCGCAGCGATTCTCGAAGACGTTGATTGAGCCTTCCTGGTCGCGCACCACCACGACCGGCTTCTCGCCTATGAAAGTACGCTTGAAGTCCCCCGGGCGCGGCAGCTCCGCTTCAAGCGCCACGTAGTTCCAGCTCGGACCGCAGAAGATGCGCTCCTGCTCCCGGCTATAGATCTCCGGGTCGGAGTAGATCCAGTAAGGGATACGGGAGACGCCTTCTCGGGGCCACACGTGGCGCGCATCCATGGACTTCTTCTCTTTCGGGACCGACGCCGCTCGTTAGGAAACGGACCGCTTGCGGCGAATCTTGGACAGGAGCTCGTCCAGGTGATCGTGACTTGAATAGCTGACAACCAGTTTCCCCGTACCTTTCTTGCCCGGCTTGATCTCGATCTTAGTTCCGATCTCTTCGGACAATTCCTCCTCGAGGCGCGCGATGTCGCGGTCGGTGCCGGGCTTGCGTTTGGTTTTGACCGCGGGATGAAGGATGGCGTTGACCAGGTGCTCCGTCTGGCGCACGGAGAGCGCCTGGTCTGCGACCCGCTTCGCTGCGCTCTCCTGCTGTCGTCCGTTCAGCGCGAGAAGCGCCCGCGCGTGTCCCATCTCGAGCTTGCCCTCGAAAACCAGCGCTTGGACCGCCTTTTGCAAATTCAGCAATCTCAGCAGGTTGGTGGTTGCGGCGCGGGACCGCCCGATGGCTTCCGCCGCCTCCTGGTGAGTGAGTTTGAACTCGCCGATCAGCCGCTGCACGCCGCCCGCTTCCTCGAGCGGGTTGAGGTTTTCCCTCTGGATGTTCTCGACCAGCGCCATGGCGAGCGCCGACGAATCCGGCACGTCGCGAACGAGCGCTGGGACTTCCGCGAGACCGGCGATTTTCGCCGCTCGCCAGCGCCGCTCGCCCGCGATGATCTCGTAGCGATTGCTCCCGATCGGCCGCACGAGAATAGGCTGCATCAGGCCTTGCGTCCTGATCGAAGCCGCGAGCTCCTCGAGCGAGCCGTCGTCCATCTTCGTGCGCGGCTGATAGCGACCACGCTGCAGCTGATCGGTGCGCAGCGTCGCTTGTCGCTCGGACGCCAGCCCTCCCTCCCCATCCCTGTCGAGGAGGGCGTCCAGACCCCTGCCCAGTCCCTTGAGTTTCATCGGAGTTTCCCGCTCATGCTGCAGCCGCTATGCCGTTCCGCGAGAGAATCTCCCCAGCCAGGGCGACGTACGCTTGCGAGCCCTTGCATTCGCGATCGAGCTTCACGGCGGGAGCGCCGAAGCTCGGCGCCTCGGCGAGCCGCACGTTGCGCGGGATCACGGTCTCGTACACCTTCTTGCCGAAGTGCTCCTGCAATTGCGCCGATACCTGCTGCGCGAGCGCATTGCGCGGATCGTACATGGTTCGAAGCAGCCCTTCGATATCGAGCTTAGGATTCAGGTGCTGGCGGACCTTCTTGATCGTGTTTACGAGATCGGAGAGCCCCTCGAGCGCGTAGTATTCGCATTGCATCGGAATCATCACCGCATCGGCCGCAACCAATCCGTTCACCGTCAGCATGTTGAGAGCCGGCGGGCAGTCGACCAGGATGAAGTCGTACTGGCTGGCGATCGATTCGAGCGCGCCTTTCAGGCGGGACTCGCGGTGCTCTAGGTCAACGAGTTCGACTTCTGCGCCCGCAAGGTCACGGTTGGCGGGAAGCAGATCGTATCCGCCTGATTCCGACTTCTGCCGCCCCGAATCGGCGGTTGCCAGTCCGAGCAGCACTTGGTAGATCGAAGCCTTGAGCGTGCGCTTGTCGACGCCGCTGCCCATAGTGGCGTTGCCCTGTGGATCCAGATCCACCAGCAGCACGTGCATCCCGGACTGTGCGAGGCCCGCCGCAAGATTGACGCTGGTCGTGGTCTTTCCGACTCCGCCCTTCTGGTTGGTGACGGCGAGGATGCGGGTCATGCGCGCCCGATCAGGACGAGATGCCGCTCCGCTTCGAGCCCCGGAACGGCGAAAGCGTGCACCTGCCGCACGCGGAAGTCGGGCGGCACGCGCTCGATCTCCTCGAAGGGATGGACGCCCTTCATCGCCGCGAACATGCCACCCGGCGCGAGCAAATGCCCTGTCAGCGCAATGAACTCGGCAATTTCCGCAAACGCGCGGGAAATGATGCAGTCGAATTTTTCACGCGCGTGCCATGTTTCGACCCGTTCGCATATCACAATCGCGTTCTTCAGCTGAAGGTCCGCTACCGCCTGCCGGAGGAAAGCCGCTTTTTTGTGATTGCTGTCGAGCAGCGCGACCTGGAGGTCAGGCCTCGCCACCGCAAGAGGAATCCCAGGAAATCCCGCGCCGCTGCCAACGTCTAGCACCCGAGACCCAGGCAGATACGGGATCACGGCTAGGCAGTCAAGCAAGTGACCGCTGAGCATCCTCGCTCTGTCTCGTATGGCCGTGAGGTTGTACACCTGGTTCCATTTCTCCAGGAGCGCGAGATACTGTAGAAGCTTGCCCCTGTCGTGGCGACCCAATGAAAGACCCAGTTCCGCCGCTCCTTTTTCGAGGCGCCGGCCCAACTCGGCTTGCGTTGGCCCCGCCGCCAGCGTCGTCATGCGGCCGATCTTTCCGGCGCGCCCCTGCGCTTCAGGTGGACGAGCAGTAGCGAGATCGCGGCGGGAGTAATGCCTGAGATGCGCGAGGCTTGTCCGATCGTCTCCGGTTTGTGTTGCTGCAGCTTTTGCTGCACTTCGATCGACAGGCCGCGCACGCTTCGGTAATCAAGATCACGCGGCAGTGCCATCGTTTCGTGGCGCTCCTGGCGCGCGATTTCTTCATGCTGACGCTCGACATATCCCTGGTATTTGGCTTGAATCTCCACCTGTAAGGCGACTGCCTCATCACCCACAAATGCGCATCGCTCAGAAAGCTCGGCCAGCGAGGCGTAACCCACCCCGGGACGCTTCAGCAGATCCATGAGGGAGTGTTCGCGCTCGATCGGCTTGCCGAGCACGCGCACAGCAAGCTCGGCGGACAGGGACTTGGGACTGACCCAGGTGGACTTGAGCCGCTCCTGCTCGCGGCCGATCGCGTCACGCTTGCGGTTGAACGCGTCCCAGCGGACATCGTCCACGACGCCGAGCCTACGGCCGGTCTCGGTGAGCCGCAAGTCTGCATTGTCCTCGCGCAACATGAGCCGGTATTCCGCGCGACTGGTAAACATGCGATACGGCTCCGAAACACCGCGGGTGATGAGGTCGTCGACCAAGACACCGATATAGCCTTCGTCGCGCCGCGGGCACCAGGCGCGCTCGTCCCGGACGACGAGCGCCGCATTGATGCCGGCGAGGATCCCCTGTGCCGCCGCTTCCTCATAGCCGGTAGTACCGTTGATCTGTCCCGCGAAGAACAGGCCCGAGATCGACTTCGTTTCCAGCGACGACCGCAGGTTGCGCGGGTCGTAGTAGTCGTACTCGATGGCATAACCCGGCCGCAGGATGTGGGCGTGTTCCAACCCCCGGATGCTGCGCACGAGCTCGACTTGCACATCGAAGGGCAGACTCGTCGAGATTCCGTTCGGGTAGAACTCGTTGGTGCTCAGCCCCTCTGGCTCGAGAAAAATCTGGTGGCTCTGTTTGTCGGCAAACCGATGGATCTTGTCCTCGATCGAAGGGCAATAGCGGGGGCCGATCCCCTCGATCACTCCGGTGTACATCGGCGAGCGGTCCAAGCCTCCACGGATGATCTCGTGCGTGCGCGGATTGGTGTGGGTGATCCAGCAGGGCAACTGGCGAGGATGCATCCCCGGCGTTCCGACGAATGAAAAGACGGGCACCGGCTCGTCGCCCGGCTGCGCCTTCAGGATCGGAAAATCGATGGTACGGCCGTCGAGCCTGGGCGGCGTTCCGGTCTTGAGGCGACCCACCGGGAGCTTGAGCTCACGCAGTCGCGCAGCGAGACTGACTGAGGGCGGGTCCCCGGCCCGGCCGGCCCGATAGCTCGACAATCCGATATGGATGAGTCCGGAAAGGAAAGTTCCGGTGGTCAGCACGACTACGCGGCTGGAAAAGCGAACGCCGAGCTCAGTCACCACGCCGGCAATACGATCCCCCTCCAATAGGAGGTCGTCCACCGCCTGCTGGAACAAGGTCAAGTTGGGCTGGTTCTCCAGCCGCGACCGAATCGCGCGCTTGTATAGGAGACGATCACCCTGCGCGCGCGTCGCGCGGACTGCGGGGCCCTTGGAGGAATTCAGGATGCGAAACTGGATCCCCGCCTCGTCTGTGGCGATCGCCATGGCTCCGCCCAAAGCGTCCACTTCTTTCACGAGGTGCCCCTTCCCGATACCCCCTATGGACGGGTTGCAAGACATTTGCCCTAGCGTTTCGATGTTGTGAGTAAGCAGAAGAGTTCGACAGCCGGCGCGCGCGGCCGCAAGCGCGGCCTCGGTCCCGGCGTGACCGCCGCCGACCACGATCACATCGAACTGGGCGGGAAATTGCATCGCTTTGGGCAGGAAAACGGATCGAAACCAATCGAATTTTAAAGCTATTCCACGACGAGAGACAGTGTTTCACGTGGAACTTCAAGCGCTCAGAAGAGAACTCGGTCAATCGCGGGATCGGGGGCAAACTCATCGGCGGAACGTTTCACGTGAAACGTTCCGCTCCTGCACAGACCTTCCACCGGGATCGCACTTGCAGAGATACAGCTTGCTAACAGCCTCTACATCCGATACTCACAATGCCTCAAGCTCAGCCCGTCATGCCTATAATATAAATATAAACAACAGCTTAGTAATACTCCAGCGGCGAACCACGCGGGAATGCTCGCGACTTCAGAATTTCAGTCCAGGGAACGTCCGAGCGTCTCACGTCGGGCCGCGAGCTCGCGCGGCAAGCGGCTCCCCAGCAGTCGCAGCAATTCATCTTGCAGTTTCAGTTCCCGCTTCCACTCCTTCCCGTCAACGGAGCTCACCCGTTTGAACTTCTCGCTGCCGAAGTTTTCCAGGCCCTTCCAATCCAAGTCCTGGAAATCGGGAACCTTGCCGATGGGTGTCTCGATCGCATTGCCTCTACCCTGGCAGCGTTCCACAATCCACTTGAGCACCCGCATGTTTTCGCCGTATCCCGGCCAGATGAATTTTCCATTTGCATCGGTACGAAACCAATTGATGCAGAAGATGCGCGGGCGCCGAGGCACCGAGCGCCCCAGCCTGAGCCAATGGTCGAAGTAATCGCCCATGTTGTAACCGACAAACGGGATCATTGCCATGGGATCGCGCCTCACGACTCCGACCTTTCCGGTCGCAGCAGCGGTGGTCTCCGAACCCATCGTGGCGGCCATATACACGCCTGAGTCCCAGTCGAGCGCTTCAGCGACAAGCGGCACGGTGTCGGAGCGCCGCCCTCCGAACACGAAGGCGGATATCGGAACACCCTGCGGATTTTCCCAATCTGAATCGATCGAAGGACACTGCGAGGCAGGCACGGTGAATCGCGCGTTGGGATGCGCTGCCTTCCTGCCGCAACCGGGCGTCCACTCTTTCCCCTGCCAATCGATGAGCTTGGCGGGCGGCGTATCGGTCATCCCTTCCCACCACACGTCTCCCTCCGGGGTCGTGGCCACGTTCGTGAAAATCGTGTTTCTCTTGATCATCAGCATGCAGTTGGGATTGGTTTTCTCCGACGTCCCCGGCGCCACACCGAAAAAGCCCGATTCGGGATTGATCGCGTAGAAACGACCGTCTTTACCTGGTTTGATCCACGCAATGTCTTCTCCGACAGTCGAGACTTTCCAACCCTTGAACGCCGGCGGTGGAATAAGCATGGCGAAGTTCGTCTTGCCGCACGCCGAAGGAAACGCCGCACTCACGTAGAGTTTTTCACCCGAAGGCGGTGTCACACCGAGGATCAACATATGCTCCGCGAGCCAACCCTGTTCCCGCCCCATGACGGAAGCAATGCGAAGCGAAAAACACTTTTTGCCAAGCAGTGCGTTGCCACCATAACCGGAGCCGAAGGACCATATCTCCTTGGTCTCCGGATAATGAACGATATATTTGTGCTCCTTGCTGCACGGCCAGCGCGCATCCTTCTCCCTGGGAGCGAGCGGCGCACCGACTGAATGGACGCAGGGTACGAAATACCCGCTTTCCCCCAGAATTTCCCATACCTTTTCCGACATGCGCGTCATGATGTGCATGCTGACCACCACGTAGGGCGAGTCGGTCAGTTCGATTCCAATATGCGCGATGTGCGAGCCGAGCGGCCCCATCGAGAACGGAACCACATACAGGGTCCGGCCGCGCATACAACCATCGAAGAGCGTGCTCAAGGTCGCGCGCATCTCCCCGGGATCGACCCAGTTGTTGGTCGGGCCCGCGTCTTCCTTTTTCTGAGAGCAGATGAAGGTCCGGTCTTCTGTGCGCGCCACGTCGTTAGGATCGGAGAGCGCGACGAAAGAGTTCGGACGAAGCTTGGGGCTGAGCCGCTTCAGCATTCCCGACTTGACCATCTCGTCGCAAAGCCGGTCGTATTCTTCCTGAGAGCCATCGCACCATTGAATCCGGTTCGGTTTTGTCAGCGCGGCAAAGCGCGCAACCCATTCCTTGACGCCGTGGTGTTGAACGCAAGCCGGAGCGCCGACATCAATAGCGGCAGCGTAAGGTTGATTCATCCTGGGGCCTCGCGATAACGACTTGGCAGCATGTGAGCCGACGCTGCTGGTCGTGAAGGAACGTTAGGCTGCGAACTCTATCACGAACGGCGCGGCGCTCAAAATGCCGTGATAGAACTGGTACTTACGAGATAATCAGACCGTTTATCTCCGCCACCTGCGTCGCAGGTGTTTCGCAAGCCGGAACATAGGCGCGGTCGTGGTCACGAGAATAATCACCCGCGTGACGTGAGCCGCCGTGACGAGGGGCACCCCGAGTTGGAGCACCTTGGCAGTGACACACATCTCCGCCATGCCGCCCGGTGCGGTGGCGAGCACCATTGTCGAGATTGGGACCGTACCTGCGAGCGCGAGGCCCCACGCGAAGAGGGCGGAGACCAAAACTGCCAGAACCACCGAGGCGCACACCATGGCAACGAAGCGCGGTGCCGTGTTAAGCGAGTTTCGATCAAAGCCGGACCCCAGCGCGCACCCGAGCAGAAGCTGCGCCGCGTTGGACAGCCATGCCGGAATGACCGACAACCCCACCTCGGCAAGAGTCAACGTGACCGCGACAGCGAGAGGTCCCAGCATCCAGGCGTTTGGCACGCTCAGTTTCGCGAGCAGCACACCTGCCGTCGTCGCCAGCGCAAGCAAGGCAACCAGCCCCGTGACCTCCACGCCGAGGTGCGCTGGGCGGTAGTCGTCCCCTCCGTGCACACCGAGCAAGGTGAAAAGAAATGGCACCACCACAACGACGATCACGACCCGCAGCGACTGCGCGAGCACCACGCGGTCAGGCCGGGCGCCGAAGCGCTCGCCCAAGATGGTCATCTCGGCAGCTCCTCCGGGAACGCTGGCGAAAAGCGCGGTCGTCCCGTCTAGTCCTGCGCTGCGGGTCAGGAACCATCCACTTGCATACGCGAGCAGAACCGCGAAAACCGCCGCAGCGATCAACAGGTACCAGTGCGCTATGACCTCGTGGCCGACCACTGGTGTGAAGTACAAGCCAAGCGCGCAGCCGATGATAAGCTGTCCGGTCGCTCGGCCCCCCTTTGGCGAGACCAGGTCGGCGCCAAGAAATTTTCCAAAGGCCATGGCAAGCAAAGGCCCAAGCATCCAAGGGAGGGGTGCATGCCCGGCGCTGAAGAGGGCCCCGCCCACGCCGCAAATCACGAGCGTTTTCAAGACTGGATAAAGTTTCATGCGAGACTGGATCACGTTCATTTTCCGACGCAAAAACGCGCGAAGATTTCACCCAGAAGATCATCCGCTGAAAACTCCCCGGTAATCGAGCCGAGCTCGCGCTGTGCTAGGCGGAGTTCTTCCGCGAAGAGTTCGCTCTGTAGCATTGTCTGTCCAGCCCGCTCAAGCGCCTGTGCCACGCGCTCCAGGGAAACGAGGTGCCGCTCGCGCGCCATGAATACATCTTCTCCCCCCGATTGCCAGCCGGCGAGCTTGAGCAGGGCTTCGCGCAGTGCTCCCAGGCCCTCCCCGGTCTTTGCCGAAACATGAATGTGCCAACCGTACCTGCTCTCCTCCGAGCGCGGCGCATCACCGGAAAGATCGATCTTGTTGAACACCGTAACCGGCTTCAGTTTTCCTGGCAGCCGGTCGACGATGGACCGGTCGGCTGCAGTAACACCGGTACCGGCGTCAACGACAAGAAGCAGCGCATCGGCGTGTTCGATCGCCTCCCAGGTGCGTGCGATTCCGATCGCTTCGACTTTATCTGCCGTGTGACGCAGACCGGCGGTATCGATGATATTCATTGGCACACCGTCGATCTGAATGGTCTGACGCACGGCATCACGCGTAGTGCCTGGAATTTCAGTGACGATGGCGAGGTCTTCTCCTGCAAGCCGGTTGAGGAGCGACGATTTTCCTACGTTGGGCTGGCCCGCCAATACGACTTGAAGTCCGCTGCGAAGGACGCTGCCCTGACGGCCTCGAGCAAGCGAACGGCTAACCTCCTCTTGCAGACGCCTCAGGCGCCGTCGGGCGTCCTCTCGGTCCAGCTGATCGATCTCCTCCTCGGGAAAGTCCAAGGTCGCTTCCACCAACATGCGCAGCTCGACAAGCTGCTTTTCAAGGTTTTCGATCACCTCCGAGAATTCGCCGCGCAGCGATCGCAGCGCGCAACGCGCCGCCGTCTCGGTAGCGGCGTCGATAAGGTCGGCCACGCCCTCGGCCTGAGCGAGATCGAGCTTGTCATTCAGGAAGGCGCGACGGGTAAATTCCCCGGGCTCGGCGAGGCGTGCGCCAAGCTCTAAGCATCGCCTCAGGATCATGCCGAGCACCACGGGCCCCCCGTGACCCTGGAGCTCGAGCACATCCTCGCCGGTATAGGATGCGGGTGCGGGAAAAAAAAGCGCGATGCCGTCATCGATCGGCTCACCGGCAGCGCCGCGGAAGATCGTACGCACGGCCAGCCGCGGCGCCGGTACACCACCGAGCAAGCGCGATGCAAGCTCCGTTAGCTTCTTCCCGGAAACGCGCACAATGCCGATACCGGCCCTTCCGGGCGCGGTCCCGACGGCCGCGATCACATCGGTATCGGACGGTCCTGCCATGCTTGCTTCCGGGGGTTATCGTCCTGCCCGCTGTGCGGGCAGCATTTCAGCGTTTAGCGCTGGCGGCGGTCTTTTCTCCCTCGATCATGCGGGTAATTTGCCACTGCTGCAGAATCGACAGGATATTGTTGACGAACCAGTATAGAACCAGGCCCGAGGGGAAAAAGTAGAACATGACCCCGAACGCGAACGGCATGATCATCATGACCTTGGCCTGAACCGGATCAGGCGGCGTGGGATTCATCTTGGTCTGAACGATCATGGAAACCATCATCAGCGTTGGAAGCACGTACCAAGGATCGGGCGCAGAAAGATCCTTGATCCAGAGATAGAACGGGGCGTGCCGAAGTTCAACGCTTTCGAAGAGCACCCAGTAGAGCGCGATGAAGACCGGAATCTGCACCAGGATCGGCAGGCAACCACCGAGCGGGTTGATTTTCTCGGTTTTGTACAAATCCATCATCGCCTGGTTCAGCTTCGCCTTGTCGCTCGCATACTGCTCGCGGAGCTTCATCAGCCGCGGTGTCACCAGTTTCATCTTTGCCATCGAGCGGTAGCTCGCGGCCGAGAGCGGGAAAAAGATTAGCTTGATGACCACGGTGAGCAGGATGATGGCAAGACCCCAATTCCCCATCCAACCATGGAAAAGCTTGAGAACCCAGAACAGTGGCGCTGCAATCACGGTAAGCCATCCGTAGTCGACGACGAGTTCAAGGCCCGGCGCGACGGAATGCAAGTGGTCTTGATCCTGGGGCCCCGCATACAACGGCACCACGACGCGGGCGTTGGCACCCGGCGCAATCGGTCCAAGGGGCACGATCACGCCGACCGAATAAAGGTCTTCGGCGAGTTTTCGCGCGTAGAACTCGCGCGGCGACTTGTCTGGAGGGAGGAGCGCTGCCACGAAATAGTGCTGAATAATTGCGATCCAGCCGTTGTCGGAGCTCTTTGGATAAGGAGCTTTGCCTTTGGCAATGTCTTCAAAAGTGACCTTGTGAAACTTGTCCCGTTCGGTGTAGAACGCGGCGCCAGTATAGGTCTGCGCCATGTAGGGATCGCCCGGAGGGGACTTGCCGTCGCGGGTGACCTGGAAATAGGCGTCGCTTGCGAACGGCTTGGCCGTGCCGTTCGCGATTTCCTCGCCGATATCGATACGATAGCTCCCACGATGGAACGTCAGAATTTTGGTTACTCTGATGCCATCCGGCGTGCTCGCCTCGAGCCGCACCTCTAGTCTGTCCTGACCCTCTTTGAGAGTGAATTCCCTGGCGGACGCGTGAAACAGCGTCCGGTGGTTCGGCAGGCCCTCGCCGATCAGGCCGCTTTCCGCGGCATAACGATGCTCGGGTCCAAACAGAACGAAATTCTTGGTCTCGTGGTGCGTATCCTTATGCTTAAGTAATTCCAGGTAGACGATGTTTCCGCCTTGCGTATCGATTTCCGTAAGCATGGTCTCCGTGTGAACCCGCAGGCGCTCCTGGGGTTTGCCGACAAGCGCCGGTGTTGGTGAAAGTACATCCAGGGTCTTCCCTGGGGGCGTCCCTGGCCGAGTGCTGGGCGTCGGCACCGGCCCCTGTGTTGGCGCGTTGACTGGCACGGGAGGCCGAAGCTCCTTCTGCCAAGCTTCCCAAAGGAGCAGCAGCGAGAAGGAGAACACGAAGAAGAGGATCAGGCGCTGAGTGTCCATGAGGGGAGCAGACAATTACGGGACTGGGTCATGGCCGCCTGGGTTCCAGGGATGACACCGCGCAAGGCGCACGAGAGCAAGCCACGCGCCGCGCGCTGCGCCGTGGCGCTCTAGAGCTTCCAGCGCGTATGTCGAGCAAGAGGGATGGAAACGGCAGTGCATGCCAAGCAGCGGGCTGAGACCGTAGCGATAACCACGAATCAAGAGCGACAACAGTCTATTCACGATGATCCCACCAGGCATCGCACAACCTCAGCCAACGCAACTGTGTCTGCGGTCAACCGAATCAGAATATCGCGGCTTCCAAGTCGCGCTTGTTGAGCTCGAAACACCTCCCGCAACAAACGCTTCATCCGGTTGCGGTCGACTGCCCGCGGAAAGACGCGCTTGGGAACGATGAGACCTAGTCTGGGAACGCCGAGCAGGTTTGCTCTAAATAGCACGCTGAACCCGGGACGCTTGAGTGCTCGTCCGCCGGAAAGCAGCGATGCAATATCGGCCGTTCCGAGCCGCTGCCTTCGACTGTAGCGCCTATGAGGGCTCAAACGCTCAAACGGGCACGCCCCTTAGCACGGCGTGCCCGAAGCACGGCCCGGCCCCCGCGCGTGCGCATGCGAACAAGAAATCCGTGAGTACGCTTCCTGCGAACGACCGAAGGGTGAAAGGTACGTTTCATTAGGGGATTCCATTGAGGCGGACAACAACCTTTAATTAGACGACATTTTAGCGAGAATTGTCAAAGAATTAAGCTCTCTCCGGCTGTGGATAACTCTCTAGGAAACAGGTAAAATCACTGCGCTGTTTTCTCGAACCGAACCAGATAAGTCTCCATGCAGGTGTTCTGGGCCTCGTGCCTGACTCGCCTCGAAAAAGAGCTTCCCGCTCAGCAGTTTAATACCTGGATCCGGCCCCTCAAACTGGACACCTCGGCGGCGCCAACCGGGGAGCTGCGTTTGCTCGCCCCCAACCGCTTTGTGCTGCAATGGGTGAAGGAGCGGTTCGTTCCCCGAATCGAGGTGATGGGGGCAGAGTACTTCTCGTCTCCGATCCGAGTATCGCTCAATCTCGAAACCACGAGCGCACCGGAGCCTATTAAGGCTTCCACCCCCGCGATCCGTGCCGCGCGCCCTCTCGCGACTCGATCACCACATGCCGAGCGTTCGAGCCTCATTCCAGAATTCAGCTTCGACGGCTTTGTCGCCGGGAAAGCCAATCAGCTCGCGCGCGCCGCCGCACTGCAGGTCGCTGAGCACCCCGGTACATCGTATAACCCGCTCTTCATCTACGGAGGCGTGGGCCTGGGAAAGACCCACCTGATTCATGCGGTCGGCAACCTTGTTCTCGCGCAGCATCCAAGTGCCCGGGTGCGCTATCTCCACGCCGCGCAGTACATCTCCGACGTCATTAGAGCTTACCAACAGAAATCTTTCGATGAATTCAAACGCTATTATCACTCACTCGATCTCCTGCTGATCGATGATATCCAGTTCTTCACCGGAAAGGACCGCACGCAGGAGGAATTTTTTTACGCGTTCAATGCGTTGATCGAGGCCCACAAGCAGCTCATCATCACCTGCGATACATATCCGAAGGATCTTGCCGGAATCGACGAGCGCCTCAAATCACGCTTTTCTTGGGGCCTGACTGTGGCAATAGAGCCCCCAGAACAGGAAATGCGAGTCGCGATCATCTTGAAAAAAGCCGAGGCAGTGTCGCTCAAGCTCTCGGAGGAAGTCGCTTTCTTCATCGCCAAGCACATCCGCTCGAACGTACGCGAGCTGGAAGGCGCGTTGAAGAGCGTCATTGCTTATTCGCGGTTCAACGGGCGAGACATTACGCTTGACACGGCCAAGGAGGCTCTCAAGGACCTCCTAACGGCACAAAACCGGCAAATCACTGTTGACAACATCCAGAAGACGGTCGCCGACTACTACAAGATCAAGGTATCCGACATGCACTCAAAAAAGCGCAGTCGAAACGTCGCCCGGCCCCGCCAGCTCGCAATGGCCCTCGCGAAGGACCTCACCCAGATGAGCCTGCCGGACATCGGCGATGCATTCGGCAATCGCGACCATACAACCGTTCTTCACGCGTGCCGCACCATCGCGACGTTGCGAGAGAAGAACCATGACATAAATCGCGATTACCACGTACTCGAGCAGGTACTCAAAGGGTGAACAAGCTGCACGTAATCGTGGGACGAATTGTGGGCAAATCGTGCCGCCGGGGGGTCGCGGTTTCTTGTTCATGCTCAGACCACAACTTGTTCCGCGTCTTACCAACAGTTTGCGAACGCCCAAGCGTCGTTCCCCTAGGGTCTGAGCCGAGTTATCCACCTAGAAGATCATGATCATCACCATAATCAAGGAAATAAAATGAATCTGTTGAAGACCCAACGCGAAGCGCTGCTAGCGCCTCTGCAGGCGGTCGCGGGAATCATAGAGCGGCGCCATACGCTGCCGATCCTGTCCAACGTGCTGTTGTCCAGGAGGGACACTCACATCGACTTTGTGGCCACCGACATCGAGATAGAGATCACCGCCAGCATGATCGTTGAGGGTCCCGGAGAGGAAAAGAAGCTCACGGTAGGCGCCCGCAAGCTGGTGGACATCCTCCGGGCGCTGCCCGAAGGCTCGGAGGTCCAGCTGGTGCTGCAGGATCGCCGGCTGCAGGTGAAGTCGGGCAAGAGCCGCTTCAACCTGCAGACCCTGTCAGCGGAGGACTTTCCAAGGCTCGCGCAGTCCGAGGCCGCGACGACCAGCTTCAGCGTGCCGCAGAAGCTCCTTCGCTCGCTCCTGGGACTGGTCCAATACGCGATGGCGCAGCAGGATATTCGGTATTACCTCAACGGGCTTCTCATGGTCGTGGAAGACGATCAGCTCAAGCTCGTCGCGACGGACGGACACCGCTTGGCCTATGTCAGCCGCAAGGTGGGTGGCAAGAACCTCGCGCGTCAGGAGGTGATTCTGCCCCGTAAGACGATCATCGAGCTCTCCAGGCTGCTGGACGACAGCGACGATCCTGTGGCGATCGACCTGTCGGCGGCGCAGGCCAAGTTCAGGTTCGGCAATGTGCTGCTCGTCTCCAAGCTGGTCGACGGCAAGTTCCCCGA
>CAYQVE010000008.1:0-29684 GCA_964420785.1 uncultured Enterobacteriaceae bacterium | reverse complement strand
TGGTCGGTCTCCGGGTGCTTCACGAAAGTCTCGTACACGACACGCGTGTAGAGCTGCCGCTGCTGCAGAGTCGAGTTGGGCGCTGCCTGTGAAGCGCTGATGATCACGCCCTGGTCCTCCGGCGGCGCGAGCTCGGACTTGGCGGTGGCGTAGAGGAAATAGATGCTTCCGAGAACGACGAGCGAGAACACCGCGGTCACGGGCACCCAGTTGAGCGTCCCGTGGAGCAGGCGCTCGTAACGCCGGTGCAGCGCGTCGAAGCTGCGGTCCAGCAGCAGCACGAGCTTGGTGTCCCAGCCCTTCTGGTTCGGGTCGTGGGACTTCAAGAGGCGCGAGCACATCATCGGCGAGAGGGTGAGCGCCACGACCGCCGACACCGTGACCGCGCCGACGAGCGTGAAGGCGAATTCGGTGAAGAGCGCCCCCGTCAGCCCTCCGAGGAAACCGATGGGCACGTACACCGCCACGAGCACGATGGTCATCGCGATGATCGGATTGGCGAGCTCGCGCGCGGCGAGGATCGCCGCCTGCGTCGGTTTCATGCCCTGTTCCAGGTGGCGGTTGACGTTCTCCACCACGATGATGGCGTCATCCACCACGAGGCCGATCGCGAGCACGAGCGCAAGCAGCGTCAGCAGGTTGATCGAGTAGCCGAGCGCGAACATCAGCGTGAACGTGCCGACGAGCGACAGAGGGATCGCCACCGTCGGGATCACCACAGAGCGAACCGAGCCGAGAAAGGCGAATACGACGAGCGTCACGATGACGAGGGCCTGCGCGAGCGTCCAGATGACCTCGTCGATCGCGCTGTTCACGAATTTCGTGGAGTCGTAGACGATTTCACCCTGCAGCCCCTGCGGCAGCTGCGCCTTGATGCCGGGAAAGACGTTGCGTACGCGCGCTATGACCTCGAGCAGGTTCGCCGCAGGCGCGACGCTGATGCCGATATAGACCGCCTTCTTGCCGTCGAAGCCGACTTCCGAATCGTAGTCCTCGGCGCCGAGCGTCACCTTGGCGACGTCGCTGAGCCTCACGACCGCGCCGCCTTGCTGCTTGACGACGAGGTTCTTGAACTCGTCGACCGAGCGCAGATTGGTCGAAGCGGTGAGGTTCACCTGCACCATCTGCCCCTTGGTGGTGCCCACCGCCGAGAGGAAATTGTTCGCGGCGAGCGCGTTGCTGACGTCCGCGGCCGTCAGGTTGTACGCGGCGAGCTGGTCCGGGTCGAGCCAGGCCCGCATCGCGAAGAGCTTGCCGCCGAGGATGTCGGCCGACTGCACGCCTTCGACCGCCTGCAGCTTCGGCTGCACGACGCGGATCAGGTAGTCGGTGATCTTGTTGGGTGGAAGAACGTCGCTCGCGAAACCGATATACAGGGGGGCGCTCGCTTGGCGGACCCTGACGGTCGGCACAGGCGGTTGCGAGCCCGGCGGCAGCTGATTCAGTACGGCGTTGACCTTGGTGTTGATCTCGGTGAGCGCCTTGTCGACCTCGTAGTTCAGCCGCAGGGCGATTGTGATCGTGCTCACGCTCTGGCGGCTGACCGAGCTCATGTAATCGATGCCGTTCGCTTGCGCGATCGAATTCTCGAGCGGCGCGGTGATGAACCCGGCGACGAGCGCCGGGTCCGCGCCGACGTAGGCGGTGCTTACGGTCACGACCGCGTTCTGCGTGCGCGGGTACTGCAGCACGGGCAGGAGCCCGATCGAGCGCAGACCGAGCACGAGCACGGTCAGGCTGACGACCGTTGCGAGGACCGGTCGCTCTATGAAGATGTCGGTAAACTTCCTCATTTTCGGCACCTCGCTCACTGGTCCTTGGGCTGGGGAGCCGGCTCATTCGCCGGCTGGATCGCGTTGTTGATGATCACCGGCACGCCCGAGCGCAGCTTGATCTGCCCGGCGGTGACCACCACGTCGCCTTCCTTGATGCCGGAGAGCACCGCGACCTGGTCGCCGCGCGTACCGCCAATCGTAACGAACTTCTGCTGCGCAAGGAGCGATGCTTTCCCGTCCTGGCCCTTCTGGTCCTCCACGACGAACACGGTGTCGCCGTAGGGATTGTAGGAGACCGCAGTCTGCGGCAGCGTGATGAAGCGCTGCGGTCCGCCCGAGGCGATGGTGACGGTCGCGAACATGCCTGGCAGCAGGCTGTGCTTCGGATTGCGGATGGTGGCCCTCACCTGGACGTTCCGCGTCGCCGGGTCCACCTTCGGATCGATCGAGCTGATCTCGCCCGGGAACTGCTCTCCGGCGAAGGCGTCGGTCTTGAGCACGATCCTTTGCTTCAGCACGATTTTCCCCAGCGCTTTTTGCGGCGCGTAGAAATCCACGTATACAGGATCGAGCGCCTGCAAGGTCACGAGCTTGGTTCCGGCAGTCACGTACTGTCCGATGTCGACCGCCCGGATCCCGACGCGCCCGGCAAAGGGCGCGCGCACGAGCTTCTTGTTTACGAGAGCCTGCTGCTCGGCAAGCTGCGCCTTCGCGCTCTTCAGGTTGGCGGCGTCGGCGTCCACCACCGCCCGGCTCACCGCCTGGATCTCCAGCTGCTTCTGGTCGCGCTGGTAGTTGACTTCCGCGAGCTCCGCCGCCGCGGCAAGCGACTGCAGCCTCGCGAGATCAGACTCCGCGTTCAGTTGCACGAGCGGCGCGCCGGCCTCGATCTGCTGGCCCGACTGGAAGTGGATGGCCGTAATCACCCCGGGCACCTCGGGCGCAATGTCCGCGCCACGGACCGCGCGCAGCGTCCCCACTGCCTGGAACTCGCCCAGCCAATCGGAAAATCCGGCCTTGGCCGTCGAGACGGTCTGCGGCGGTATGACGCCGACCGGGATGAATTTGCGCATCATCGCGGGCTTGACGAGCAGCTGGAAGACCAATATCCCGCCGAAAAACAGTCCAACCGTACCCAACATGATCAACATGCGTTTAGTCATCGAGTGCAACTCCTTAGGATCTCTTTTTTGCGGCGCCGCCTCAGTTCGCGAGCCTAGGCCGCGCGGAGTCCTGCTCACCGCGGCTCCACCATCCCCCTCCGAGCGCCTGGAAGAGCGCCGCGGTGTCCGCGTAGCGCGCCGCCTGCGCCTGAACGAGACCGATCTTCGCCTGCTCGTACTGACGCTGCGCGTTGAAAAGCGCGAGATAGCTCGCCGAGCCGAACTGCAGCTGCTTGATCGTCATCTCGAGGCTTTCGCGCGCGGCGGCTTCGGCATCCGCCTGCGCCTTGAGCGCGACCGCGTCGAACTCCAGGGCAAACAGCACGTCGGCGACGTTCTGGAACGCGCCGAGGACGGCCTGCTGATACTGGGCGAAGGCCTGGTCGTAGGCGGCTTGTGCGCCGCGCTTCCTCGCCTGGAGCTGCCCCGCGTGAAAAATCGGCTGGAGCAGGCTGGCGCCGATGTTCCAGATCCGCGTGCCGGGATCGCCGAACAGCTCGTAGCTCCTGGTAGCGGCTGTGCCGAAGCTCCCGCTCAAGGTCAGCTGCGGAAACATGAGCGCCTGCGCGACGCCGATGCGCGCGTTCGTCTGATGCAGAACGGTTTCCGCCGAGCGGATGTCCGGACGCTGGCGCACGAGGTCGGCGGGCAGGCTGACGGGGAGGGTCTGCGGCAGCTGGAACGCCGCAAGATCGAGCTCGGGCAGCCGCGCCTCGTCCGGAAACTTGCCGATCAGGACCGCAAGCTGATTGCGGGTCTGCGCGAGGGCCTTCTCGAGCGGCGGCAGGTTCGCGCGCGTCTGCGCGAGCTGCGCGCGCTGCGCGAGCACGTCCGCACGCGAGAGGGCGCCGAGCGCAAATTGCTTCTCGACCAGCTGCAGCTGGCGCTCCTGCGAATCGACGATATCGCGCGTCGCGCGGATCTGCGCGCGCAGCGACGCCTCGCGGAACGCGGTGGTCGCGATGTTCCCTGTCAGCGAAAGATAGGTGGCCTCGAGCTGAAAGCGCTGGAAGTCTATGCCCGCCTGCAGCGCCTCGAGCTCGCGCCGCGCGCCACCCGCAACGTCGATGGCATAGGACACATTGACCGAAGCGTTGTACAGATTGAACACGCTGCCTGGGATCGCCGGATTGCCCACAGACGCGCCGGAAATGCGCTGGCGCCTCGCCGACAAGCCGGCGTCGACACTCGGATAGAGCACCGCGTACTGGGCGTTCAAGTTCTCCTCGGCTTGGCGGAGCGCGGCCTGCGCCGCGTCGAGCGTCGGATGGCCGCTGAGCGCAGCGCGCATCAGCCCGTCGAGCTCGGGCGAACCGAAAAGCGTCCACCATTCGGCGGAGATTTTTCCCCCCACCTCGAAGCGCTGCGCCTCTCCGCCACGCACCGGGGCTGCCTCGGTCCGCTCGGGCTGCGGCCTTTCGGTGTAAATGCCGACCGCGGGGGCGACCGGCGCGTGGTAGTCGGGACCCACCGCGCAGGCGGCGAGAAGAGCGGCTGTCGCGGCGATGGCAAGGCTGCGGAGCGTAACGTGCGCGGTCATCTCTTTTCCCTCGCGTGCTTGCCTGCGTCCTTCGGGTCGAGGCCGACAACGAGGGCACGAACCGCCTCCCGCAACTGGCGGTGTGTTTTGGCTTGCCCCCCGGAACCTCCATAGAAGAAATGATCGCGCAGTGCCGTGTTGAAGCTCACGGCGAGCATGAGATCTGCGACCGTCTCGGGCACGGCCGCGGGCAGCACCCGCCCTAGCTGCTGCTCGGCGCGCAGATAGGCCGCGATCACGGAGGTCGTGCGCGCCGGCCCCATCGAGCGCTCATGCATCATGTCGCGCACGCGCGCAAGCAGCTCCTGGTCAGCGAAAAGCGAGCACACCAGCGGCGCCATCCGGTGATGAAAGGCGAACGCGCTCTCGAGCACCCGCTGGAGATTCGTCTGCACCGTGTTCTGCCCAATCTGCAGGGGGAGGCTCTGCAGAACATCGGGGAAATCGCCGAGCTGATGCAGCACAACCGACAGGATCAGCTCGGCTTTGTCGCCGAAATGATGGTAGAGGGCGCCTTCGGCGACTTTTGCCGCACGGGCGATGTCTCGTGTCGTGACGCAGCCAAGCCCCTGCGATGAAAGCAAGCGCTCGGTCGCGGCGATGAGCTTTTCCCTCTGGTCGACCGCCGGAGAACGGGAGCTGACGCGGGCTGCAGGGGGCCTTGCCATGCGGGATAGGACCGGAATTGTGAGTTCGAATTTGAGCAAACGCTCACGAATTATGAGCGATTGCTCAACACGGTGTCAAGTGGGCGGCCGTTTCGGGCCGCGGTCTATTTCGGAGGCAGCGGGGCTTGGTTGTACGGCTGCCTGGGCTCCTTGTCGGGCGGCAGGTAGGGCTGCGCGTTCTGGCCCCCCGGACCCAGACTCCTGATGTACTGGTACATGGCGCGAAGGTCCTGCTCAGTGGTCTCCTTCATGCTCCACCACGGCATCGGGGGGCGCGGCCTGAACGTCTTGATGTAGGCGACCCACGCATCTTCGGTCATCGCAGGCACGGTCAGCCGTAGATTGGAAGCGTACGTGGTTCCCCAGGGCCCGCGCCACCCGAGTGTCCCGCTGCCGAGAAGCCAGTCCTTTTCGGGAACGTTGCCCTCCTTGGGCGCGTAGCCGGCCGTGTGACAGTTGTTGCAGTGGCCCGTCAGCACCATGTAGCGGCCGCGCTCGATCTGAGGGGCTCCTTGCGCCCGTGCGCTCCAGGGTGCAAGAGTCAGCGCGAGCGCCGCGATCATTCCCGGCAATACGCGATTGCTTTGCATGGACTCCCCGCTTGCTTACGCCACGGCTCGGCTTTTCTGCTTCTGCTGCGCCGCCTTGGCGTGCATCGAGGCGTAGGCCTCGTGCGCCGCGGCTTCTGCGTCTCCCACGTGCACCGGCATCCCCATGTCGGAGAGTACCGAGCCGAGCGCCGACAGGCACAGCATTACGTTGTCCGGCCTGCACGAGTAGCCCATGATTCCGATTCGCCAGATCTTGCCGGCGAGCGGACCGAGTCCGGCGCCGATCTCGATGCTGAACTCGTTGAGCAGCGTCTTCCTCACTTCGGCTTCGTCCACGCCTTTCGGGCAGCGTACCGCGTTCATCTGCGGCAACTGGTACTGCTCTTTCACCAGGAATTCGAGCCCCATCGCCTCGAGCCCCGCCTTGAGCGCGTTGTGATGGCGCCGGTGCCGCGCCCAGGCATTCTCCACGCCTTCCTCGCGCAGCAGGAGCAGCGCCTCGTGCAGCGCGAAGAGCGAATTGGTCGGCGCGGTGTGGTGATAGGTGCGGATTCCCGCTCCCCAGTAGCCGAGCAAGAGGTTCATGTCCATGAACCAGCTATGGATCTTGTCCTTGCGCGATTTTACGTAGTCGACGACGCGCTCGGAAAAGGAAACCGGTGACAGCCCCGGCGTGCAGGACAGGCACTTCTGGCTCGCGGAGTAGATCGCGTCGATCTCCCACTCGTCCGCGCGCACGGGCGACCCGCCCAGCGTGGTCACTGCGTCGACGATGGCGAGCGCGTCGTACTTGTGGGCGATTTTCACGAGCGTCTTCGCGTCCGACTGCACCCCGGTCGATGTCTCGCCGTGCACGAAGGCGACCACGCGCACCCCGCGGTTCTGCTTCAGCGCGTCCTCGAGTTTCTGCGGATCGACCGGCGCGCCCCACTCGTCCTCGACGACGATGGGCTTGCCGCCCGCACGCTCGACGTTCTCGATCATGCGCCCGCCGAACACGCCGTTCCTGCACACGACGACCTTGTCCCCGGGCGCCACGAGGTTGACGAAGCAGTATTCCATGCCGACCGAGCCGGGTCCCGAGATCGGGAAGGTGAGCGGGTGCTTCGTCTGGTAGACGTAGCGCAGCAGTCCCTTGAGGTCTTCCATCATTTCGAGGAAGACGGGGTCTAGGTATCCGATCGCCGGCTGGCTCATGGTGGTCAGCACGCGCGGGTGGATCTCGGTCGGACCGGGACCCATGAGAGTCCTCTGGGGTGGATGGAACGAGCTGATGCGTTTGGCGGGGGCGAAATCGTCCATGGCTTCCTTTCCCGAAAGGGGCGACCCGAAGAGAATGTCGTCGGGGCGCGATTTGACCTTCACCGGCTTCTTGGCGGAAGCCTCGTTGAGCACTTCGACAGCGTTGATGCCGCCGTTGGTGACGCGCTCGACCTCGGTCGCCCAGCGCGCCGGCACATAGCCGGATTTGACCCAGTTGCTGACGACCGCGCGATCGAGCCGGAAGGCGCGCGCGACTTCCGCTTGGCTGCCGAAGATTTCTACGAGGCGGGTGGCGCAGGTCATGACTGGGTCCTGCCGAAGACTAGCATGTCAAAATGAATTTGACAAACAAAAATAGACTCCGGTCGGACTACGGCACGGTTAATCGAGCCGCATCCCTATCCTGCGGATCAGACTCCCGAAGCGCTCGTACTCCTCGCGGAGGAGTTTCTCGTATTGCTCCGGCGTCGTCCCGGCGGGCTCCATGCCGATCCCGGCCATGCGCTCGACCACCTCCGGCGATTTCACTGCGGCACTCACCGCACGGTTGAGCTGCGCAACGATCTCGCGCGGGGTGCGCGGGGCGACGAACACGCCGAGCGGGGCCGCCATGTCGAAACCGGGCGCCACCGTCTCCGCGACCGTAGGGACCTCGGGCGTGAGATTTGAGCGCCGCGCCATGCTGAAGGCGAGCACGCGCAGCTTTCCGCTCTTGATCGCTCCCGCCGCGGCCGGGTAACCGATGAACCCGAGCTGAACGTCGCCCGCGATCATCGCCGGGACCGACTGGCCCGCGCCCTTGAAGGGCACGTGGGTGAAATTGACTCCGGTATCGGCTTTGAAGAGCTCCATCGTGATGTGATGGATCGAGCCATTGCCCGAAGAGGCGTAAGGCATCGGATCTTTTCTCGATTTGGCGACCGCCACCAGCTCAGCGACCGACTTGGCGGGCACCGACGGATGCACCACCAGCCACATCGGCACCACCACCGCGAGCGACACGGCTTGAAGGTCGCGGAACGGGTCATAGGGCAGCGACTTGAAGAGGTGCGGCGCCGTGGTGATCACGCTGCTGTCGCTGATCAAGACCGTGTAGCCGTCGGGCGCGGACTTGGCGGTCAGGTCGGCTGCAATCGTGCTCCCTGCCCCGGGGCGGTTCTCGACGACGAACTGCTGGCCGAATGCGTCGCCCCACTTTGCCGCGAGCATGCGCGCGAGCGTGTCCGGATTGCCCCCGGGCGCGAGTCCCACCAGGACACGCACGGGTTTTTGCGGCCAGAGCTGAGCCTGCGCGAGCGCCGGTCCGTGCAACGCGGCGGCGATCAGTGCGAGCAGGAATGCGAAACGGCTCATTGGGAAGAAAGGATTGCCTCAGACTTCAGAGTGTACGCGCAACAAGTTCGGGATCGTTTCCGGCGGCCGGCGGCCGAATCCGCACTCTGCGGCGATGCCGAAGTCGTTCGCGTATTTCGCCGCGACGGCGATGCGCGCTCGCGTGCCCTGGACTCCGTCCGAGTCGTGCACCAGGCCGAGGAAGAGCTTCGTCCGGCGACGCAGTTTCAACTCCAGAAGCGGTGCGAAATAGGCCTCGTCGTTGCGATCCACCGGCACCGGCATGTGAATGTAGGCCAGAGGCCGGTCGAGCGCCTCGATGAGCCGGTTGTGGACCTCTACCATGTTGGCGGTGCTCTCCGGCTCCTTCCAGTGGCGGCCGCCGTAGCTGCCGTAGCAAAGGTGCACGCCGAGCTCCACGTCGCGCGGAACGCGGTTGCAGTGCATCGCGAGTCGCTCGATGACGCCCGTCTTCACGTCGGAAAAACCCGCGTGGCGCACGCCTTCCCATTGCCCCATCTCGGTCGAGACGTCCCACTGGATCGCGAGGTCCTCGTGCTGGATCGCCGCGCAGATCTCGTCCACCTCGCGGAAAAGCTGCCCGCGATAGAGCGGCTCCACGGCTGCGTGGTGCTCGTAGACGAGGTGTGCGTTCAGAAACGCCGCGGTGGTCGGCAGCGAGACCTGAAAGCGCAGGTGCTCCGGAACGACACCCTGATTTCGCAGCGCGCAAAGCCCCCTGTAGGAGTCGATCGCGGCTTCGGGATAGCCGAGCCTGCCGATGCGGATATCTTCCGGCCGCACGCCGGCTCTGAGGCGCAGGCGCGGAGGCGGAGGCGCTCCGCGCGCAATGACGCCCGAGCCCTTCCACGTGCGCGTGCCTTCGGTCGGATGAGTGATGCGGCCACCCGCAGCGACTTCTTGGGGGTCGTCCTCGAACGAGGGATTGCCCTCGAGCACGAAGCGCAGGCGAGACACCCACGACGCCCGCAGCCCGGTCTCGCCGTCCGGGATGCGCTTCATGCGAGCGCCGAGGATCGGCCCCACGGTGCGAAACACTTCCTCGCTGTCATTCAGACCGACGCTTCCTACGAGCAGCACTTCTCGGGCGGAGGGCGAATCGGGCTTCACGCCCTCGATTGTAACGGGCGCCGATAATGCAGGTTACGGAAAAGGAGGGGAACGAGCTACAGAGCGTGTTCGCGCGCAGCGCCTGCGTCGGCTTTCGACGCGAACGCGCGCGCCGGGCCGACGCGGCCTACGAGGGGCAGCTTGAGCGAGGGATCGAAAGGATTGATCCCGAAGCTGAGGCCGAGCAGGTTCACTTCGAAGCCCTCCACCGCGCTTGCGGTGAAGCCGGCGAGTCCGAACAGCGAGAACTGGATGCCGCGTCCGCTCGGGGCGGATCCGACGAGTTTCCTCCCGGAATAGTCTTTGCCGATCGCGGTCGGCGGGAGCTCAGCTTCCAGCTCCGGCACCGCGCGCAGCACCCAGGCAGTGAAAGTGTTGGAGTTCGGCCCGGGCCACATGGTGTATTCGCCGGCCCAGGGATAGGATTGCGCTGCCTTGTCGATGCGCGCGATGAGTTCTTCGACGCCGGCTCCGCGTTTTTCGGCGACGAGCTCGGGGGCCGAGCCGAACCAGCGCATGTCCGGCGCGCGATGCCGCATTACGAGCGCCGTGTCCTGCGAGCGCAGTCGCCAGCCGATGATCTCGTAGACGGTGTATTCCGCTGCCGCGGCGGGTTTCACCGCGATCCAGGTGTGGACGCCGAAAACGCCCCGCCATCCGATGACGCGGGCTGCGTAGACCTGGATGATCGCATCCCGGGCGATCGCGGGATCGGGCGCGAGTCCGACCGGCTCCTGGCTCGCGCTGCGCCAGTCCTGCGCGGTGACCCGGCCTACCATTGCGGCGGCGAGCGCGACCGCGCCTGCGACGAGGATAAAGCCGACGATGCCCACGCGACGCCTCATTGATGTTTCATTGCCCGTTTTACAGATAGAACGTGACGGCTTCATTTCGTTCAACGGGGCCGAAAGAGGGAGGTTGACGTCGCCGAGAGGCGACGGCCGGTAATACTCCACGTTCGGCGTTCTAGTCGAACGCCTTGTCGCCGTCGCCCGACGTTTTTCCGGCCGCGCGCACTGCGGCGAAATCGAAGAGCTTCCGGTCCATGAGGTGCGAGGGCACGAGATCCGAAAGCGCGCGGAACATGGATTCCACTCGGCCGGGATAGCGTTTTTCCCACTCGCGCAGCATCTCCTTGACCTGCTTTCTCTGGAGCGTCGGCTGCGATCCACACAGGTCGCAGGGAATGATGGGGAAGCTCTTGACCTCAGCGTAGGCTTCGAGGTCCTTTTCCGCCACGTAGGCGAGCGGCCGGATGACGACGTGTTTGCCGTCGTCGGACTGCAGCTTCGGCGACATGGCTTTCATCTTGCCGCCGAAGAAGAGGTTGAGGAAGAAGGTCTCGAGGATGTCGTCGCGGTGGTGGCCCAGGGCGATCTTGGTCGCGCCTACCTCGCGCGCCACTCGATAGAGCACGCCGCGGCGCAGCCGCGAGCACAGCCCGCACATCGTCTCGCCTTCGGGGACGACGCGCTTCACGACGGAATAGGTGTCCTGCACCTCGATGCGGTAGGGAATGCCGAGCGAGTCGAGGTAATCGGGCAGAACGCGCTCGGGGTACCCGGGGTGGCGTTGATCGAGACTAACGGCGATGAGATCGAAGGTAGCCGGCGAGCGCTCGCGCAGCTTCAAGAGCACGTCGAGCAGCCCGTAGCTGTCCTTGCCGCCCGAGAGGCACACCATGACGCGGTCGCCCGCCCGGATCATGTCGTAGTCACCGATCGCCTCGCCCACGAGCCGGCACAGGCGTTTCTCGAGCTTTCCCGCCTCGAAGCGCTGCTTGCGGGTGAAGTGGATTTTTTCGGGCGCGTTCATAAATTGATGCTCCTGCCTCCGTCCACTGCGATTATTTGGCCTGTAACGTACGGTGCTTCCGCGATCAAATAGTACACGGCGCGGGCGACGTCGTCGGGGTCGCCGGTGCGCCGGAGCAGCGTGTGCGAAACGATGCGCTGGCGCGTCAGGTCGTCCCAAGATCCGTCCTCGGGCCAGATGATCGCGCCTGGCGCAACGCCGTTCACGCGCACGTCGGGCGCGAGCTCGCGCGCAAGCGAGCGCGTGAGACCCGCGAGTCCCGCTTTGGCGATCGAGTAGATCACGTAATTCTTGAGCGGCCGGTCGGCATGGATGTCGGTGATATTGACGATCGCCCCGCCGGTCTTCCTGAGGTGCGGCGCCGCGGCTTGCGAGAGAAAAAGAGGCGCCCGGAGATTCGCGCCCATGAGGCTTTCCCAGGTGGCCTGCGTCATCTCGCCGACCGGAGTCGGAAAGAAGGTCGAAGCGTTGTTGATCAGCGCGTCGAGCCTCTCGAAGCGGCCGATCGTGTTCCTCACGATTTCCGACAATCCCGCGATATCGAGCAAGTCGGCTTGAACCAGCGCGACGGAATCGGCGCGCGCGGCGTTCAATTCGCCGCGCAGCGCCCTCGCCTCGCGCTCCGATCCGCGGTAATGCAGCATCAGGTTCGCGCCCTCGCGATGCAGGCGGCGGGCAATCGCTGCGCCGACGCGTTTCGCGCCACCGGTGACGAGCACAACTTTCCCTGAAAGGGGTTCGCTCATGGCCTAGAATGATACCGGAATACTCTTTCCACTCCCGAGATGGCACTCCCCGAGCCTACGCCCGACGCGCGCGAGCACAGCAATCGCGTTGCCGAGCACATTCGCGGCGAAATCGCGGCGAGCGGCGGCTGGATCAGCTTCGCTCGCTACATGGAGCTCGCGCTCTACGCGCCGGGACTCGGGTATTACAGCGCGGGCGCGAGAAAACTCGGCAAGGCGGGGGATTTCGTAACGGCCCCCGAGATTTCGCCGCTCTACGGGCAGACGCTCGCGCGCCAGGTGAAGCAGGTGCTGGAGGCGGGGTTCGACGAGGTGCTCGAAGTGGGCGCGGGGAGCGGCGCGCTGGCAGCAACGCTGCTCGAGGAGCTGGAGCGCTTCGAAGCGGTACCGCGCAACTATCTCATCCTCGAGCTCTCGGCCGATCTTCGCGAGCGAAGCCGGGACACGCTCGCGGCGAGAGTCCCGCACCTGCTCGAGCGCGTGGCCTGGCTCAATCGCCTGCCTCCAGTGTTTTCCGGCGTCGTGCTCGGCAATGAAGTGCTCGACGCGATGCCCGCCCACGTGATGCGCGTTCAGGGCGGAAAGCTTGAGGAAGGCGGAGTCGGCGTGCGAAACGATCGCCTCGGCTGGTCCTGGCGCCTGGCTTCCGGCGGGCCCCTGGCTGCCGCGCGCGCGCTCAAGCTGCCCGAGGGCTTTCGCACGGAGATCCAGCAGGCCGCGCAGGGATTCATGCGCTCGCTCGCGCAGGTGCTCGAAAAAGGCGTGGCGATTTTCGTCGATTACGGCTTTCCGCAAAAAGAGTACTACCACCCGCAGCGCAAGGATGGGACGCTCATGTGCCATTACCGCCACCACGCGCACGCCGATCCCTTTTTTCTCCCGGGACTGCAGGACATCACCAGCCACGTCGATTTCAGCGCCGTTGCCGGGGCCGCGCGCGAGGGCGGGCTGGAAGTCGCCGGCTACACCGCTCAGGCGCAGTTCCTCGTCAATTGCGGCATTACCGAGGTCATGTCGCGCACGCCGGCGGAGGACGGCGCAAAATTCCTTCCCCTCTCCAACCAGGCGAACCGCCTGATGAGCCCGGCGGAGATGGGCGAGCTCTTCAAGGTGATCGCTTTCGCACGCGGGTTCCCTCGTCCTTTGCTCGGCTTCGGCGAAGGCGACAGGCGAAGTGCGCTGTAGGGTGTAGGGTGTAACCTATGCCCTACGACCCAAGGGCCAGGCGCTAGAGGAGACTCCGATGGAAGCTGCGCAAGAGCAATGGGTCAAAATCCACCCGCTGATCGTGCGCGTCACGCACTGGATCAACGCGGTCGGCATTCTCATCATGGTTGCGAGCGGCTGGCGCATCTACAACGCGTCGCCGCTTTTCCCGTTCAGGATCCCGAACGAGCTTACGCTCGGAGGCTGGCTCGCCGGCGCGCTGCAGTGGCACTTCGCCGCGATGTGGCTGCTGGTGATCAACGGCATCGTATACGTGACTTACGGCATCGTCTCCGGACATTTTCGAAGAAAGCTTTTTCCGCTGACGCCGGGCGCGGTATTTCACGACGTGCTGGGGGCGCTGCGCGGCAGGCTCGCGCACGAGGATCTTTCCGTGTACAACGCCGCGCAGCGGGCGGCGTATCTCGCGATCATCGTGTGCGCCGTCGTGCTGGTTTTCTCGGGCCTGGCGATCTGGAAGCCGGTCCAGCTGCAGGAGATCACGGCGATTTTCGGCGGTTATGAAAGTGCGCGCGTGGTGCACTTTCTCGCGATGGCTCTGCTGGTCCTGATCGTAGTGGTGCACGTCGTGATGGTGATTCTCGTACCGCGCACTTTCCCGACGATGATCACGGGACGCGCAAGGAGGGCGTCATGAGGAAACGGACGATGGAAACGAGCCTCGCCGGACATTCGCCGAAGCTCATCCGCTCGATCGAGCGGCGGCTGTTCCTGAGGCAGGGCCTCTCGCTCGGGGCGCTCGCGCTGCTCGCGGGCTGCGAGCTGACCGACGACGAAGGCGTGCAGAGCTTGCTCATCGGGATGTCGCGCTGGAACGACCGCGCTCAGGGCTGGCTCTTCAATCCGAACAAGCTCGCGCCGGAATATCCCGAGAGCGCGATAACCCGGCCCTTCCCCTTCAATGCCTATTACGGCGAGGACGAGGTGCGCCTCGTGGACGGCGCAAGTTACAAGCTCGAGCTCTCGGGCCTCGTCCGCGAAAAGAGACCCTGGACGCTTCCCGAGCTCTACGGCCTGCCGCAGACTTCCCAGATTACGCGCCATATCTGCGTCGAAGGCTGGAGCGCCATCGGCAAGTGGAGCGGCGTGCGCTTTTCCGATTTCCTTGCGCGCGTCGGCGCAGACACTACGGCAAAATACATCGGATTCGAGTGCGCGGACGACTACACGACAAGCATCGACATGACGACGGCCTTGCACCCGCAGACGCTGCTTACCTTCCGCTTCGCCGATCAGATCCTGCCGCCGAAGTACGGCTTCCCCATGAAACTGCGCATGCCGACCAAGCTCGGCTTCAAGAACCCGAAGCACATCATGTCGATGTACGTCACCAACGAATATCCAGGCGGCTACTGGGAGGACCAGGGCTACAACTGGTTCAGCGGCAGCTGATGAAACCGCTCGAAGCCATCGCGCTGGCGGCGATCCTTGCGGCAGGCACCGGCGCCTGGGGTGCGGACGCACCCGGGAAGCCCATGAAGATGGACGAGCCCATGCACGGCGAGATGAAGAAAAAAGGCATGACGAAGGGCGACGTGAAGAAAGCCGCGAAAAAGAGAGCGCGCGAGCTGAAGCCGATACTGGAGCGGGAAGCGGCCGGATCGGCGAAGAAATAGCCGCGCTCCTCAGCGCGGGTCGAGCGTCATGAAGAGGTTGTTCAGCGACTCCGCGAGCGTCGGATGCGCAAAGATCGCTTCCTTGATCGCGGGGTAGGGAAGCTTCCCCAGCATCGCGATCTGCAGCATCGACATGATCTCCCCGCCTTCAATGCCGAGAACGGTGCAGCCGAGAATCTGTTGCGTTTTTGCGTCCACGATCGCCTTCATGAAACCGCGCGTCTCGCTCGTCTCGAGCGCCCGTGCCACGCCCGTCATCGGCAGTTTCGCCACGCGGTAGTCGATGCCGCGTTTCCGCGCCTCGGTTTCGTTCAGTCCAATCGTCGCGAGCTGGGGATCGATGAACATGCAATTGGGCACCGGTCGCCCTTCGACGGTCGCGTTGCCGCCGTTCAGCCAGTTCTCGCGCAGGATGCGGAAATCGTCGTAGGAGATGTGCGTGAAGGCTGGCCCGCCCTTCACGTCGCCGATCGCGTAGATGCCCGGGACGTTGGTCTCGAGCTTCGGGTTCACCCTGATGAAGCCCGAAGTGTCTGTCTCGACGCCGGCGGCGCCGAGGTTGAGGCTGTCGGAATTCGGAACGCGGCCGAGCGCAAGGAGCAAATGGCTTCCCGATATTTTCCTTGCGCCCTCGCCGGTTTCGAGCACCGCGCGCACGCCCGCCTTGATCTTTTCAAGACGCGTCACCCGGGCCGAGCTGAGAATGTTGATACCGTCTTCTTTCAGGATTTTCTCGACCTCGGCCGAGACGTCAGGGTCTTCGCGCAGAATCAGCCGGGGATCGCGGTTCACGATGGTCACGCGAGCGCCGAAGCGTCGGAACATCTGGCAGAACTCCAAGCCGACGTAGCCGCCGCCGAGTACGATGAGGTGCCCAGGCAGTTCGGTCAGCTCCATGATGCTCGTGGAATCGAGGAAGGGAACACGGTCCAGGCCTTGGATCGGCGGTACCGCAGGCCGACCGCCGGTGTTGATTACGATTCGCTTACCTTCTAGCTCTCTCGTGCCGCCGCTCCTTATTCCCACCGCGACGTGCCTTGCGTCCTCGAGACGAGCTTCACCAAGAATCAGCTCGGGGTGGGCCGTCTTCTCGAGCGTCTTCCGGCCGTAGTTGCGGAAGCTCTCGACCATCCGACGCTTGCGCTTGACCACTTGGCGCAGGTCCACCGTGACACGACCGGCGTCGACACCGTAGTCCCTTGCGCGACGGGCGAGATAGGCGACGCGGCCGCTCGCGACCATCGTCTTGGTCGGAGTGCAACCGACGTTGATGCAGGTGCCGCCGACATGCTCGCGTTCGATGACCGCGACTTTCCGGCCCGCGCGCGCGAGCGCAAGTGCGAGCGGCTTGCCCGATTGACCCGTTCCGATGATCAGAGTGTCGTAAGCGCTCAAGTTGCCTCCGGAAAAGAGATGAGTTACGCGGGCGAAGGAATGTGGCCAAGTATAATCGCGCCATGCACTTCGCCGCCGTACTGCCCGTCGCCGCCCTGCTCCTCGCGACGACGGCCTCCGCCCAGGATGCCGCGCGGCTCGTCGAGCAGGCCAAAAAACGCTGGGCCGAGAGCCCGCACGGCTCGATGCTCGAGCGCATTCTTCCTCCCACGTTCGAGCTGCACCAGATCCCCGCGCGCAGATCCCGCGGCGCGCGCCTTCTCGTCCAGTACTGCGTTCAGTGCCACAACCTTCCCAATCCGGCGATGCATCACGCGGCGAGGTGGCCGGCGATATTCGAGCGCATGGTGCTGCGAATGCGTGGCAAGGGCACCCTCGGCGAGCTGATGCAGGACATGATGGCGGGCGTGGAGGCGCCCAGCGTGGACGAGGCCAGCGTCCTGCTCGCCTATCTTCGGAAGCACGGTCAGCGTCCGCTGGACCCGAGGAAATATCCCGCAGTGGACCGGCCCGAAGGGCAGTCATTCAAGCTGGCCTGCCAGCAGTGTCACGTCCTGCCGGACCCGAGGCGTCACACGGCGTCCGAGTGGCCCGCGGTAGTGGCGCGCATGGAGAAGAACATGGAATGGATGAACCGCGTCGTCGGCAACCGCTACGAGGCCGATGAGCCTCAGCTGAGAGTCGAGGAAATCAATGCCTTTCTTATCAAGTACGCGAGGAAAGGCTGATTCAGGAAGGCACGGCCATTCCACGTTTGACCGCCGGCCGCGAGCTGATCGCGTCGAACCAGCGTTTTACGTTCGGAAAAGCATTCAAGTCCGTCCTGTGCCACTCGTAGCGTGCAACCCACGGATAGGTCGCGATGTCGGCGATCGAGTACTCGCCCGCCAGATATTCGGCCTCGCCCAAGCGCCGGTTGAGCACGCCATAGAGTCGGTCTTTTTCTTTGGTGTAGCGCTCGATCGCATAGGGCACTTGTTCTTTTGCCGCGCGCAGGAAATGGTGCGCCTGGCCGAACATCGGCCCGATGTGGCCCATCTGGAACATCAGCCACTGAAGCGCCAGGTATTTGCCGCGTTCGCTCTGCGGCAGGAATTTTCCGGTTTTCGCCGAGAGATAGATCAGAATCGCGCCTGATTCCATCATCCGGATGGGCTTCCCATCGGGCCCGTCCGGATCGACGATAGAGGGAATCTTGGCGTTCGGATTGATTGCAACGTAGTCGGGAGCGAACTGATCGCCCGACCCGATGTTGATCTTGTGGAGGTTATAGGAAAGGCCGCATTCCTCCAGCATGACCGAAACCTTGCGCCCGTTGGGCGTGCTCCAGGTGTAGAGCTCGATCATAGTTTTCCCCCGGGGACTTCGGAAGCCGCGCAGTGTATCGCGAAGCCCGGTAAAGTAAAGCCATGCTGAAATGGCTGCTGGCGGTCGCGATCGCGCTGGTGGTGCTCACCGTGCTTTCGCCGTGGCTGTCGAGATACGGGCTCGGCCGGCTGCCGGGCGACCTCACCGTACGCTACAAAGGGCGGCTTTATTACCTTCCCTTTGCCAGCACGATCGTGCTTTCGCTCGCCCTGACGCTGCTGGCGCGGCTCCTCTGAGGCGGCTCCGTCGCCCTCGCGGCGAGGCGCTTCTCGAGCGCAGCGAGCTTCTTGCGCATTGCGGCGCCTGCGAACATCTGCGGGTTCGAGGGCGGATAGCCCTCGGCCCGCTCCCGGTCTTCCACCGTTTCTTTCGCAGCCTCGAACGCCTCGGCAAACGAAAAGGTGTCGCGCAGCGCGTCGTCGTAGAGCGCCTGGCTGAACCAGGTGTAGTCGCTCTCGTAATCGCAGCCGAAGGAGGAGCGAAACGCGTCGGCGGAGGTGATGATGAGGGTATTGTCGTCCTTGAGCGGCTCGATGAACCCCCCGGAGAAACACGCCGAGATCACGATCACCTTCCACCTGATGCCGCTGTCGGCGAGCATGCGCGCGAGGGCGCTCGGCGTGAGCTGCGCGAGTTCAAGCGGCGGGAGATCCAGCACGAGTTTGTGATCATTGCTTCCGTGGGTCGTGATGTGCAGAAGCACGATGTCCTCGTCGGCATTGATCACATTGCCGAGATGCGCAAGCGTCGCGCGCAGATTGCTCACCGTCGCGATGGGATAGTTTCTCAGGGTCGCGGTGTTGTTGATGAGAGCGATCGACCTGCCCGCGGCGTCGAAGCGCTCCTCGAGCAGCTCCTTGACCGAAACGAGCTCCGAGTAAAACGTGTCCTGGTTGCTGTCGCCTGCGACTCCGACGAAATACAGATCCACGACGCCGGGCCGCTCAGGACTGAGCGCTGCAAGCTGCTCATCGAGCAGGAACCCCTGCCGGTGGAACACTTCCTCCTGAGTCAGTCTCGGACGCGCGGCTTCGGCTCTGTCATCCCGGGCCGCGATCCAAAGCTCGCTGCGCGGGAAAACCGCGACGAGGACCGTAAGGAGCCCCGCAAACAGCCCGAACGCCAGGACCGAGGGACGGCCGCGCCAGCCGGTGAGAACGTACAGGGCGCGCGGGACCACGGCGAGGCCCCAGGCGACGAACCCCCAATACACGGCATCGGCGTCGAGCTCGATCGCTTCAAGGTGCGTCGCCGCCTGGACGGCGACTCCCGCGACTTCGAAAACGGGGTCCGTCGCGACGAGCAATACCGCGAACGCCACGGCGAGCTGCGCTTCGCGAAACACTCTGGCGGCAAGAAGACAGGTGCCGAGCAGAAGCGGGATCTCCGCGAGCGCCGCAGTGAGCGCGCCGAAATCGACGGTACCCGGAAAACCCGCGCGCATCATGCCGCCGGCGAGCCAGAATGCCAGGCTCGCGAACACCAGCGCGACGTACTGTCCGATCGAGATGCGGAAGTCGAGCGCGCGCACAGGCAGGAAAAGCGCAAGGCGCGCGCCGGCGAGGAGATTCCGCTTGAGACCGTCCCACAGCATATCGGTTTCGGATCGAGGTTCCATCTCAGACGAACTCTTCGATTGCGGCTATCCGCGCGCGGCGCAGCTTTACGGCGATATGGGATTTCGCGCCTTGGGCGGCGATTTTCGCGGCGTCGACGCCGGCGGCCGCGCCCAGGGCCCGCCGCAGGACCACGCGCGGCATGTAGGGTGTTTCAGTCCAGCCGCGCTCGCCCCACTCGACGCAGGCGATGGCCGCGAGCAGCTCGTCGAAGCGCCCGGGCCGGCGCAGGGCGTCGCAGCGCTCGAGCAGCGCAAGCAGGTCCTGCGCGCCCCGCGTGGGGGCACGCTTTATCGTCTCGCCGTGCCGCCTGGCGAGCACGGCGAGGTCGCGGCAGTCGCCGGGCGCCTTGAGGCGCTCGCTCAGGGCGCGCGTCGCCTGGGCGGTGAGCGTGCCGAAAGCGACCAGAGCGAAACGCGGCGCGAGTCCCAGCCGCTCGGCGGCGGCGCAATCGAGTGCGCGGACGAGAACACGGGCGGGGTCGTTCGCCGGTCGGCCGTGCTCGAAAGCGAGCTTCAACTCGGGCAGCAGCTTCTCGAGTAGCCCCGCTTCGGCGAGAACCGGGAACATGAGAGCCGCATCGCCCTCCAACAGGCCCCTGGAAAATTCCTGCCACACGCGCTCGGGAACGAGCGCGTCCGCCTCGCCGTTTGCGACCATGGAGCGCATCAACGCCATGGTCTCCGGCGCGACCGCAAAACCGAAGCGCGCAGCAAAGCGCGCAACCCGCAGGATCCGCACCGGGTCCTCCACGAAAGCGGGGCTCACGTGCCGAAGCAGCCCGCGTTCGAGATCCGCCGCGCCGCCGAAAGGATCGACGAGCTGCCCGGTTTCGTCGCGTGCCATCGCGTTGATGGTCAGGTCCCGCCGCGCGAGGTCCTGCTCGAGCGTAACCTCGGGCGCGGCGTGGATCCGGAATCCCTTGTAGCCGCGCGCGACCTTGCGCTCGGTGCGCGCGAGCGCGTGCTCCTCGTGGGTTTGCGGATGCAGGAACACCGGGAAATCCTTGCCCACCGGCTTGTAGCCGAGGCGCACCATTTCCTCCGGCGTGCTCCCGACCACGACATGGTCGCGGTCTGCCACCGGCAGTCCGAGGAGCTCGTCGCGCACCGCTCCGCCGACGGCGTAAATCTTCACCGGGACCCGCCTTTCAGGGCGCCATCTCGAACTGCGGCAGCGTCTCGGTCTCGGCTCTTGCGGCCGCGCGCCATTCCTGCATCGGCGGCAAGGCGAGCATTGCGTCGCAGTAGGCGCGCGCCAGCGGCGAGAGAGAGACCGAGTAGCCCGTGAAGCGCCACACGACCGGCGCGTACATGGCATCGGCTGCGGAGAAACGGCCGAAAAGGAACGGCCCGCCCGTCCCGTGGCGCTCGCGGCAGCTTTGCCAGAGCGATTGGATGCGTTCGATCTCCTCGCCGACCTCCGCGGGCCAGGCACGCGGGGCGAAAACCTTGCGCACGTTCATCGACAGGTGCCGGCGCAGCGCGGGAAAGCCCGAGTGCATCTCGGCGCAGACGGACCGCGCAGTCGCCCGCGCGATCGGGTCGGCGGGCCAGCCCCGGGTGCTCGGATGTGCTTCCGCGAGATATTCGAGGATCGCAAGGGAATCCCAGACGCACGTCTCCCCCTCGATCAGCACCGGAACCTTCCCGGACGGCGAATACTGCAGCAGCCGCTCCTTTGAGCCCGCCTGGTACAAGGGGACGCAGACTTCTTCGAAGGCGATTGCGTTGTGCTTCATGAACAACCAAGGCCGCAGGGACCAGGAGGAGTAGTTCCTGTTGCCGATGACCAGGATCCGGTCCGCCATGATCAGGGAAGATCCCTAGCGGCCGGCCTTGTAGCGGAACCAGCTGTAGCGCGAGCGCGGGAAGACGCCGCGGAGATAGACGGGCGCGACCGCCTCGAGCGGCGTGGGCTGGATGGAGAAGGGGAAAGCGCTGCTCGAAACGCTGTCCACTTTCATCGAATTGAAGTTGTCACGCGACAAGAGCTTCTTGCCCGGCTTCCATTCCATGGCCCAGGCGCTGAGGAAAGACAGGCGCTCGGAAAGGCCGACGACGGCCCGCGGGTGTCCGCTCGCGCTGCCGGCGTACTTCACCAGCTCGCGCAAGGTATAAACGCGCGGCCCGCACAGGTCATAGCGTTTGCCGATGCTGTCGCGATCGGCGAGGCTCGCCCTGAAGCAGCGCGCCACATCCTCGACGTAGACCGGCTGGAAACGCGCCTGCGGGCTGGGGAGGAGAACGAGCGGCAGCCACCGCTGGAGCTCGGCGAAAGTATTGAGAAACTGGTCCTCTGCTCCGAATACGACTGAAGGCCGGAACACCGTCACCGCCTGCTCGTTCTGCGCCGCGAGCACCCAGGCCTCGCCTTCGCCCTTGGAACGCAGGTATTGGCTGGGGCCTTCGGCGTGGGCATGCAGCGCGCTCATGTGCAGCAGGCGCGGCACGCGCTTTTTGCTGCACGCCTTGACGATTTTTTTTGGGAGCTCGACGTGGGCGCGTGCGAAGTCCGGTCCATAGGGGCGGCCCGGGCGCCCATGCAGGATACCGACGAGATTCACCACGGCGTCGCATCCGGCAGCGAGCTTCGCGAGGGTCTCCGGATCGTGCACGTCGGCCTCGACCACATCGACCGTCGGCAGGAGAATCAGGTGCTTGGCCCGCTCGCGCCTGCGCGTGGGCACGACGACGAAGTGCTCGTCTTCGACGAGTTGGCGCACGAGATGCCGGCCGACAAAGCCGCTGCCGCCGATGACCAGAATGCGACTCATGCTGCTGCCAGGGGGAAAGCGCTAGTGTAACCTCGAAGCGCGCCCGGCAGGTGCGCCGGACCGCTTCGGTGGCCGCGCTGCGAGCCCTATTGAACGACCGGCTCGTTCTGAATCGCCGCCACGCCCTCGGAGGAGCGGCGAGGCACGACCATGCCCAGGCGCGCCTTCAATGGGGTCGGCTCGGAGCCGAGGACGGCGGCGTAATAAACGGTGTTCGTCATCACCTTCTTCACGTAGTCGCGCGTCTCGCCGAAAGGAATGGTCTCGACGAAGATCGCGCCTTCGACCGGAGCCGTGCCGCGCCACAGGCGCGCGCGCGTAGGCCCGGCGTTGTACGCTGCCGCGGCGAGAACGGGGCTGCCGTCGAACTGATTGAGGATGTGCTTGAGGTAATAAGTGCCGAGCGCCGCATTGAGATCCGGTTCGTGCAGCCGCGCCGAAGAGAAGTTCTTCATGCGCATTCTCTGCGCCACCCACTTCGCGGTCGGGCGCATCACCTGCATGAGGCCGGTCGCGCCGGCGGAGGATTTTGCGCCGGTGATGAAACGGCTTTCCTGGCGCACCACACCCAGCACCCACGGCTCCTCCAAGTCGCGCGAGCGAGCTTTTTCGGCCAGCACTTCGCGATAAGGCGCAAGGTAGCGGACCGAAAAGTTGTGGGCGAATACCGTTCTGTCCGCGGTGCCGATCGCCCTGTCCCAGGCCTCGTTGCGGCGTGCGAGCTCCGCCGCCGCGAGGAGCCTGCGGTCGTCCATGCCGCGAATGGTCCAGAGCCACTCCTTCGTCGCCTCGGTCCGCATGTCCACGCGATAGAGCGCGAGCGCGCGAGCGAGCCCGGGAATCGCCGCGACCTCGGCGATCTCGCTTTCGGTGGGTAGCGGCGCGCGGGCCGGAATCCGCAAGCTCACGCCGAGCTCGTCGGCGGCAAGGCGCCCGTAGAAACTGTGTTCCCCGGCGATGCGCTCGAAATAGCCTTCGGCTTCCAAGGGGCTGCCGAGCGCGCGCTCGGCCCGACCGTACCAGTAGATCCAGACCGGGTCGTTCTTCGCGAGCGGAGACATCCGGTCGATCGAGCTTCGCACCTCGGCCCACCTGTCTGTCCTCATCGCGATTCGCGCGCGCCAGCCGAGCTGCTCGTCGTTGAGCGCTCCGGGTTCACCGAACCAGTCGAGCGCCTCGGGCACCTGGCGGAGCGCACCGTTCATGGCCAGCATCAGCCAGACGTACCTGCGGTCTTCGACGGCGAAGGCGTCGCTCAGGCCGCCGCCCCAGAATCCTGCGGCCGCGCGCGCGTCCGCGTCGGCAGCCAAGGTGAGGGCGGCGATCACCAGCTCTCGATCGGTCACCTTGGCCAGATCGACCTGTGGATTCCTGAGAAACTTGACCGGCGCGCGGATGACGGCGCCGAGCCGTCTCGTGTCGATGGCTTCGCCGCGCGGCAGAAACTCCATGGTGCGCTTGGCGGCACCGATGAGCCCGCCGGCGACCAGCACGCGAAACCGCTCCCATGCTTCACGCGAGCCGAGTTGGCCGGCGTTGTGGATCGCCCGGGCCAGAGCGAGGCAGCCTTCTGGAAGTTCGCGCGGCGCGTTCCAGAAGGGCTTGAAATCGCCCAGCACCGAGGCATCCTCGCGCTTCCAGCGCGCGAGCAGCATGTAGCACGTCACCTCGGGATCGTCACCGGAGAGCGCCGGATACTCGGCTTGGAACAACTCCCATCGCCGGCTCTTGCCGAGCACCTTGAGCCAATCGGCGCGCAGTTGTTCGGCGAGCGCGGTACCCGAGTATCGGGAAAGGAAGTCGCGAACGTCTTCGGCCGACGCACCCGGAAGCTTGAAGAAGAGCTGCCAGTACTCGACATAGGGCTCGAGCACATGCCCTTTGAGCTTGGGAGCGAGCGTTGCGAGCTTGGTCCGGTGATTCGCTTCGAACGCATCGCGGGCGGCAAGGAATGCCGCGTCCTGCGGATCGAGCTTCGCCGCGTGGCCGGGGGCGGCCGCGGCGAGGACGACAGCAAGGCAAAGCGGACGGAGCGCTCGTTTCAAGATCTACTTCCTCCTTTGATAGAATACTACAGGCATTTTTCGTGCCAGATGAAGGCCTCCGCACATGACTCCTTCCGAGCTTTCCGCCTGGCGCAAGAACGAGCGCACACGGCTTTTGCGGGAACGCGAAGCGCTGGCCCAGGAGGCGCTCGCCGCGCTGCGCTCACGGATCGACCACCACCTTGAACGTGCGTTCCCGGATCTGGTGCACGGAATACTGGCGTTTTGCTGGCCGTACAGGAACGAATACGACGCACGCCATCTGGCCGCGGCCCTGCGCCGGCTCGGGGCGAGGACCGCGCTGCCGGTCGTCGTGGCTCCCAAAACCCCGCTGATCTTTCGCGAATGGAAGCCCGGGGTGGAACTCGCCGAAGGGCCGCTGGCCATCCCTTACCCTGTCGGTTCGCCGGAGGTCAGCCCGGATCACGTGCTCGTGCCGATGGTGGGATGGGACGGGGACGGATACCGCTTGGGGTATGGCGGCGCTTTTTTTGACCGCACCTTGGCCGCGCTCGCCAAGCGGCCCCGCGTCATCGGGATCGCCTACGAGCAGGCCTTCTTGAAGACCATACACCCGCAGCCACACGACATCCCCGTGGATTTCGTGGTCACCGAGCGCGGCGTATACCGCCGCGAGCCGGAGGGGCTCAAGTTTCTCGACAACCCACAGGCCTTCTCCTCACCGGCGTGCTATGCCGGCGAGATCGCTCCCGGATACTTCGGGGAGGAGCCGAAGATCTAATCTCAACCGAGAAACAGCCGGTACGCCGGATTGCGGCTTTCGTCCACGTACGGATAGCCAAGCTCGGTGAGAAAGCGCTGGAATTCGCGCATCTCGTGGCGCGGCACCTGCATGCCGACCAGCACCCGGCCGTAGTCGCTCCCCTGATTGCGGTAGTGGAACAGGCTGATGTTCCAGTCGGTGCGCATGCCCGACAGAAAGCGCATCAGCGCCCCGGGCCGCTCCGGAAACTCGAAGCGGTAGAGCAACTCGTCGGCGGCGCGGCGCGCGTCCCTGCGGATCGCCGGCGGAGCGTGCCCGCCGACCATGTGGCGAAAGTGGAGCTTGGCCATCTCGTCATCGGAGAGGTCAAGCGTCTTGAGGCCCTGGCGCTCGAGGACTTTGACGATTTTCGCGGACTCGCCGCGGCTGTGCACCTCGACGCCGACGAATACGTGAGCGTCCTTGGGATCGGCGATGCGGTAGTTGAACTCGGTGATGTTGCGCGCCCCTAGCGTGGCGCAGAATTTCTTGAAGCTGCCTGGGCGCTCGGCGATGGTGACCGCGAGGATCGTCTCGCGCCGGTCGCCCACCTCGGCGCGCTCGGCGACAAAGCGCAGCCGGTCGAAATTCGTGTTCGCGCCCGAAGCGACCGCGACGAGCTTCTTTCCGCGCACTCCGGATTTTTCGACGTAAGCCTTGGCGCCGGCGATCGCCAGTGCGCCGGCGGGCTCAAGGATCGTGCGCGTGTCCTCGAACACGTCCTTGATCGCCGCGCAGATCTGGTCCGTATCGACGAGGATCACGCCGTCGAGGAGCTGCTTGCACAGCCGAAAGGTCTCTTCGCCGACCTGCTTTACGGCGACCCCGTCGGCGAAAAGACCCACGTGATCCAGTACGACGCGCCGTCCCGCCTTCAGCGAGCGCGCCATGGCGTCGGCGTCCACCGGTTCGACGCCGAAGACCTTGATCGCGGGACGCAGGCGCTTGATATAGGAAGCGATGCCGGAAACGAGCCCGCCGCCGCCGATCGGCACGAATACCGCGTGGATCGGGTGCGCGGTCTGACGCAGGATCTCCAATCCGATCGTGCCCTGGCCCGCGATCACGTCCGGATCTTCGTAGGGATGAACGAAGCCGAGCCTGCGTGCCTTCGCCAGGCGCTTCGCCTCGACGTGCGCCTCGTCATAGGTATCGCCGTGCAAATGCACTTCCGCTCCGCGAGCCTTGACCGCGTCGACCTTGATCTTGGGCGTGGTGGACGGCATCACGATCACCGCCGCGCAGCCGAGCTTCTGGGCCGCTAGCGCGACGCCTTGAGCGTGATTGCCGGCCGAAGAAGCGATGACTCCGCGGGCGAGCGCCGCCGCGGACAGATTCGCCATCTTGTTGTAGGCGCCGCGGCACTTGAAGGAGAACACCGGCTGCATGTCCTCGCGCTTCAAGAGCACCCGGTTGCCGAGCCGCGCCGAGAGATTGGGCGCGACTTCCAGGGGCGTCTCCACCGCCACGTCGTACACGCGCGCCCGGAGGATCCGCTCCAGATAGTCGTTTTTCATCGCGTTTTTCTTACCCCCTAAATGGGGGGTCAAGTGCCACCCCCCTTTGAGGGGTGGGCGATACTCTACACGAACACTCCGGCCGTGGGTAAAATGCCGGCTCGGGAGGAGCCGATGCCGAGGCCCGGGAAAAAGGCGAAACAGGCGTTCTGGGAGCGCGGCTACCTCGCGCACGGATACTGGCTCGGAAAAGAGCGGCTGGGGCAGGTCACGCTCGGCCCGAAGAAGGAATGGGACGGCATCTACCGCTGGCGGGCGGGCAACCATTCCGGCGAAGCCGCCACGCTCGACGAAGCCAAGCGCGCCGTCGAACAGGTCGTCCTCGTCGGTGCGAGCCAGCTGCGTTTGTTCGACAAGTAAGGGAGATCTCCCGCTGCGCCCCGGGGTTGAGCGCCGCTACGCGGCCGTCAGCTTCGCGTATTCCAGCGCGAGCCATTTCATCCCCTGCTTGCCGAAATTGATCTGCAGGCGCGCGTCGGTGCCGGATCCTTCGGCGTTGACGATGACGCCCTGGCCGAACTTCGGGTGCAGAACCGACTGGCCGATGCGGAACCCATGGCCCGGCGCCTTGGCTTTGCCGCCTTTTGCCGGCTGGGGGGCCCAGGCCACGTCGTCGAATCGGGCGTGCCCCGGCCGAGGCGTGAGGCGCTTCACGACTTCCTCCGGGAGCTCGTCGAGGAACCGTGAGGCGACGTTGTAACGGGTCTGCCCGTGCAGCATGCGCGTCTGAGCGAAGGAGAGGTAGAGCCGCGTCCGCGCCCGGGTGATCGCGACGTACATCAGTCTGCGTTCTTCTTCCAGGCCGTCGTCTTCCAGAACGCTCTGCTCGTGCGGAAAGAGGCCCTCTTCCAGCCCGGTGATGAACACCGCGTGAAACTCCAGGCCTTTCGCCGAGTGCACCGTCATCAGCTGCAGCGCGTCCGTGCCTTCGACCGCCTGGTTCTCGCCCGACTCGAGTGCTGCGTGCGCGAGGAAGGCCGGAAGATCGTGCTCTTCTCCCTCGTTCACGAACGCGGCCGCAGCGTTCACGAGCTCGCTCAAGTTCTCGACCCGGTCGGCGCCGTCTCTTTCGGCCTTGTAGTGCGCGACGAGCCCGCTTCGGTCAAGCATCACCTCGACCGTCTCGGGCAAAGGCAGCCCCTGCGTTTCAGCCTTGAGCGATTCGATGAGCCGCAGGAACGCGGCGAGCGCCGCGCCGCTCTTCCCGGAAAATCCCGAGGCCGCCTTGTAAAGACTCGCATGACCGGCCTTTGCCGCATCCTGCAGGGCTTCGAGTGAGCGCGCGCCGATTCCGCGCAAGGGGAAATTGGCCACGCGCAGGAAAGCTCCGTCGTCGTCCGGATTGGCCGCAAGCCGCAGGTACGCGAGCGCGTGCTTGATTTCCATGCGCTCGAAGAAGCGCAGGCCCCCGTACACGCGGTATGGAATGCCGTTCGAGAAGAGCGCGTGCTCGATGATGCGCGACTGCGCGTTCGAGCGGTACAGCACCCCGATATCGGCAAGACGCAGCCCGCCGCGCTTCAGCGCCTGCACCTCCTCGGTGAGCCAGTTCGCCTCATACCCGTCGCTTTGCGCCTCGTAGATGCGCACCGGCTCGCCGTGCCCGGCGGAGGTCCACAGGTTCTTGCCGAGGCGTTTCTTGTTGTGGGCGATGAGCGCGTTGGCCGCTGCGAGGATGAGCCCGTGCGAGCGGTAGTTCTGCTCGAGGCGGATGACGTTCTCGACGCGGAAATCGCGCTCGAATTCGGCCATGTTGCCGACGTGCGCTCCGCGAAACCGGTAAATGGACTGATCGTCGTCGCCGACTGCGAACATGAGGTTTTTCGGCCCGGCGAGCAGCTTCAGCCAGCGGTACTGAAGGCGATTGGTGTCCTGGAATTCGTCGACCAGAATGTGCCGGAAGCGGTTCCGGTAGTGCTCGCGGAGGATCTCGTTCCTGGAAAGGAGCTCGAAGCTGCGCAGCAGCAGCTCGGCGAAGTCCACCACGCCCTCGCGCTGGCATTGCTCGTCGTAGGCGGCGTAGATCTCGGCGTAGCGGCGGGTGATTTCGTCGCCGATCTCGACGTCCCGGGCGCGCCTGCCCTCCTCCTTGGCCGCGTTGATGAAATACTGCGCGTCGCGCGCGGGGAATCTCTCTTCGTCGACGCTGAGCGCCTTCAGCGCGCGCTTCACCGCGGCGTGCTGGTCCTGGGAGTCGAGGATCTGAAAGAGCTGCGGCAGGCTGGCGTCGCGGTAGTGCGCCCGCAGCAAGCGGTTGCACAGGCCGTGGAAGGTGCCGACCCACATGCCGCGGGTGCTGATCGGAAGCATCGCCGAGATGCGCGTGAGCATTTCGCGCGCCGCCTTGTTGGTGAAGGTTACGGCGAGAACGCCGCTCGGGCTCACATTCCCGGTCTGGATCAGCCAGGCGATCCGCGTGGTGAGAACGCGCGTTTTGCCCGAGCCGGCGCCTGCGAGGATCAGCGCCGATTGGTCGGGAAGGGTGACTGCGGCGAGCTGCTCGCGGTTGAGGTTTTCGAGTAGATTGAGCATGCAGGCGTTCGCAAATGCGCGATTTTACCGCACGCCTCGGCGGCGATATCTCCACTGCCGATCCGCGGCGGGGAATGCGTCCCGCGCGGGCCGCGCCCGACGCCTACATTCCGACCGAGTACCCGTGCGCTCCGAAGCCGGCCTGCCGTTTCAGGCTGCTTGACACGAATTCGGCGTCCTGCTTCGTTTCGAAATTCGACAGCAGCACGTTGTAGACGCGCTTGTCACCGGCTTTCGACGGGACGATCTCGGCCGGATATCCGCCTTTTCGCAGGTCCTTGTAGAGATCGAACGCCCGCTGTGGCGTGAGTCCCGCGGCAGCCGTGATTTTCCATTTTCCGCCGCTCGTCGAGACGCCCCGCCCCGGCTGCGTTTCGGTCTCGGCCGCCCATTCCCTCAACTGGTCCGCCATCACCGTCGCGACCGGCCGCGACAGCCCGCCTTCGTGGACGTAAAAGGACAGCCGCTGTTCCATGGTGAACGGGGAGTCGCCAGGCTGGCTGATCTCGATCTTGCCCTCGATCAGGCAGACGATCTCGCGGTCCGGCGCCGACTTGCCCCAAAGGTCGGTCCCGCGTATGCCGGCGTTCACGGTTTTGATCCTGATGTTCCCGTCCCGCGTGCCCCGGAATTGCCCCCGGTTCCTTTTGGGAACGGAAGCCCGCCGTGGTCGTATTTCTCCGGCACTATGGGTGAATTTTTTGCCGCGAGCACGTCGCGCAGTTGCGCGAACACCAGCCCGCCTTCATCGAGAAAGGCGCCTCCTTGGCCGCCATCAGTCTCGGCGACCGCAACTACGCCCGCATCTTCCGCGAAGAGACGGCCATCGATTTCCCGCTCTTGAT
>CAYQVE010000007.1:24007-30158 GCA_964420785.1 uncultured Enterobacteriaceae bacterium | reverse complement strand
CCCCGTGCCGGGCCAAAGGCGGAAGTCCCGGCCCGTCGGGCCCCCCAAGCCGGCGGCCTGGCTTCAAAAAAATGCCCCGCTGCAGCTTCTCTCCGGTGCCAACGCCGGCAAGGAGCTGGATCTGACCAAGCCGCTGACGACGCTCGGCAAACCCGGCGTCCAAGTGGCCGTCATCACGCGCCGGCCCCAGGGTTTCTACATCACCCACGTAGAGGGGGCAAGCTTTCCGGTGGTGAACGGCAAGACCCTCGACGCCCAGGCGCATTCTTTGAACGACCATGACGTGATCGAACTTGCCGGGGTCAAGATGGAATTCTTCCTCAAGACCTGAGCCTCGGCTCTTCAGAAGAACCGATCCGGGGAGGAAGACTGAAGCAGCACATCGTACGGATCGTGCTAGGCCTGCTGGTAGTTCTGGTATTCGTGGGCCACGTCGTAGGAAATGCCTTCAAGAGCTACCGCATCGGCTTCATCAACCAGCTCGACCACATCATCTACGACTACCGGCTCCGGCTGACCATGCCGGGCACGGTCGATGACCGCATCGTCATCCTCGACATCGACGAGCGCAGCCTGGATTCCCGAGCGCTCGGTCGCTGGCCCTGGAGCCGTGACAAGATCGTCGCACTGCTGCAAAAGGTCTTCGACAAGTACGGCGTGCTCATAGTCGGTTTGGACGTCGTGTTTGCCGAGCCCGACGAGAGCTCCGGCCTGCCGGTGCTCGAGAAGCTGGCGGGGACCCGGCTGAAGGACTTGGGGCCGTTCCAGTCGGCCCTGAAGGAATTGCGCCCGGAGCTCGACTACGACGCGAAATTCTCGAATTTTCTCCGCGGCCGTCCGGTGGTTCTCGGCTACTATTTCAATAGCGACGAAAATGCGGTGGAAAACGGATCCCTTCCGGAACCGGTTTTCCCTCCGGGAACGTTTGCCGGCAGGAAAATCGACTTCTCCGTGTGGAAGGGCTACGGTGCCAACTTGTCCGAGTTTGCCAAGGTAGCCAACGCCGGGCATTTCAACTCGCGCGTGGACGATGACGGCGTGTCGCGGCGGGTGCCGATGCTCCTGGAATACCCGCAACGCAACGGCAGCTACTATGAAGCCCTGTCGCTTGCGGTAGTGCGCCTGTATCTGGGAATGAAGGAAGCCGCCCGAAGCAAGACCGGTACGGTTACCTTGCCCAAGGTAATCCCGGGGACGAACCCCGACCGCTTCATATCCAAGACCTACACCGGTTTGGAGTGGCTCGACGTCGGGCCCCTCAGGATCCCCGTAGACGATGAAGTCACTACCCTAATTCCTTATCGTGGTCCAAGGGGCAGCTTTCCCTATATTTCGTTTGCCGATATCTGGTCGGACAAAGTGCCGGTGGAAACGCTCAAGGGAAAGATCGCCTTGATCGGAGCTTCGGCCCCGGGCCTGTTCGATCTTCGCTCGGCGCCGGTAGGGGAGGGCGAAGCCTCCTCCGGGGTCAGGAAGGAAGGCAATGTGTATCCCGGAGTCGAGATTCACGCCAATCTCATCGCTGGGATACTCGACGGCAAGCTGAAGCACAAACCGCCTTACATGCTCGGAGCGGAGCTGTTGCTGCTCGTCATCGGCGGTATCGTGCTTACCTTGCTCATACCGATGCTCGCGCCGCTTTGGGCCACCGCCGCGACGGTGACCGGAATGGCGCTCATCGCGCTGTTCGATCTGTGGATGTGGTCCTACGCGGGCCTAGTGCTGCCGCTTGCCGCCTCGGTGCTCATGACAGTGACCTTGTACACGGTCAACATGGGTTACGGGTACTTCGTCGAGACGCGCTCGAAGCGCCAGTTCGCCGAGCTTTTCGGCCAATACGTGCCCCCCGAGCTCGTAGGCATCATGGCGGAGGACCCCGAGCAGTACACGATGGCGCCGAAGAGTACCGATCTCACGATACTGTTTTCCGACGTGCGCGGCTTCACCAGCATATCGGAAGCGTTGAGTCCCGAGCACCTGCGTGAATACATCAACGAGTACCTCACGGACATGAGCAATATAATCCGGGGCAAGTACCGCGGCACGCTCGACAAGTACATCGGCGACGCGATCATGGCGTTCTGGAACGCGCCCGTGGAAGATAAGGGTCACCCGCGCACCGCAGTCCTTGCGGCCCTGGAGATGCAGCGCGAGTGCGATATGCTGAACAAGAAATTCAGCATACGCGGCTGGCCGACTCTCAAGATCGGGGTTGGCGTCAACACGGGAAACGTCCGGGTCGGGGACATGGGATCGAGGGAACGCAGGGCTTACACGGCCATGGGAGATGCCGTAAACGTCGCTTCGCGGCTGGAAGGACGCACCAAGTACTACGGCGTGGGGATACTCGTCGGGGAGACAACCCGGACGCTTGTGAAGGACGTGGTTTTCAGGGAGATCGACAAGATCAAGGTGAAGGGCAAGGACGAGGCCATCACGATCTACGAGCCACTGGGACTGGAGTCCGAGGTCGAGAAGAAGATTCTGGACGAGCTCAAGCTCTGGCACCAGACGATCAGGTCTTACCGTTCCCGCCAGTGGGATCAGGTGGAAGTGAATTTGCTCAATCTTCAACGCATGAATCCGGACTGCGCACTCTACGAGCTGTACGCGAAGGAAGTCGCCGGTAAGCGCCGAAACCCGCCGCCAGCCGAATGGACCGGCGTGACCGTGTTCGACGAGAAATAGCGGCGGGCGCGTTCCATGAAGCTGCGAATCCTCGGGTGCAGCGGCGGGATAGGAGGCCGGCACTTGCGCACGACGTCGATGCTCCTCGACAACGACATTCTCATCGACGCCGGGACGGGGGTCGCCGACCTTTCGCTCACCGAGCTCTCTCTAATCGATCACATCTTTCTCACGCACTCGCACCTCGATCACGTCGCTAGCATTCCGTTCATGGTCGATACCGTCGGAGGGATGCGCGACCAGCCGCTCACGCTTTGGGCCGTTCCGGCAACGCTGGAAATCTTGCGCAATCACATTTTCAACTGGAGCATCTGGCCCGATTTCGCCCAACTCCCGAGTCCCGAAAAACCCTTCCTCCGATACCGCGAGATCCAGGTCGGTGACACGGTCGAGCTGAAAAAGCGCAAGGTCACGGTGCTACCGGCAAATCATGTCGTGCCGGCAGTCGGTTATCACCTCGATTCCGGCAGGGAAAGCCTGGTGTTTACCGGCGACACCACGACCAACGACCCCCTTTGGGCGGTGGTCAACAAGATCTCCAACCTGAAGTACCTGATTATCGAGACCGCTTTTTGCAACCGGGAAAGGGAGTTGGCGGTCATTTCGAAGCACCTTTGTCCGAGCATGCTTGCCGAGGAGCTCGCAAAACTCGAACGTAGCGCGGAAATCTATATCACGCATCTGAAGCCCGGCGAAATCGAGCTCACGATGCAGGAAATCGAGGAGGACGCCGGTCAATACCGGCCACGCATGCTGCAAAACAATCAAGTTTTCGAATTTTGAGGGAAGGCGCGGGACGGTCCGCGGTGAGCGAGGAACGCGCAATGTGCGCAAACAGAGTACGCATCGAAACGCTGAAGACTCTTGAACCTGTCGCCTCGCTTCCCGAAGCAAGGCTCCACGAACTCGTCGATCTCTGTCACGTAGAGACCGCGAGCAAGAATTCGAATCCCTTCCTCGGGCGCGGGATCGCGGGCCAGGCGGTTTATCTCCTGCGCGGAGAGCTCTTCCTTACCTATCCGGATGGTTCTTCGAAGGTGCTGGTAGGGGGGTCCGAGCGTTCACGATATCCGCTGGGTCGGAGGGGCGAGGCTTTCACCAACGTCAAGGCGATCACCGACGTCGAGCTGATGCGCATCGATGACGATCTTCTTGACGTCATGGCCACGTGGGATGAAGCCCTTTCCGCCGACCACTCGGAAAAACAGAAGAACGCCGGGGACGAGGGGAGTTCACTCGCCAGCTGGACCTTGATGTCCGGAATGTTCAGCGTAAGCAGCCTCAAGTACGGCGAGTTCTCGCGACTGCCGCCGGCTCACATCAACGAGCTGCTGCGCCGCTTCGAGCGCATCAACGTCAAGAAGGGCGATACCGTGATCCGCGAGGGCGCTGAGGGGGATTTCTACTTCGTGATCGAAACCGGCCGGTGCAAGGTCGAGCGGATGGTCGGAGGAGTCTCGATGCTGCTCGCCGAGCTGAAAAGCGGTGACGCGTTCGGCGAGGAAGCCCTGGTGTCGGAAGGCAGGCGCAACGCCACCGTTACGATGAAGACGGACGCAGCCCTTCTGCGGCTATCCAGGAAAGACTTTGCCGAGCTCCTCCGGGAACCGCTGCTGCACCGCCTGTCGGCGGAGGAGGCGCGCAATAAGATCGCCGGTGGAGCCCAGTGGGTCGATGTGCGTTACCCGTCGGAATATCAATATGACAAGCTCGCGGGTGCCATCAATATTCCCCTTTCGGAAATCCGCAACGCTTTTGGCGTGCTGGACAAAGGGAAAGAGTACGTTCTCTATTGTCAGAGCGGGCGACGCAGCGCCGCCGCGGCATTTCTCCTCGCTCAGCGCGGGTACCGTGCGTTCGTTCTTGCGGGCGGGCTCTGGGGGGAGAAGGGCGGAGCGTGACGGACGGGAAACCTCGCACGCCGAGCCTCGCCCCGGGAGCCGCGGTCGGATCGGATGGCTGCAGGCGCGGTTTTCGCTTGGCAACGAGCGGTCGGTCGGGCAGCCGGTTTTACGGTGCTTTGGACGTTTCGGCGCTGGTGTGTGAAAAACGCCCTCGCCCGGGTCAGCCGCGCGAGCTGAACAGTGGTAAAGTAATTGATTATCGGGATATTTCGCCGTGATGAATCTTAAGGTGGATTGCCTATGAGCGCGGTATTGCAAACGCATCCGGGCGCGGCCTCTGACGTCAACAGCAGGCTGACGTTTCAGAAGAACCTCCAGACCGTCACCAACAAGATCCACGCCACGAGCAACGTGGACGAAATCATGCTGGAAGTCAGCGCCGACATTTGTACCCTCTTCAACGCCGATCGGCTGACGATCTATACCGTGGGAGAGGACAAACAGACCATCGTCTCCAAGGTCAAGACCGGTCTCAACTCCTTCAAGGATCTGAAACTGCCGATCGCCGAACACTCGATCGCGGGCTACGTCGGATTGTCGAAGAGGATGCTCAACCTGAAGGACGTCTACGACGAGGGCGAGCTCAAGTCGCACAACCCGAACCTACGCTTCCTGCAGGAAGTCGACAAGCGCACCGGTTATCGCACCAAACAAATGCTGGTCGCGCCCGTCGCGGAGCCTGGCAGCAGCGAACTCGTCGGCGTGGTCCAGCTGATCAACAACAGAGCCGGCGTGCCGTTCGGACAGCTTGCCGAGGAGGGAGTGGCGGAGCTCTGCCAGACGCTGGCCATCGCCCTCAAGCAGCGCCAGAAGCCGCAGGTACTCAAGACGAAATACGACTTTCTGGTGAGCGATGCCGTGATTTCGGCCGCCGAGTTCGAGCTCGCGGCCCGGTCGGCACGCAAGAAGGCTGTCGACGTCGAAACGGTGCTGATCGAGGAGTTCCAGGTCAAGATTCCGGCGATTGGTGCGGCCCTTGCGAAGTTTTTCGGGGTGCCGTACGAACCGTTCAAACCCGACCGCATCAAACCGATGGACCTGCTGAAAAACCTGAAGCGCGACTACGTCGAATCCAACCAGTGGGTACCGATCGAGGAAGCGAAAGAAGGTTTGGTCATCCTTTGCCTTGACCCCGAGAGGGTGAAGAGCTCCAGGATCGTCCAGAATGTCTTTGCGGCGCGCAAGCTTGCGTATCGGGTTACCACTCTCAAGGAGTTCAGGGAAACGCTCAAGGCGTTCTACGGGGCGGAGGTCGCCGACACCGGCGACATCGGCGATATGCTTCACGATCTCGAAGAGGACGAGATCCCCGCCGAGGTGGGCGGCGACGACGATGTGTCCGCGGCGGCCGACAACGAGCTGGTCAAGCTGGTCAACAAGATCATCATCGATGCGTACCACCAGGGCGCGTCGGACATCCACATCGAGCCCTACCCCGGCAAAGGCAAGACCGAGATTCGGCTCAGAAAGGACGGGACGCTGGTTCCCTACATCGAGGTCCCGGGTTCCTATCGAAACGCGATGGTGGCGCGCATCAAGATCATGTGCGACCTCGACAT
>CAYQVE010000007.1:0-23997 GCA_964420785.1 uncultured Enterobacteriaceae bacterium | reverse complement strand
GAGGGGACGCGGGTGTCCTAAATTGAAGTTGCCGGGTCCTTTTGGAAACGGGTTGGTGCTGGGAATCAAGTTCATTGGCGACTTCGACAGCTCCGGGAAGCGCAAGCCGCAGGACGGGAAAATCAAATTCAAGAAATTCGCACCGCTCGATATCGAGCTGCGCGTGGCGACGATCCCCTCTCAAGGCGGCGTCGAGGATATCGTCATGCGTATTCTCTCGGCGGGGGAGCCCATCCCCCTGGACAAGCTCGGCCTTTCACCTTCCAATCTGCCAAAGCTCAAGGAAACGGTGAGCAAGCCTTACGGGCTGTTCTTTTGCTGCGGTCCGACGGGCTCGGGGAAGACGACGACGCTCCACTCGGTTCTCGGGTTTCTCAATACCTCTGATACCAAGATCTGGACGGCGGAGGATCCGGTCGAAATCACGCAGAAGGGCCTGCGTCAGGTCCAGGTCAACAAGAAGGCCGGCCTCGATTTCGCAGTCGTGATGAAATCGTTTCTGCGGGCGGATCCGGACATCATCATGGTCGGCGAGATGCGCGACAAGGAGACAACCTCCACGGGTATAGAAGCGTCGCTGACAGGCCACCTCGTGTTCGCCACCTTGCACACGAACAGTGCCCCGGAGTCGATCACCCGGCTGCTCGATATGGGCATGGACCCCTTCAACTTTGCCGACGCGCTGCTCGGGATTCTCGCGCAGCGGCTGGCCAAGCGTCTGTGCGGCAAATGCAAACAGCCCTACGCGCCGGGAGCGGACGAGATGAAGCACATGCTCCAGGAATACTGCTCGGAGCTCCTCAACACCGGACCGTTCAAGAGAGACGCCAAGTCCGCTTACGAGAACGTCTACAGGGATTTGGCAAGAAGCTACGCCGGCGACAAGGGTCATTTTACCCTCTATAGAGCCAAGGGCTGCGAAGCCTGCGGTAATTCCGGCTACAAAGGCCGGGTCGGCCTCCATGAGCTGCTGATCGCTTCCGACCATCTCAAGAAGCTCATCCAGGAGCACGCGCGTGTCGCGGAAATCCTCGCTGTCAGTCTCGAGGAAGGGATGCGAACCTTGAAGATGGATGGGATCGAAAAGGTGCTTCAAGGAATTACCGATATGCCGCAGGTGCGCGCGGTCTGTATCAAGTAGTGGCTCGCTCCCACGCCGGCTGCCGCCCAGACCGGGGATTGCTTCTTGGAGACCGTTGACGATCTGTTTCGCCGCCTCGAGCAGCTCAACGAGATAGGCGCGGCGCTGTCCCAGGAAAAGGACATCGCCAACCTGCTCGAGAAAATCCTCCTTGCGGCCAAGGCGATCACGCGCGCCGCCGGCGGCACCTTGTACCTGCTGGAGTCCTCCGACGAGGGACCGCGGCTCAGGTTCGCGATCATGCGAAACGAGGCTATGGGCATCGCGATGGGCGGTACGACCGGCAACCCGATACCGTTCTATCCGGTGCACCTCTACGGAAAAGACGGAACACCCAACAACCAGATGGTTGCCGCTTACACGGCCTTGACCGGCAAGACGGTCAATATCGCCGATGCGTATTCCGAAGAGGGTTTCGATTTTTCCGGAACGCGCAATTTCGACAAGAAGACCGGGTATCGCTCGAAGGCGTTCCTCACGGTTCCGATGAAGAACCACGATGGCGAGATAATCGGCGTACTTCAGCTTATCAACAGCATGGATCCGGCGACGAAGGAGATCGGGCCTTTCTCGCACTCCGATCAGCGCTTGGCGGAATCGCTTGCATCTCAGGCCGCCATCGCGCTCACCAATCGGAACCTCATCAATCAATTGGAGGAGCTGTTCGAGTCTTTCATCGAGCTCATCAACACCGCGATCGACGAGAAATCCGCCTACACGAGCGGACACTGCAAACGCGTCCCGGTGCTCACCATGATGCTTGCCGAAGCCGTCAACGAAACCACCGAAGGGCCGCTCCGGGATTTCAGCATGAGCGACAAGGACCGTTACGAGCTGAAAATCGCGGGCCTGCTGCATGACTGCGGGAAAGTGACTACTCCCGTGCACGTAGTGGACAAGGCGACCAAGCTGCAAACAATCTTCGACCGCATCCATCTCGTGGACACGCGATTCGAGGTGCTGAAGCGCGACTTGGAAATCACGGCGTTGAAGCAGAAGCTCAAGCTTTCTAGCGAATCCGGACTGGACGAGGTCGCTGCACGCGGGCGGTTTGCCCAAATCGATCAGGCGTTGCGGGAGAGCTTGCGGCAGCTCGAAAGCGATCGCGGATTTCTGCGTCACTGCAACGTCGGTGGAGAGGTCATGCCTCCTGAAGCCCGGGAGAGGGTGAACCTGATCGGGACTGAATACGAATGGATCGACGTTTCAGGAAAGACGGCCGACTTCCTCACCGAGGATGAAATCAAGAATCTTACGATCTCCCGGGGCACCCTTACTAACGAGGAGCGTGAGAAGATCAAGCATCATATCGTCGCGACCATCAAGATGCTGGATGCACTACCGTGGCCGAAGCATCTGAGTAACGTACCGGAGTACGCTGGGGGCCACCACGAGCGAATGGACGGAAAGGGCTACCCGCGGGGCCTCAATCGGGAGCAGATGTCGGTGCAGGCTAGGGTCATGGGGATCGCCGATATTTTCGAGGCGCTGACGGCCAAGGACAGGCCCTACAAACCCGGTAAGACGCTTTCCGAGTCCCTGCAGATCCTGGGAAACTTCAAGCTGGACGGACACATAGATCCGGACTTGTTCGACGTATTTGTCCGCAAGAAAGTTTACCTGCGCTACGCCGAGCAATTTCTCGATCCCGGTCAGATCGACGAGGTCGACGAAAGCAAAATACCCGGATTTGCCGCTTGATCCCGCGTGACCTGACATCGGTCGCCGCGGTTGGCGGCCCTTTTGGATTCCATCGATGATGGCAATTTTTCAGTGGTTCGATACGGAGGAGATCGATGAGTTTGCGCAGTCGATCGCCGCGGAACTTGTCAAGCGCGCCCCGCCCGCAGGGCTGGACGCGCACGATGAGAAGGCGTCCAAGCGGCTGAGAAATACGCACCACGCGGTCTTCTCCCGTGCCGAGCAATTTGCGCGTACCCACAAGCTCAATATCTATAAGAAAGCACGCCTGGGCAATCAATTCCGATGGGCCCTGAAGGAAGCCGGATACTCCAAGGCGTTCGTCGAGACGTGGACCTACGAGCTGATCACGCTGGTTGCGCTCAAATCTGCGCCTCCCAGGGGACCGGGTCGTTGAGCGTATGCTCAGGCGGCTGTTCGGGTCCCGCAAGGGGGCAGCGGAAAAGCGTCGGACTCCGGGCCTTTCGGGCGCAGACGAAGATTCCCTCGTCTCCGTTTCACGCAAGCTCGACGCTGCCCTGCAGCACCATCAGGCAGGGCGTCTGTCGGAGGCGGAGGCCGCTTACCGTGAGATGTTGGCGGTCGATCCGGACAACATCGATGCCCTACATTTCCTTGGGGTCATCTCCCATCAGCGGGGCGAACATGGGCGGGCCGCTGAGCTGATATCCCGCGCTCTCTCGCGCAATCCTTCGAACGCACCCGCGCACAACAATTTCGGCAATGCGCTGGGGGCGCAAGGAAAGCTCAACGAAGCCGTCGTCTCTTACCTGAACGCTCTGGCGCTCGACCCGGATTACGTCGACGCGCTCGTCAATCTGGGTGCCGCCCTCAGGGCGCAGGGCAAGCCGGATCGCGCCGTCGCTTGCTACAAGCGGGCTCTGGCTCTCGCACCCAATGCTCCTGCGGCACGCGCCGGGCTGCAGGAAGTCCTCGGCGATCGGGGCAAGGTCGAGAGAGCTTCCGTCCACGGTGACAAAGCGCCCACTCTGGAACCCGAATCCTGCGAATGGCACTTTAATCAGGGGAATTCCTACAAAGATGAGTCCCGATGGGATGAAGCTGTCGCCAGCTACGAAAAAGCTTTGTTACTGACTCCCGACTTTTCCCCGGCATATGTCAACCTGGGCAACGTCCTCAATGTCCAAGGCAAGCCGGACCAGGCAATTGCCTGCTACCGGAAGGCGCTCGTGATCGAGCCGGATCTGCTCGAAGCGCATTACAACCTCGCGGATGTTCTGCGGGATCAAAACAGACTGAATGAAGCGATTCCTTGCTACGAGAGAGTCCTCGCGCTGCGCCCGGACCTCCCCGAAGCGCATTACGGCCTGGGTCACGTTTTCAGAAACCAGGGCCGATTGAACGAAGGGCTTGAGTGCAACAAGAAGGCACTTTCGCTCGATCCCGAATACGTCGAGGCGCGCTGGGCGCTTGCGATGTCGCAGATACCCAAAATGTACGGGGCGGACGCCGATCCCACGAGCTGCAGAACCGCCTTTGCCGAGCAGCTGGATCAGCTGGAACGCTGGTTTGACGGGACTCGGAGCGCAGAGGGTTTCAAGGCGGTGGGCATCCAACAGCCGTTTCCTCTGGCGTATCAGGAAGAAAACAACCGCAGTTTGCTCAAGCGCTACGGAGATCTCTGCACGCGACTGATGGGCGAGTGGTTCGGACGGCAGGGCTTTGTCGTTCCCGGAAGGCGCAGCTCCTCCAGCGTGATCCGTGTTGGGGTCGCCTCCCAATACTTTTGGAACCACTCGGTTTGGAACGCCATCGTCAAGGGGTGGTTCGAGAAAATCGGCCGCGAGCGCTTCGCCCTCCACGCGTTCTATTTCGGCGCTCGTCAAGACCAGGAGACCCTGCTTGCGAAGTCTTCCGCAGCGCACTTCGAGCAAGGGGCAAGGCCTCTGCGGCAGTGGGTGCAGTGCATTATCGACCAGCAACTGGACGTGCTGATCTATCCGGAGATCGGAATGGACCCGATGTCGATAAAGCTGGCCAGCTTGCGCCTTGCGCCGGTGCAGGTGGCGACGTGGGGACATCCCGAGACGACCGGCCTGCCGACGATCGATTACTACTTGTCCGCGGAAGAATTGGAGCCTCCCGATGCGCAGGAGAATTACACGGAACGGCTCATTACCTTGCCCAATCTGGGGTGCTTCTATCGGCCTTGGCGGGGTGAAGCCGTCTGCCCCGACCTGGGCAAGCTGGGCGTCGACCCCCGGTCCCCCCTGTTTCTATGCCCCGGTATGCCATTCAAATACGCACCTCAACACGATTGGGTTTTTGCCGAAATCGCCCGAAGCTTGGGCCGTTGCCAGTTCATTTTCTTCATACCGGACGTGAGCAGTCTGGCGGAAAAATTGCGGCAGCGACTCGAAGCCGTTTTCACCCGATACGGCCGGAGCATCGATGAGCACATGATCTTCATTCCCTGGCTGAACGGACCGGCGTTTGACGGGCTGCTCGAGCGTGCCGATGTTTTCCTGGACACCATCGGCTTCTCCGGCTTCAATACCGCGATGCAAGCGGTTGAGCGCGGGATCCCGGTCGTGACTCGGGAAGGGCGGTTTCTGCGCGGCAGGCTGGCGAGCGGCATCCTGAAGCGGATGGGATTGCAGGAGCTGGTCGCCGGATCGGTGGAAGATTACGTTTCGCTCGCGGTCAAGCTCATCCGAGACGGTGAATATCGCGAGCGCGCCCGCAAGCGCATCGCAGCGGAACGCCACGTTCTTTTCGAAGATATGGCGCCGATACGCGCCTTGGAGAACTTCCTGGCCGAGGTGGCGAAGTGACGCGGCAAAGTCCCAATGAGGCGCAGGCTCCGGTGACGTTCAGCGTCAGACTCTGCCGCATTTTAGATCGAAGCCGGGGTTTCCGTTGCCGACTCACGCTCTGAAAATGCCATGAAATGTCGTAAAAACAATGAAGTAAGACTGCCGCTCCAAAGGCGGCATGCGACTTGCTCTTTACCCACCCAAGCGCCATACCGGCGTGTCGAGAAGGAGTATCCATGAGAGCGATTCAGAAGGGCTTTACCTTGATCGAGTTGATGATCGTGGTTGCGATCATCGGCATCTTGGCCGCGGTGGCGCTCCCGGCGTACCAGGACTACAGCAACCGGGCGAAGATATCCGAAGTGATCTTGGCTGCGAGCGCATGCCGCACCTCGATTACCGAGGTCTTCCAGAGTGCCACCAGCGCGCCTGGGATCAACAACTGGGGCTGCGAAGTCACCAGCGCCACGACCGGCGGCGCCTCGAAGTACGTGCAGACCATTGCCACGGACGCCAACGGCGTCGTCTCGGTGACGATCCAAGGCTTTGCTGGCTCGACCAATATCAACGGTACGGTGGTCACCCTGGTCCCGCTGAAAAACCCTGGTGGCGTGCTGGCCGCGATGCAATCTACCGACGTAGGCGGATCGACGGTCTTCGGCTGGCGTTGTGGCAATAACACCGACGGCACGACCTTGAACCCCAAGTTCCTGCCTGGCTCCTGCCGCGGCTAACCGCGACTTCGTAGCGAAAAAAGGTACCCTTCGGGGTACCTTTTTTTTTCCATGCACGCAGGCGTCGTCGAGCGGTTCCGGCACTGGATCGCCGCAGGCCTGATCACGGCGCTCGCCTGCGGCCTTTACGGGCCCTTTCTGGGAAGCCCGCGGGTCTTCGACGACTGGGTGTTTTTCTCGGGACAGAACTTTTTCTACTATGCTACGCATCCGTTCGGCCTCGACCTGAGGCTTCCTCCGTACTTCTCGCTCGCGGTCACGGAGGTGGAAATCGGGGGCATGGTCGCCCACCGGATCGTAAGTCTTGTCTTCCATATCGCTTGCGCATTGGCGATTTACAAACTCGTCTACGATCTGCTGCAGCTGCCGGCGGGCCGTCCGGGATCGGCGTCGAAGGAGAACGCCACGGCGTGGGCGTTCCTCGGCGCAGTGCTTTTCGCGCTTCATCCGGCGGCTGTGTATGGAGCGGGATATCTGGTCCAGCGGACCATCGTCCTCGCCACACTTTTTTCCCTGCTGTCGATCGTGTTCTTCGTTCGGGGGCTTGTGCGAGGCCGGTACGCCGATGCCGTATCGGCGGCGCTGATGTACAGCGTGGCGGTCCTTTCGAAGGAACATAGCATCCTGCTGCCGGCGGCGGCGGCGCTCGCCCTGTTTCTGGTCGGGGCGGAACGGCGCTTCTCTGTTCGCTATACCGCGATCTATTTGGCGGCCTGCGCGCCCGCAGCGATTTTTGTGACACTGTTCAGAAGGTGGCTGATCGGACGGGCGTACGAGCCGGATTTCGGCGCCGTCGCCAATCAGGTCGAGGGCGTGTTCGGCCATGCAGTCGCGGATTTCTCCTGGTCGATGAGCGCAGTCACTCAGGCAGGTTTGTTCTTCAAGTACCTTGCATTATGGCTCTGGCCCGATGCGGGGGCGATGTCGATCGATATCAGGGTTGATTTTCTCCAGACTTGGTCGGCGGGTTGGATTGTTCTCAAAGTCTCGGCTTTCGTTGCTTTCGGCGCGCTCGGATTCCTGCTCTTGCGGCGGCGCGGCCGGGCGGGTCTCGCCGGGTTCGGAATGCTCTACGCCTGGATTCTCTTCATCGCCGAGTTGAGCACCGCCCGATTCCAGGAGCCTCTTGTGCTCTACCGGAGCTACTTGTGGGCGCCCGGAGTGCTGATCGCAGTGGTGGCGGGGCTGAGCGCGTTTCCTCTCCGGGCCACGATGGCAGCGTCCGTACTGGCCATTCCCTTGCTTTTGTACCAGGCCCATGACCGCCTCGTCACGTTCTCCAGTTCCTTTCTTCTCTGGGAGGATGCGGTCGCCAAGCTTCCGGAGAAGCCCGTTCCCTGGGGTTCGCGGACCTTGTACATGATGGCCAGGGAATACGCGTACGGAGGGCAGCCGCACAAAGCCATCGAAACTGCCGAAAGATGTATGGTCCAGTACCCGGACACCATTCACTGTCATTACGCCCGCGGAGTGATTCATCTCCTCCAGGGGCAACATGACTTGGCGCTTCGCCATCTGGTTCGAGCAGTCGAGCTGCAGCCCGACAGCGGGATCGCGCACCACCGTCTCGGACTGGTACTGGAGCGGCTCGGCAGGACCCAGGAGGCGAAGGCGGAGTACGAACGCGCGTCCGATTTGGGCTTCAAAGGAGCGGACTTCGAGATCAAGCGCCTGGAATCGACCGGAGCCGGCCTTGCGGGCCGGAAAGGGAGGCCTCGGCGTCGCGTCCAAAGCGCGCAGTGACTAGGTCCCGCGAGTGGTCGGCGACTGCGATTACGCTTGCGCCCTGCGAAAGTGCCCGGAGCGGCCGCCCGATTTTTCAAGCAACTTTATGTCCTCGATGATCATGGCGCGGTCCACCGCCTTGCACATATCATAGACCGTGAGCAGTCCTACGCTCACCGCTGCCAGGGCCTCCATCTCCACTCCGGTGCGGCCGATCGTCTCGACGGTCACCACGAGGCGAATCGCAGACCGGCGCTTCTCCGCCGTGAACTCAGCCGCGACTCGTGTAAGGCCGAGGGAATGACACAAAGGGATCAGTTCCCCCGTTCGCTTGGCCGCCTGAATCGCGGCGACTCGGGCCACGCCGAGGACGTCGCCTTTCTTGGCGCCCCCCGCGAGGATAAGCTTCATGGTCGAAGGCGCCATGCGGAGCGTGCCGCTCGCGCGCGCGACGCGACGCGTTTCGCGCTTGCCTCCGACGTTCACCATATGAGCCTGCCCGGACCCGTCGAAATGGCTCAATTTTCTTGATCGATACATTTCCCGCCTTGGAGCTACACGCAGATCCTTGTAAAGCGACGCATCCGGGAACCCAACCCGGAGAGCGGTATCATATTATCCATGAGAATCCCCGCCGTCTGCCTGGGTCTCGCGTTGTTGGCTCCGCAAGCACCGGCGCAGACTCTGCCGGAGTTGGGCGACACATCCGCTGCGCTGCTGTCGCCTTACCTTGAACGCAGGATTGGTGAGCAGGCGATGCGGGAGATTCGCTCGCGCGAACCGAGCTTTCTCGACGACCCGGAACTTACCGAGTACGTTAACGAAGTCGGCGGGCGTATTGTGGCCGCGAGTCCCGAGGTGCGTCAGGACTTCGAGTTCTTCATGGTGCGTGACAACACCATCAACGCTTTTGCGATGCCTGGGGGATTCGTGGGGGTGCACACCGGCCTGCTGCTCGCGGCGCAGACGGAGTCCGAGCTCGCCGGCGTGCTGGCGCACGAGGTGGCTCACGTGACCCAGCACCACATTGCCCGTCTTCTGGGAAAACAGGAACAGATGTCGATCCCCACTCTTGTGGCGGTGGTTCTGGGAATTCTGGCGGCCCGCTCCCGTCCCGACTTGGCGCAGGCGGTCATCGCCGGCGCAGGAGCGAGCAGCATTCAATCGCAGCTCAATTACAGTCGTGATTTCGAGCGCGAGGCCGACAGAATCGGCTTTCAATTTCTCCAGCAAGCGGGTTTCGACGTCGGCGGAATGGGCTCGTTCTTCGAACGCATGCAGAAAGCGACTCGGCTGTATGAGAACAACGCGCCGGCCTATTTGCGCACGCACCCTCTTACCAGCGAGCGCATCGCCGATATGCAGAATCGCGCCCAAGCGGCGGTGTATAAGCAGGCGCCCGATAGCATCGAGTTTCATCTCGCGCGAGCGAAGGTCCGCGCCGAACAGGGGCTGCCGCGCGAAGCCGTCGCGCATTTCGATGAGCTGGTGCGCGAGCACCGCTATGCCGAGGAGGCCGGCGCGCGCTACGGCTTGGCCAGCGCTCTGGCAAGGGCACGCGATTTTTCCCGTGCCGCATCCGAGGTCGAAACAGTACGCAAGCAGCTCGGGACTCACCCCATGGTGGAGCTGCTGATGGCACGGGTGCGCCTCGGCGCCGGTGATCCGGCGGGAGCTCGCGACGTGCTGCGCGAGGCGCTCGCTCGCGCTCCCAATTATCGGCCGCTTCACTACGCCTATGTGGATGTGCTGCAAGGGATGGGACAGCACCAGGCGGCGCTCGCATGGCTTGCAGAGCTGGTGAAAAGCTACCCTCGAGACGCCCGGATGTACAGCCTGCAAGCCAAATCCTACGCCGCATCGGGCAAGCGCCTGTTGCATCATCAGGCGCTTGCCGAGACTTACGTTCTGCAGGGAACGCTGCCGGCCGCAATCGAGCAGCTCCAGTTCGCGCAGAAAAGCGGTGACGGTGATTTCTACCAACTTTCCGCCGTCGAGGCCCGCTTGAGAGATCTGCGCTCCCTGCAGGCCGAAGAGAAAAAGACAGCTAAGGGAAACTGAAGAGCGCGTCCCGTGCTTCGGGATCAGTAGCGCTGAACGGGGTCCTTACCCGGCGCTTCGAAATAGGCTTCGTAGAGGAGATCGAACGTTTTCTCGCTCTCGGTGAACAGCTCCTCATCGCTGTTGCAGCGACGGCGCGCCCCCTCGAGCAGGGTTTCCACTCCGGCCGCCTCGGCGACCGGCGCACCGCCTGCGTCGAGGTAATGCACGAGCGCTCCGATTCTCGTGAGGGTCTCGTTATTGTCGAGGCTGAACTTCGCGAGCAGCTCCTGGAATGTTACCTTGTCCCTGCTGTTGGAAAAGGTCGCGCCGTCGAAACCGAACCCGACTGCGGTCGAAGGGCATTGTTGAGTCTTTTCCATCCACATCAAGCTCGCCTCTGGGTCGATGAAACGCCGGATGAGCCAAGCGGAGGCGAGCCGATCGGCCAGGAGGGGTTTGCGGGACGCCCAGAGGCGCTTGAAGTAATAGCGCCCCGTTTGGGTCAGGCGGCCGGAGTTGGGGGCGTCGGGAAACATCCGTTTTCGTACCTCGCCTTCCGTATCGCGCAGCGCTTGCGCAGCCTGCTCCTTTGCCGGCGACCCGAAGAAGTCGAGCGCGCTGATCGCTTCGAATTCGCGTCGCTGCTTGTTGAGAACACGCGCGATCGCACTGGGCTCGGAAATCCCGAAGCCGGCGCGCAGCCCCTCGACTGTTTTGATCAGTTCCTCGTATTTTCCCGCCCGGTCAAAAAGCGCCCGGAACGCCCGTCCTTGCTGGGCATCCCAATTCGTTGCCGGCAGGATATGCGCCGAGCCGTTGATGCGGCTCATGTGCTCGGACAGGCGCCGCAGACCTTGCCGATTCGCCTGGCTGTCCGGCAGCAAGTAGACGCCTTCGCGCAGCACCGCGCAGCCCATGGATTCGAGCGTGCGCAGAACCCGCATCCGGGCGGCCGGATCGTCCAGGGGAAGACTGGCGACGTATACCAGCCAATTCGAATCAGGCGGTGGCGATTCCTTGGCCAAAGCGGTTCCTCGGTGAGGGTGCCCCCTTATTGCCGTCCCAGTTTAAGTACCGCAAACAGTTTAGGCAACCCGGATGCCCGCCCGATCCGGACGCGCGGCTTCATCCGAGGTGCGGTTTGGTATATAGTTTCCGCGCTTCGAGTATACACGAGAGACGATGACGACTTTCGACAAGGATCTGGATGTGCGCGGCCTCAATTGCCCGCTTCCCATTCTGCGCGCCAAGAAGGCTTTGGCGGAGCTGAAGAGCGGCGAGGTACTTCGGGTTCTGGCTACCGATCCCGGTTCGGTGAAGGACTTTCAGGCCTTTGCAAAACAGACGGGCAATCAGCTGCTCTCGCACGATGAAGCGGACAAAATCTTCACCTTCCTTATGAAGAAGAGGTGAGGGATTCGTTGGTTCGATCTTGTCCTGATCCTAGCCTACAACCGTGGTTCCCGGATGATTCCCTGCTTCAGGTAGACGGGCCTCACGGCTCGCGCCCAGGTCTTCAGACCCAACGCGAACGTGCCCCCTGCGAGGACCACGATCAGGCCGCATCCGAAGAGAGTCCAGTGGGCCCCGATCACTTCGGCGAGCGCCCCCGCGGTGAAGTTGCCGATCGGCGCAAAACCGAGGAAGCACATGACGTACATGCTGATCACCCTCGCGCGCTTGTCTTCGTCCGCGAGGGTCTGGAGGATGGTATTGATGGAGGCCGCGGTGACGACGAGCCCGGCGCCGAAGATCGCGAGGAACACGAGCGACAACCAGAGGGTTGCGGACAGCGAGAATCCGCTCAAAGCGACGCCGGCCACCACGGTAGTCGAGGTGACAACCCGGCCGAGCCCGCGCACCGAACCGCGCGCAGCAAGCGCGAAGGTCCCAGCGATGGCGCCCAGCCCGACCGCGCCGATGAGGAAACCGAACGTCTTCGAGTCGCCGCTGAATGTCTCGGCGGCGAAGATGGGCATCAGGGATGACCAGGGCGCGGTGAAAAATCCCATCGCCATGAGGAGCAGCAAAAGACGCCGAGTGCCTGTAAAACCGAAGGCATAAGCGAATCCCGACGCCAGCTCGCGCCACCACTCGACGCCCGTGCCGGGGGGCTTGCGTGGCTTAACGCGCACGACGGCGTAGGTCGCGATGATGGCCAGATAGAAGAGCGCGTTGGCGAGAAAGCACCACGCTTCACCGAGCGCGGCAAGCACCAGCCCCGCCACCGAAGGTCCAACGAAGCGCGTGGACTGAAACAGCATCGATTGGAGGGCGATCGCGTTGGGCAGGTCCTCCCTGTGCTCTATCAGCTCCAGCAGGAACGCTTGACGGGTCGGGGTCTCGAACGCGGTTATGATCCCGAGGAAAAGGGCGAGCGCGATCAGGTGGGGAACGCGAATCGCCTCGGCGAAAGTGAGCAGAGCGAGCGCGAGTGCCTGCACGAACGCGAGCGACTGGATCAGCATCAGCAGGCGCCGGCGATTGACCCTGTCGGCCCATACGCCGGCGATCGGGGATAGAAACAATACGGGCAGCTGCTGGGCTCCCGCGGTCACTCCGAGCAGGAGCGCCGAGCCGGTGACGCGGTACACCAGCCAGCTCATGGCCACCGTCTGTATCCAGTTACCGAGCAGCGACATGCCCTGGCCCGCGTAGAAGATGCGGAAACTCTTCGAACGGAAGGCGCGCAGCGCGGGATGCACGGAGGCAGCAGCCTTTGGAGAACTCAGGGCTTGAGCTTGTCGAGCTGGGGTTTGAGCTTGTCGAGCTTCGCGCTGGAGTCTGCAAGACGCTGCTTTTCCTCGGCAACGATCGCCGCGGGAGCGCGCCCGACGAATTTCGGGTTGGAAAGGTTGGTTTTTGCTTTGGCTATCTCGCCTTCGAGGCGTGACATTTCTTTTTGCAGGCGCGCTCGCTCGGCGGCGGGGTCTATCTCTGCATGCAACATCATGCGGTGTCGTCCCGATACTGCCACTGGTGATTCCGAATCAGGGAGGTCTTCAACTATCTTCAATTCGGATTGGCGTATCAGAGCAAGGAAAGCGCTGGTTGTTGCAGAACTCGGATTTCCCGTAATGGAAAAGGAGGAAGAAATACTATACTGGGACTGAGTGCTAAGGTCGCTACGCAGATTCCGTGCCGCGTTAACAACGCCCTTAGCAGTAGCAATCTCGCGCTCCGCTGCCTCATCGATCTTTTCGGGCTGGCACCTTGGGTAGGGCGCCAGCATTATGGTCTCGCCGGTTTTGCCGGCAAGGGGCGCGACCTTCTGCCACAGCTCCTCGGTGATGAACGGAACGAACGGATGCGCAAGGCGCAGGGCGGCTTCCAGCACTCGCACCAGCGTCCGGCGTGTGCCGCGTCGCACTTTATCGTCTTGGGACTGCAGCTGCTTCTTCGCCAATTCAACATACCAATCGCAGTATTCGTCCCACACGAAGCGGTAGATCGCACTTGCGACGTTGTCGAACCTATATTCGGCGAAACCGCCCTCGACTTCTGCCTCGGCGCGCTGCAGCATGCTGACAATCCACCGGTCCCACGTCGACAGTTCGAGCGGCGCCTTCTCGTCCAACCCGCAGTCCTTACCCTCGGTGTTCATCAGCACGAAACGCGTCGCATTCCACAGCTTGTTGCAGAAGTTGCGGTAGCCCTCGCAACGGGACAGGTCGAAGTTGAGGGTGCGGGCGTAGGTGGCGAGCGACGCGAAGGTGAAGCGCATCGCGTCCGCGCCGAAGGAAGGGATGCCGCTCGGGTAGTGCGCCCTGATGTATTTCTCCACCTTGACCTTGTGCTCGCCGCGCAGCAGGCCCACGGTAGACTTTTCGAGGAGAGCTTCGAGCGAGATGCCGTCGATCAAGTCGAGCGGGTCGAGCGTGTTGCCTTTCGATTTCGACATCTTCTCGCCCTCGGCGTCCCGCACGAGGGCGTTGATATAGACGTGCTGAAAGGGGATCTTCCCGGTGAAGTGAAGCGTCATCATGATCATCCGCGCGACCCAGAAAAAGATGATGTCGAAACCCGTCACGAGGACCGCGGAGGGAAGAAAGCGCTTCAGATCGGGCGTTTCCTCCGGCCAGCCTAGCGAAGTGAACGGGACCAGCGCCGAGGAAAACCACGTGTCGAGCACATCGTCGTCGCGCCTGAGGGCACCGCGATAGCCTCTCGCCGCGGCCAGTTTTCTGGCTTCGCTCTCGCTGCGGCCGGCGTAGATATTGCCGCGATCGTCGTACCACGCCGGGATCTGGTGACCCCACCAAAGCTGGCGCGAGATGCACCAGTCCTGGATGTTCTCCAGCCACTGGTTATAGGTCGTCGTCCAGTGCTCGGGAAAGAACTTCACGTCCCCGTTCGCGACCGCGGCAAGCCCGCGCTTGGCGAGACCGTCCATCTTTATGAACCACTGATCGGTCAGCATCGGTTCGACGATCACGCCGGTGCGACCGGAGCGCGGCACTCGCAGTTTGTAGGGCTTCTCCGAGACCAGCAGTTTCTGCGATTTGAGATCGGCGACGATGCGCTTGCGAGCCTCGAATCTGTCCAGGCCCCGATATGCATTCGGTGCGTTTTCGCCCATTTTCGCTGCGAGCGTCATCACGCCGATCTGCGGAAGTTTGTGGCGCTGTCCAATCGCGTAGTCGTTGAAGTCGTGCGCCGGAGTGATCTTCACGCAGCCGGTGCCGAACTCCGGATCGACGTAGTCGTCGGCGATGACGGGGATCATGCGTCCGGTGAGAGGCAGTTGCACACGCTTGCCGACTAGCTTTGTGTAGCGTTCGTCTTTCGGGTTTGCCGCCACTGCAACGTCGCCAAGCATGGTCTCGGGTCGCGTCGTGGCTACGACCACGGAGCCGCTGCCGTCCTCCAGGGGATAGCGTATCTCCCAGATCTTCCCGTCTTCCTCCTCGCTGTCCACTTCCAGGTCCGACACCGCCGTGCCGAGCACCGGGTCCCAGTTGACTAGGCGCTTGCCGCGGTAGATCAGGCCCTCCTCATGAAGCCGCACGAACACTTCGATCACGGCGCGCGACATGCGGGAGTCCATGGTGAAGTAACCGGCCTTCTGCCCTTCGGTATCGGCAAAGGTCCAGTTGGCCGATGCGCCGAGCCGCCGCATTTGGCGCGTGATGGTCGAGCCGGATTGCTGCGTCCAATCCCACACGCGCCTGACGAAACCCTCACGGCCGAGGTCGTGGCGGGTCTTGCCTTCCGTCTCAAGCTGGCGCTCGACCACGATCTGCGTGGCGATACCTGCATGGTCGGTGCCGACCACCCAATTGGCATTGAGGCCGCGCATGCGCTGATACCGGATCAGGGCGTCCATGAGCGTCTGCTGGAACGCGTGTCCCATGTGCAGCGTACCGGTGACGTTCGGCGGGGGCAGCTGGATACAGTAGGGCGGCTTTTGCGGATCGGACGAATGCCGGAAATAACCGCGCGATTCCCAAAGGGAATACCAGCGCGACTCTACCTCGTTCGGGTCAAAGCTTTTTGCGAGTTCCACGTGAGTCGAGCTCAAAAGAGAAAGCGCGCCAAGCGGCACCCCCGCGGGAGCCCGGCTTCGACGCGCTCCGGCGGATTATAGCGTCAGCCGCCCCGCGACTGTCCGCGTGCACGTGCGATTTCGAGCTCAACTGCCCGTGCGACGGCGTCGCGAATCATCGTCTCGATGTCGGTCTTGACTTGGGCGCTGAGGGCGGTCAGAGCGCGCTGCAAGTGGGCGTCGAGCCGTGCCCGCAAGGGTTCCTCGACGAACTTCGCGATGTGCGGGCCAATCGCGTCAAGGATACTTTGCTTGAGCCTTTGCTCGAGCTCGAGCAATTCGCTCCCGGTCGAGCCACGCTGGGCCGGTGTGCCCGATGAGGGCTGCGCTGGCGTCGCGGCCGACTCGGCGATGATCTCCGTGAGAACCGGAACGTCGCCTTGGGCTCCCGCGCCGGAAGGATGGTAGCGCTTCAGGAACGCGTCTGCCTTTCCCAGAAGGTCGTCGGAATCGCTCATGCGCTGGCTTTGGAGAGGTCGTAGTGGTTGATTTCGTAGCCGCGGTCCCGATAGAAACGGAAACGGCTTCGCGCGAGCTGACGATCCTCGTCGCCGGCGCCGACGAGTTCGACCAGCCGTTCGAAACGGCTGAACGACGGCGGCGATTCGGCGTGCAAATTGAGCATGACTTGGTAATGCACGATCTCGTCGTCATCGCATGCGATGACGACGGGGGTTTCCGATGAAAGTGCGTGATGCGCCATGCAGTGAGGAACGAATCCGATGGCTTGATAAGTCCACAGCAATTTGTCGAAACCGCGCGCGGTGTCTTCGTCTGGTGCGTAAACGCAGACACGCAAATGCTGCTCGCAAATCTTGGCGACGAGCCGGCAGGCGACCTGCAGTTTGGGTTCGGCGTTTGAGTAGAAGTCGATGTGCGTCATGACGGAAGGAAGAGTATCCGGGATCGGGATTCGTGGGAACCCGCGACCACGACACACGGAAACCCTGGATGCTCGATCCTCACTCCTCGATCCTAGGTTTCCGCACGCTTCATGAGAAACGTCGTGAGGAGAGGAACGGGCCGTCCAGTCGCTCCTTTTTCCTTTCCCGACTTCCACGCCGTCCCGGCAATGTCGAGGTGGGCCCAGTCGTACTTGCGTGTGAATCTAGAAAGGAAACAGGCGGCGGTGACGCTGCCCCCAGCGCGTCCGCCGATATTTGCGAAGTCCGCGAAGTTGCTTTTCAGCTGTTCCTGGTAGTCCTCCCATAGCGGCAGCCGCCATACGCGGTCTCGCGACTCCACCCCCGCTGCCTGCAGCTCGTTTGCCAGGTCATCTTTGTTCGCGAACAGCCCGGAGCATACGTGACCCAAGGCGACGATGCAGGCCCCGGTAAGGGTAGCGATGTCCACGACGGCCTGCGGCTCGAAGCGCTCGGCGTAGCTCAGCGCATCGGCAAGAATGAGGCGCCCTTCCGCGTCGGTGTTGAGAATCTCGATCGTCTGGCCAGACATGCTCGTGACGATATCGCCCGGTTTGGTGGCCGCCCCTCCGGGCATGTTCTCGCAGGCGGGCACTAGCCCGACTATGTTCAGTTTCAGCCCGAGCTCCGCCGCGGCGCGCAAGGTTCCCAGCACGCTCGCCGCGCCGCACATGTCGAACTTCATCTGGTCCAAATCGGCCGATGGCTTGATGGAAATGCCGCCGGTGTCGAATGTAATGCCTTTTCCCACCAGGACCACGGGTCGATCCTTTCTGCCGGCCCCGGCGTAGCGGAGGATCACGAACTTGGATGGCTCGTGCGATCCCTTCGTTACCGAAAGCAGCGAGCCCATCCGGAGCTTTTCCATGTCTTTTTGCTCGAGCACTTCCACTGCCAGCTTCCATTCACGCCCGAGCTTTACCGAGGTGTCAGCAAGGTACGTCGGCGTGCACACGTTCGCCGGCAGATTGCCGAGGTCCCGCGCGAGCGTCATGCCGGCTGCGATAGCGCTCCCTTCGCGCATGCCGCTCTCCAAGGCGGCGGCATCGCGCTTGGAAACGGCTGAAATGGCGACGTGACCCAGCGGCGTTTCTTCCGCTTTCTTGCTCTTCATGCGATCGAAGCGATAGGTGATGTCGGCAGCGGCCAAGACGAGCTGACGCGCTTTCCAAGCGGCATCGCGACCGGGAACTTGCAACTCGGCGAAATACAGGCACGCATCGCGTGCCCCCGTTTCCTGAACGGCCGCAAGTGCCGCGCGTGCGCAGTCGCGGTACTCCTTCTCACCGAACTCTTTCTCCCTTCCGAGGCCCACAAGCAGCACGCGCTCCGCGGTGACACCGCGAACGCGATACAGCAGCCGGGTACTTCCCATCTTGCCATCCATGTCCCCGGATCGGAGAAGTTCGCGGATTTGGCCGTGCGCCGCCTTGTCGAGTGCATCCGCCGTCGCCGACAATTTGCGCGACTCGAATACACCTGCCGCTACGCACGCGACCTGGTGTTTCTCCGGCATCGCGAATTTTGTGCTAAATTCCATGCGGCCTCGACTCGGGGAGGATGCAAGGATTATCTCCGGTTTGCTTCGGTGAAGTCAAAAGCAACATGGCGTTTTTCACCCGCGATCCGACATGATTCGCTGACGTCCGGGTGTCCACAAAGTGATCTTTCGGCGCGCTCTGCTGCGTGAATTCGGCAACCTCGCGCTCGCGGTGTTCGCGACGCTGTTCGCCATAACGCTGACGACGCAGCTGATCCGGCTGCTCGGGCAGGCAGCGATCGGAAAAGTCCTCTCGGAGGGCGTAGTCGCGCTGCTCGGGTTTTCAGCCCTCAACTATCTGCCGGTACTGCTGTCGTTGACGCTCTTCATCACGGTGCTCATGACGCTTTCGCGGAGCTACCGTGAATCGGAAATGGTGATTTGGTTCGGTTCTGGCCTTTCGCTCCTCGCGTGGATTCGTCCCGTGCTGCTGTTCGCAGCGCCGCTGGTTGCGCTCGTGGCGGTGCTGTCCCTGTTCTTGTCGCCCTGGGCGATCGGCAGAGCCGAGGAGTACAGACGCCAGATGAACCTGCAGGACGACGTTTCACGAGTTGCACCGGGTGTCTTCCGTGAGGCGGGCAGCGCGGACCGGGTGTTCTTTGTCGAGGAAATCGCCGGTGATCAGACCAACGTGCAAAACGTATTCATCGCGCAGATGCGGCAGGGCAGACTCGGCATCACGGTCAGCAGGCGCGGATACCGGGAGTCGGCGGAAAACGGCGACCGCTTCGTCGTTTTGCTGGACGGACGGCGCTACGAGGGCGTTCCGGGCGATCTCGATTTCAAGGTGATGGATTTTCAGCGCTATGCGATGAGAGTCGAAACGCGCGAAGCGCAGGCGGAAGAGGCGTCTACCAAAGCCATGTCCACGTTTGGCTTGCTCCAGGCACGCAGCAATCCCAATTTGGCCGAGTTGCTGTGGCGCATCGGTTTGCCGATCGCCGCGTTCGTTCTTGCGCTGCTCGCGATCCCTCTTTCCTTCGTCAACCCCAGGGCGAGCCGTTCGGTGAATTTGCTCTTTGCGCTGTTCACCTACATGGTCTACGCAAACCTGCTGAGCATCGTCCAAGCATGGGTCTCACAGGGCCGGTTGGGCTTCAATACCGGGTGGTGGGTGGTACACGCCGGAATGCTGGGCGTCCTCGCGTTGCTGTTTTACAAAAGGCTTCGGGTGGGTCCTCTCCTCGGAAGGCGCTGAAGTGGATACCTTACGCACCTACATGGCGAGGGAGATCTACGGGGCGACGCTGTTTGTTTTCGCCGCATTCCTCAGCCTGTTCTCCTTTTTCGATCTCATCAATGAACTCACGGATCTTGGCAGAGGCGGGTACCGGTTGCAGCACGCGCTCGCCTTCGTCGCACTGACGGTGCCGAGCCACGTGTATGAACTGTTTCCCGTGGCGGTGTTGATCGGAACGCTTTATGCCCTTTCGCATCTCGCCGCCAATTCCGAATATACCGTGATGCGCGGCTCCGGACTTGCGCCTTGGCGTGCGGCAAGCACGCTGTTTCGCATAGGCATCGTGTTTGCGGTCGCTACGCTCGTCTTCGGCGAGCTGATCGCCCCGGTCTCCGAGCGCGCGGCGAAGCAGCTCAAGCTCTCATTAACCAGCACCATTGTGGCCAACGAGTTTCACACGGGTCTTTGGGTGAAGGACGACCGGCGATTCGTCAATGTTCGCGAAGTCCTGCCCGATACGAGTCTGTCCGATATCAGGGTATTCGAGTTCGACGACCAATACCGGCTTCAGTCGATCAGTTTCGCAAAACAGGGTCGGTACCTCGGCAAGAACATGTGGCGATTGCGCGATGTCGTGCACACCGGCTTCACGTCCAGCGGAAGCAACGTGCAGCGCCTCACGGAAATCGACTGGAACTCGGTTCTTACACCGGACATTCTTGCCGTGCTGTTCGTCGTCCCGGAACGGATGTCGGCATGGAACCTGTACCAGTACACGCGGCATCTGTCCGAAAACCGCCAAAAGACAGAGCGGTATGAAATCGCGATGTGGAAAAAGCTCGTTTATCCGCTTGCTTCTCTCGTCATGATGGCGCTCGCCCTACCTTTCGCCTACGTCCACGTCCGGGCCGGCGGCGTGGGGGTGAAAGTGTTCTCCGGGATCATGCTGGGGATCTTCTTTCACATGATGAACAGTCTGTTTTCACATCTGGGCTTGCTTCAGAACTGGCAACCCTTCGTCAGCGCCGCGCTCCCGAGCGCGGTTTTTCTGGGTGCAGCCACTCTGATGATGTGGTGGGTAGAAAGGAGATAGGCCTAGGGATTTAGGTATAGGGCGAGAAGAATCAGACCATCGCGTCTCACCATTCACTGGTCCTTGGCTCGGGCACGCACATCGTCGACCATGACGATGCGAGTACCCGCCAGCCGGTCGTGCAGGAACTGCCGATCGCGATCGAGAAACGCCCAGAAAAAACCGACGCCGAACACTAGCAGCGAAGGCCAGGCGAGAGCGTAGCGCAGGGCTGCCCGGCTGACCCCGACCGAAAGGCTGTCATTTCGGACCAGCCGCATCTTCCAAGTCTGCATGGGCAGGGTGCGGCCTCCCCGGCTCCAGCACGCGACAAAGTAGATTCCCAAGATCAGAAACAGGTAAAGCTGGAACAGGAGGCGCGTGCCTCCCGAGAGGCGTCCATGGGCCGCTCCATAGAACGCCAAGCTGGCGAAGAAAGCGATCGCGAACACGACCAGTGACTCGTATAACATCGACAGCAGCCGCCTGCCGATGCCTGGCACGGTCGGACCGGGCAGGGCTGGGGCGCCCGAATCCATCGATGGGTTACTGATTTGCGGGCGGTGCCGGCGCGACCGGGCTTGCCTCAGGCGCTGCACCTGGCGGCGGCGTAGGCTCGGCGAGAGACTTACCGGGATGCGGGGGCGCGGCGGGCGGCTTGCGCGGCGTACTGCCTAACTTGCGCCGCTCCTGCTCCGGCAGGCGGTTGTACTCCTCCCATTGCTGTTTGAGCCCCTGTTTCTTGTCCGGAGGTAATTTTTCCAGTTTCTTGTAGCGCTCGCGCGCCGCCTGGCGTTCCTTGGGGGTGAGCTTGACCCAGGCCTGCATGCGCCGCTGCGCGCGCGCCTGCTCGTCGGGCTTCATCTTCGGATAACGCTTGGCGATTCCGAGCCACTTGCGCTTGCGCGCTGGTTCCAGATTGTCCCAGTCGACCGCAAGCGGCGCGAGAATCTGCTGCTGCTCTTGCGTCAACTCGCCCCACGTCGGGGGCTTTTTCTGCGGTGTGGCGGCGAGGACGGAGAGCGAGGTGCAGAGCCAAAGTGCTACTGCGAAGAGCGCTTTAGCCATGCATCGAATCCCTTGTCGAGATAGGCGTCCAGCGGCAAGTCGCCGGTCAACACCGCGGCGTCGATTTCCTCGATTTCCGCGGCGACCTGAGTATCCCGCCACTGGTTGACCGCGATCAAGCCGAGGATGAGCACGGCCATCGGAAGCAGCAAGCGCGGAATGAGCGCAGAAGGACCGCCTGATCTGCCGATCGCGTTGCCGGCCCAGGCCAATACCGGAACTCGGGACTCGACGTGCTGGCGCGCCAAAGCCCGCTCGCGCGATTCCTTCAGGCGGGCGAGCTTGCCGGCGTCCAGATCGAGCCCCCGGTTGAGAAGCTGCTTGATTCGGTAAGCGATCTGCTGTTCGTTCATAACTCGATCCCCTTTGCCCTTAAGGCCGCCGCCAAAGCGTGCGCTGCGCGGGAGCAATGGGTCTTGACGCTGCCTTGGGAGCAACCCATCACGGCTGCGGTCTCGGCGACGTCCAATTCTTCCCAATAACGCAGCAAAAACGCCTGCCGTTGACGCGGCGGCAGCCGTTGCAGCTCTTTCTCAATTACTTCAACAACTTGAGACCGTTCCAAGAGGTCCGCAGGACCTTCCCGGGACTTGGAAGTATCCGCGCTCTCCAAAGTTTCGAGCGGGTCGGTGTCGTCGTCTTCCCGCCCCGGAGTGAGGGCTGAAAACAGCGTCACCCACAGGGAGCGCACCTTCTGCCTGCGATAAAAGTCGCGAATGGTGTTCTGCAGGATGCGCTGGAAAAGCATCGGCAGCTCCGCCGCTGGCTTGGCTCCGTACTTCTCCGCGAGCTTGAGCATGGAGTCCTGCACTATGTCGAGGGCGTTCTCCGCCTCTCGGACCGCGAACAGCGCCTGCTTGTACGCGCGTCGCTCTACGCTCGCGAGGAACTCGGACAGTTCATTTCGGGAGGCCAGAAGAGCTTCCTTTTTTGTCGGCCGAGATGACCTCGGCCGGTGCGATCCGATGGTATCAAAAGCCGGGTTCAGGCGCAGAGTGAAACAGGGAAAAACTTGACCAATCAGACGTCAGCAATTAGGCTCTAAAGTTTTCGTCGAAGCCGGTGAACGGAACGCGCGCAAACGTGGAATTGACGGGCGCAGAGATTGTCGTAAAGTGCCTCCAGGTGGAAGGAGTCGAGTACGTCTTCGGCTATCCCGGCGGCGCGGTCCTTTTTATTTACGACGAGCTTTTCAAGCAGGACAAAGTCAAGCACATTCTGGTGCGCCACGAGCAGGGCGCGACGCATGCTGCGGACGGCTACTCGCGCTCAAGCGACAAGGTCGGCGTTGCGCTGGTGACTTCGGGGCCCGGCGTTACGAACGCGGTGACCGGTATCGCTACCGCGTACATGGATTCGATCCCAATGGTGATCATCACGGGGCAGGTGCCTACTCACGCCATTGGCTTGGACGCATTCCAGGAGTGCGACACCGTGGGCATCACGCGGCCCTGCGTGAAGCACAATTTCCTCGTGAAAGACGTCAAGGATCTCGCGCTCACGATCAAGAAGGCGTTCTATCTCGCCAGATCCGGGCGGCCTGGTCCGGTGCTCGTCGACATTCCCAAGGACGTTACCTCAGCCAAGTGCCCGTTCCAGTATCCGGAAACGGTGACCATGCGCTCTTACAACCCGGTCGTGAAGGGGCACCCGGGTCAGATCAGGAAAGCGGTGCAGTTGCTCGGGGAGGCGAGCCGTCCCATCGTCTACGCGGGCGGCGGTGTCATTCTTTCGGGCGCGGCGAGGCAGTTGACGATGCTCGTCAAGATGCTCGGATTCCCGTGCACCAATACGCTCATGGGCCTGGGGGGCTATCCTGCGACCGATCCGCAGTTCCTGGGCATGCTCGGAATGCACGGCACCTACGAAGCCAACATGGCCATGCAGAATTGCGACGTGCTGCTCGCCGTAGGCGCGCGCTTCGATGACCGAGTCATCGGTAACCCGGCCCATTTCGGGCAGGTACAGCGCAAGATCATTCACATCGATATTGACCCGTCTTCGATCTCCAAACGCGTGAAAGTCGACGTCCCGATAGTCGGCAACGTGTCAGACGTGCTCGAAGAACTGAGCCGGCAGCTCGAGGCTGCCGGCTACAAGCCGAACCAGAAGGCCCTCAGCGCCTGGTGGTCCCAGATCGGGCTGTGGAAATCCAAGGACTGCCTGAAATACGACAAGAAAAGCAAGATCATCAAGCCGCAGTTCGTACTCGAGAGACTCTACGAAATCACCAAAGGTGATGCGTTCGTGACCTCCGACGTCGGCCAGCACCAGATGTGGGCGGCGCAGTTCTACAAATTCGACAAGCCGCGCCGCTGGATCAACTCAGGAGGCTTGGGCACGATGGGCTTCGGCCTGCCCGCCGCCATGGGTGTTCAGTTCGCGAACCCGGGCGCGACCGTCGCTTGCGTCACCGGCGAGGCGAGCATTCAGATGTGCATCCAGGAGCTCTCGACCTGCAAGCAATACCGGCTCCCGATCAAGATAGTGAATCTCAACAACAAGTACATGGGCATGGTGCGCCAGTGGCAGCAGTTCTTCCACGGCA
>CAYQVE010000006.1:10763-30620 GCA_964420785.1 uncultured Enterobacteriaceae bacterium | reverse complement strand
CCCCCCGTCCCCCCCCCGTCCACCGGTTGGTGCGCGAAGCTCGTTAGCGACCGACTCGAATCCCCTCACGTGCTTCCGATTGGCGTAAATTTCGAGGAGCTTGACGCGAATCGCCTGGCGACTGGAATCCTTGGCGAGCGCGTCTCTCAGAATCTCCTCAGCCTGGGCATCGCGGCCGTAGGCCATATAGACGTCGGCTTCGGCGATCGGGTCGATCTCCTCGGTGTCGGCCTTTCCGGCGCCGCCTTGACTGAAATCGCTCTGAAGCGAGCTCGAGCTCGTGTCAACGTTGCGACCCCCAGCGCTCCCCAGCACCGAGTCGGCATCCGAAGGCACGACGCTCATAATGCTGTTTTCGAACTGCGAGCTGCGTTTCCTGCGCCAGCGGTAGGCCGCGTAACCCACCAGCAGGATCGCGGCGACACCGGTGCCACCCAGCTTGTAGGGGTCATCGAGCAACTCGTCGACGAAATTGGCTTCAATCGTCGGAGGCGCGGGCGCGGCCTTGGCCTTGGGAGCGGCCTTCGCCACATCGGTTTTCGCGGGTTCCGGCGCCTTGGCGGCAGGTTCGGGAGTCTTTGCCGGCTCGGGAGCTTTCGCAGTTTCGGCAGCCTTTGCCGCCTCAGGTGCTTTCGCGGGTTCAGGGGCCTTGGCAGCCTCAGGGGTCTTTGCGGCCGCGGATGCCTTAGCTGCTTCGGGAACTCTGGCTGGTTCCGGAGCTTTCGCTGCTTCCGGCGCCGCCTTTGCCGCCTCGGGGGCTTTCGCCGCCTCGGGTGCCCTGGGCGCCGCCTTGGCGGGCTCGCTGGCTTTCGCCGCAGAGGCGGCTTTCGCAGCTTCGGCCTGCTGCTGTAACTGCGCTCCGGTCTGGCTTTTTATCTGCGCCAGTTTCTGCATGTCCTGCAGATTCCTTTCCAAGAGCGCGATGCGCTCTTGGGCTTCTTTCAGCGCATTGTCTTTGGCCGCCAAGTCATCGGCCGCTGCCGTGCCTGCCGCCTTTGCCCCGCGCTTGGCGTCGTCGGCGCGGGAGAGACGAAGCTCATCCTTCGGCGTTTCCTTGGATGGCACCGGCTTTTCTTCCTTGGGTGGGCTGATTTGTCCGGATATCTGACGGCCACGCTGAGACCCGGGCGTCGATGCGACCGCGATTCCGAGGCTGCGGCGATATTCGTTGAAGTCGGCGTACTGGGCGGAGACGATGCGGCGCGCATCGGCAGGCGCCACGGCGACGGCCGCGTCCTTGTCCGGGATCGTGATGATCTTGCCCGCGCGCAAACGATTCATGTTGTCGGCGACAAAGGCTTCTTGATTCGCTCGGAACAAAGCCACCAGCATCTGCTGGAAGGTCACGCCCTCAACTCGGTTTCGGATCGCGATCTTCGAGAGCGTGTCGCCGCGCACGACCTCGTAGATATCTGAGACGCCGGACTGCTGGACCAAGCCGGTGGGCGCAGGGGTAGCAAGCGCCGCGTCTACCTGGACGGGCATGGGCTCGGCCGGATTCACCTCGGCCGGCAGTACCTCAACTTGTGCCGGGGAGGCCGACTCCCCGACCGTTTCCTGCCCTGGCGCTCCGGTCTCCGCTACCGTGGCTTGAGCGGGCGCAATCGGCTCTTCGGCAGCGGGCCCCTCTGGGGGCTCCCCGAGTGGCACTAGCACGACGGGTTCAGCCGGAGTAAGAGGCTCAGACGATGGTGCCGATGCAATGGGTTCCGACAGCTCGGTCGCCACCGGCTCCGGGGACTGGAGCGCCTTGAGTCTGGCCGCACCCGCGTATTCGGGTGGATCGAGCAGGAAGGTATATTCGCGGACCAGACGTCCGTTCGCCCAGTTCAACTCTACCAGCACGTCGATGAACGGCTCGTTGATCGGCTGGCCGGACGTGAGAGTCATCACGTATTGGCCACTGGGGCGGCGCTGAACGGCAAATTTGACCGACATCAATGCCGGATTGAGGTCTATGTTGGCCTGGCGGAAAACCTCCCCCGGCGCGAGTCGCGCACCCAGCGTGTCGCCTTCACCTTTCTGCAGAGAAACGATCTCGATTTCCGCTCTGAGCGGCTGCCCAAGCGTGGAGAGAACCGACAGCTTGCCCAAGCCTGCCGCCCAAGCGAGCGAGGGCAGAATCAGGCTCGCGACTGCCGGCAAACAAATTTTTGAGGCGAACTTCCCCACTTGCCACCCTGAACCTAAGTGGAAACAAATTAAAATACCATCATGGCCTTAGCCTTGCAAGCTCAACCTTCACCTCAGAAATTGCGTCAAGTGACTATTTTTTCACGCAGTTTGCTCGTTTTTCCCCTGAAAAGCCTGGGGAAGAGGGAGGAGATCGGACCCGAGGCTCTCGACGGCCCGCTCTTGAGCGGGATTAGTTAGCCCTCGAGCAGGAGGCGCAGCATTCTCCGCAGCGGCTCGGCGGCGCCCCAGAGGAGTTGGTCTCCGACGGTAAAGGCAGCGAGGTAGGAGCCGCCTTTTTCGAGGGCAAGCTTGCGCAAACGTCCGATCGGTACCTGCAGCGTGCCGCTCACCGCTGCTGGAGTCAGCTCGCGCAGGCTTACCTCGCGCTCGTTCGGAACAACTCTCACCCAAGGGTTCGCCTCGGCGAGTATCCGCTCGATTTCGTCCACAGGCAGATCCCGCCTGAGTTTGACGGTGAGCGCTTGGCCGTGGCAACGCATTGCGCCGATGCGCACGCAAATGCCGTCGATCGGGATCGGATTTCCTTCGCGGCCAAGAATCTTGTTGCCTTCGGCCTGACCTTTCCACTCTTCGCGGCTTTGGCCGGTTCCGAGATCCTTGTCGATCCACGGCAGCAGGCTGCCCGCAAGCGGAAACCCGAACTGCCGGCTTGGAAAGGATTCGTCCCGCAGCGCCGAGGTCACGGCCCTGTCCAACTCGAGGATCGCGGAGGCGGGATCCTCCAAGGACGATCTCGCGGCCTGGTGCACGAATCCGATCTGCTCAACCAGCTCGCGCACGTGCTCGGCGCCCGCTCCGGAGGCAGCCTGGTAGGTCATCGAGGTCACCCATTCGACGAGGCCCGCCTTCAGCAGGCCGTGCATGCCCATGAGCATCAAGCTTACGGTGCAGTTTCCCCCGATGTAATTGCGCATGCCCCTCGAAAGAGCGTCCCTGATCACGTTCATGTTGACCGGATCCAGGATGATGACTGCATCGTCCTTCATGCGAAGAGCGGATGCGGCGTCTATCCAGTAGCCCTTCCACCCAGATGCACGCAGCTTGGGAAACACCTCCCTGGTGTAGTCGCCGCCTTGACAGGAGACGACGATGTCCATCAGCGAGAGCTCTCTCACGCTTTTCGCGTCCTTGAGCGGTGCCGTTTCCTTTCCGATGAACGGCCCGAGCTCGCCCACCCGGGAGGTCGAGAAAAAAACCGGCTCCATCAATGCGAAGTCGCGCTCGGCGTGCATGCGCTGCATCAGCACCGATCCGACCATTCCGCGCCAACCGACGACTCCGACTCGCTTCATCTCATTTCCCGGATGCCCGATCTGCGTATGCTAACGCACTGAGCCCCAAAAGGGTTGCACCGCATCAACGGAGGGCTGCGACCACGGCATCTCCCATCTCGCGGGTGCCGACTTTGCGGGTTCCCTGCTGAAAAATGTCCGCGGTGCGATAGCCCTGAGCGAGTACCTTCTGCACCGCGCCTTCGACGCGCGCGGCGACTCGGTCTTGATCGAAGCTGTAGCGAAGCATCATCGCCGCCGACAGGATGGCCGCCAGCGGATTGGCGAGGTCCTTTCCCGCGATGTCCGGGGCCGATCCATGAATCGGCTCGTACAGTCCCTTGCCTCTTTCGTCGAGCGATGCCGAAGGCAGCATGCCGATCGAGCCGGTCAACATCGAAGCCTCGTCGGAGAGGATGTCGCCGAACATGTTGCCCGTGACGATTACGTCGAACTGCCCGGGGTTCTTGAGGAGTTGCATCGCGGCGTTGTCGACGTACATGTGCGTCAGTTCCACCGCGGTATATTCCCTGCCGACCGTGCCCACCACTTCCCGCCACAACTGCGAGGTCTCGAGCACGTTCGCCTTGTCGACTGAACACAGTTTTCTGCTGCGCTTCAGCGCGGCGCGAAAGCCCGCGTGGGCGATGCGGCGTATCTCCTCGTCGGTGTAGCGCATGGTATCGTAGCCTTCGCGCATTCCGTCCTCGAGCCTCCGGATTCCGCGCGGCTGGCCGAAATAGATGTCGCCGGTCAGCTCGCGCACGATCAAAATATCGAGCCCGGCCACCACCTCGGGTCTGAGCGTCGAGGCATCGGCGAGTTCGGGGAAAACGGACGCGGGCCGCAGATTGGCGAACAGACTGAGCTCCTTGCGGAGCCGGAGGATCGCCTGCTCGGGGCGCTTCTCGCGCGGCAATACATCGTAACGAGGACCCCCGACCGCGCCGAACAGGATGGCATCGGCCTTTCTCGCCAGATCCATCGTCGGTTGCGGCAGGGGATCACCCGACGTGTCGTAGGCCGCGCCACCAACAGCGGCTTGCTCAATCTCGAATGCGAGGCCTTCCCTCCGCAGCGCGGCGAGTACCTTGACCGCCTCGGCAATAACCTCCGTACCGACGCCGTCGCCGGGGAGGACCGCAATTTTCATGAAGAGGAGGCGGACTAAGCAAACAACCAGGGCTGTTCGGCGCGGCGCTGCTCTTCGAAGGCGCGGATCTTGTCCGCGTGGCGCAGAGTGAGTCCTATATCGTCAAGACCGTTGAGCAGCGAGTATTTGCGGAAAGGATCGATGTCGAAGTGCGCCACCATGCCCCCGTCCGGAGTCGCAACGGTCTGTTTCTCGAGGTCGATGATGATCCGGAACCCCGGAAACGCGGCGACCTCATGGAACAGTCGATCCACTTCGCTTTCCGCGAGGGCGACGGGCAGTAAGCCGTTCTTGCAGCAGTTGTTGAAGAATATGTCCGCGTAGGACGGTGCGATGAGCGCGCGAAAACCGTACTCGGCAAGCGCCCAGGGTGCGTGCTCCCGCGAGCTTCCGCAGCCGAAGTTCTTGCGCGCAAGCAATATGCTGGCCCCTTTGTAGCGCGGCTGGTTGAGAACGAAATCGGGATTGAGCGGGCGGCGCGCATCAGGCTTGTCCGGTTGGCCTTCGTCGAGGTAGCGCCAGGCATCGAAGAGATTCGGCCCGAATCCCGTGCGCTTGATCGACTTCAGGAATTGCTTCGGAATGATCTGGTCGGTGTCGACATTGGCACGGTCAAGCGGTGCCACCAGGCCGGTCATGACGGTAAATCGCTCCATCAAGTCATCTCCACTGGCGAACGTCGACGAAGTGTCCGGCGATCGCGGCGGCCGCGGCCATCTCGGGGCTCACGAGGTGGGTCCTGCCGCCGGTGCCCTGGCGGCCCTCGAAATTGCGGTTCGAGGTCGAAGCGCAACGCTCGCCCGGCTCGAGCCGGTCTGCGTTCATGCCCAGGCACATGGAGCAGCCGGGTTCGCGCCACTCGAAGCCGGCGTCCTTGAAAATTTGGTCAAGGCCTTCATGCTCGGCCTGCGCTTTCACCAGGCCCGATCCCGGCACGACCATCGCGAGCTTGATATTCGCGGCGAGGTGCCGCCCGCGAACCACCGCCGCAGCGGCCCGCAGGTCCTCGATGCGCGAATTCGTGCATGAGCCGATGAACACCTTGTCGATGCACACGTCGGTCATGGGCGTATTGGGTTCGAGGCCCATGTACGTGAGCGCCCTCTCCATACCTTCCCGGCGAATCGCGTCCTTCTCCTTGTCAGGGTCGGGAACGCGCTCGTCCACGGTCACGACCATCTCGGGGGACGTGCCCCAAGTCACTTGCGGCTTGATAGTGCGCGCAGCGATCGTCACTTCCCGGTCGAATTTCGCGTCCGAGTCGCTCTTCAGCGTGCGCCAATGCGCCACTGCGCGATCCCACAACGCGCCGCGCGGCGCGAAAGGCCTGCCCTTCAGATAGGCCAGCGTTACCTCGTCGACCGCCACCAACCCGGCACGCGCTCCCGCTTCAATCGACATGTTGCACAAAGTCATGCGGCCTTCAATGGTAAGCGAACGCACCGTACTGCCGGCGTACTCGATCGTGCAGCCGGTTCCCCCTGCAATTCCGATCCTGCCGATCACGGCGAGCGCCAGGTCCTTCGCCGTGACCCCGCGCGCAAGCGGCCCCGCGATGCGCACGAGCATGTTTTTCATCTTCTTCGCAAGGAGGCATTGCGTCGAAAGCACGTGCTCGACTTCCGACGTCCCGATGCCGAACGCGAGGCACCCGAATGCGCCGTGCGTGCTCGTATGCGAGTCACCGCACACCACCGTCATTCCGGGCAAGGTCGCGCCCTGCTCCGGGCCGATGACGTGCACGATGCCCTGGCGAGCGTCGTTCATCTTGAATTCGACGATGCCGTATTCCGCGCAATTTGCGTCGAGCGTGTCGACCTGAAGGCGCGACACGGGGTCGGCGATTCCGCGAGAGCGATCGGTGGTCGGAACGTTGTGATCGGCAACCGCAAGGTTGGCTGATATCCGCCAAGGCTCGCGCCGCGCGAGCTTCATGCCCTCGAACGCCTGCGGGCTGGTGACTTCATGCACCAAGTGGCGATCGATATAGAGCAGCGTCGTGCCGTCCTCCTCGACGTGCACCGTGTGCGACTCCCAGAGCTTGTCGTAAAGCGTGCGCGCGATCATTCGGTTCGCTGCCCAAAGACAAAATTATACCGGATCGCCCTTCGTCCCTTCAGCGCCTGCGCGCTGCCTCATAGAGGGGAGCGACACGCTCGGAGTAATTCTGAAGGTCGCGGGTTCTGGTCTGGTCCGAAGGGTGTGTAGACATCCACTCGGGCGGCTTGCTGCCGCCGAGCTTGCCCATCTTCTGCCAGAGCGAAACGGCGGCGCGCGGATCGTAGCCCGAGCGCGCGGCGAGCTCCACGCCGATGCGATCCGCCTCGGTCTCATGCGTCCGAGAATGCGGCAGCGAGAGCGTCACGTCGAGCAGGGTTTGTGTCAGCTGTGCGCCCAGATCGCCGAGCCCGAGCGCCACACTGAGCACGCTGACACCGAGCTGCTGGGCCACCTGCTCGCTTGCGCGCTCGCGCCCGTGCTCGCGCAAGGCGTGCGCGATCTCGTGCCCCATCACCGCAGCCAGCTCCTCGTCGCTTGGATCCAATTTTGTCAGGAGCCCGGAGTAGACGGCGATCTTGCCGCCGGGCATGCACCACGCATTCACCTCGGGCGAGGTGATCACGTTGACCTCCCAGGTCCAGCGCGGCGCATCGGCGCGGAACGCCGCCGTGCTCGGGATCAGGCGGTTGGCAACGCCGCGCACCCGTTCGACCTGAGCAGAATCCCGGTTGAGCTGGTTTTTCTTACCCGCCTCGGAAATGACTTTGCCATAGGCGTCCGCGGCGCTCCGATCGATCTGCGAGGACGAAATCAAGGACGACATGGATTGCCGGCGCTCGACGCCCACGACGCCGCCTTCGGTCGTTTGTACCGTCTGGCAGGCGGCGAGAGCCATCGCCGCGAAAAGATAGAAGCACGCTGAGATTTTCATCTGCACCCCGAGAGAGGTATTTTCCACGCCCTGCTCGCGTCATCAAGCCCCGCGACACCCGCCCCGTATAATGCCAGCGCTCACCAACCTGCGTCCGACGATCTACACATGAGCCGCATCCCCCGAAGCGCGTTTTTCCTGCTGTTCACCGTATCCGGGTTTGCGGGACTCATCTACGAGTCGATCTGGAGCCATTACCTGAAACTCTTTCTCGGCCACGCAGCCTACGCACAGACACTGGTGCTGGCGCAGTTCATGGGCGGGATGGCGATCGGGTCGTGGCTGTGCAGCCGGTGGTCGGCGGCCTGGGGAAACCTGCTGCGCGGCTACGCGCTCGCGGAGGGCTTGATCGGGCTTGCGGCGCTTGTGTTCCACCCGGTTTTCGTGGCCGCGACAGACGCCGCATACGAGAGCATTCTGCCTGCGCTCGGCGGCGAGATTCCGGCAACGCTTTTCAAGTGGACGCTCGCCGGGCTTCTGATCCTGCCTCAGTCGATCTTGCTCGGCATGACCTTTCCCCTGATGAGCGCGGGGCTGATCCGGCGCTACCCGGCGTCGCCCGGCGAATCGCTTGCGATGCTCTATTTCACCAACAGCTTCGGGGCGTCGATCGGGGTGCTGGCAAGCGGATTCCTCATGATCGAGAAGTTGGGGCTGCCGGGCACCGTCCAGGCTGCGGGGGCCCTGAATTTCGCACTCGCCACCACCGTATGGCTGCTCGCCCGCGGCACCGAGGAGCCGATGAGGGCTCGCGCCGGAGCGGGGCGGGATTCCCAAGGCGCGGCGCCTTTCCGAACCTTCCTCGCGGTGGCGCTCCTCACCGGCGCGGCTTCGTTCGTCTTCGAGATCGGCTGGATCCGCATGCTCTCGCTCGTCCTCGGATCCTCGACGCACTCGTTCGAGTTGATGCTCTCGGCCTTCATACTGGGGCTCGCCTGCGGGGGCTACTGGGTACGCCGGCGCATCGACTCGATCGCCGACCCGGTCAGGTTCCTCGGTATCGTGCTGGTGACGATGGGCCTGCTCGCGCTCGCCACGTTGCCGCTGTATGGCGAGATGTTCGGGTTGATGCAGGCCGTGATGAACGCGCTCGCGAAGACGGAAACCGGATACATGCTGTTCCTGTTTTCGAGCCACGGCATCGCTCTCGCCATAATGTTCCCGGCGACCTTCTGCGCCGGCATCACGTTGCCGCTTATCACTTATGCGCTTCTCCAAGGGGGCCACGGAGAAAAGTCGATCGGCGCAGTGTATTCCGCCAATACGCTGGGCTCCATTCTCGGCGTATTTTCCGCGGCACACATCGGCATGCCCTTCCTCGGCTTGAAAGGCCTGATCGCGGCCGGAGCCGCGCTCGACGCGTGCCTGGGCCTCGTTCTCCTGTGGCGCGTTGCCGGAGGGTCGCGTCTGCGACTGGGCGTCGCAGCGCTCTCGCTCGCCTCCTTCGCGGCGGTGCTCGGCGGCGTGCACCTCGATGCGTACAAGATGGCCTCGGGCGTGTTCCGCCGCGGGGATCTCTATTCGGCGAGCGACGCCACGCTGCTCCTCCACCGCGACGGCAAGACGACGACCGTCAGCCTCATGGATTTCGGGAGCGACCGGAGCCTGCGCACCAACGGCAAGTCGGACGGCGCGATCAACATGGACCCGAACGGATCGCGCGTCTCGGACGAAATCACGATGACCCTCACGGCGGCGATTCCCCTGGCTTACAGACCCGATGCGGCGCGCGCCGCGGTCATCGGAATCGGAACGGGCCTCACGACGCACACGCTCCTCGGCTCGAACGCGCTGCGCTCGGTCGAGACGATCGAGATCGAGCCCGCGATGGCCGAGGCGTCGCGGCGCTTTTCTCCGCGCAATACCAACGCCTTCGCAGATCCGCGCAGTCACATCATCTTCGACGACGCGAAGACGTTCTTCTCGACCTACAACCGCAAGTACGACATCATCATCTCTGAGCCGTCCAACCCCTGGGTCAGCGGCGTCTCGAGCCTGTTCACGGGTGAGTTCTATCGGCTGGCGCGTCGCTACCTCAATCCGGATGGAATCCTGGTCCAGTGGTTCCAGATGTACGAGATCGACGCGAGTCTCGTCGCTTCGGTGCTGCGCGCGCTCGGTGAGAACTTTCCGGATTACGCCATTTACGCCGCCACGGGCAGCGACCTGCTGATCATCGCAGGCGAGACCCGAACGCTGGCGCGCCCGCTCGCCAATATCACGGCGATGCCCGGTGTCGCCCGGGAACTGCGTCGCGTGCACGTGAATTCGATCTCGGACATTGAGGTCCGCCGGCTCGGGGGAAAAAGCTCGCTCGCACCGATGTTCCTGACCTATGGCGTTCCCGCCAACTCGGATTTCCATCCGTACCTCGACCTGCACGCGGCGAAACAGCGTTTCCTGCGCGGATCGGCCGAAGAGCTGACAGGCCTGCTCGCGTACAGCGTACCGGTCGTCGCTCTGCTCGAAGGGCGGAGAAAGAGCGAGCGAGCGGAAACGAAGGTGGACGGCGACGAATACCTCGAGGCCCTCGAGCTCACGCGCCGCGCGCGGTATGCGCGGGATTTCCTCCTCCTCCAGACCGCTCCTGAGCCCGTCGCCATCCCGCGCCAGTTCCAGAAGGACCTCGAGCTGACGCGCGCCAGGCTGATCGAGTGCCGCGGTCCCGAGCGCTCCGACATCTGGTTCCATTCGCTTTACGAGCTGGCGCGCACGATGAACCCGATGCTTTCGCCCGACGATGCGAAAACGGTCTGGGAGCGAATCGAACGCGGGCCTTGCAGCTCACAAGTGGCGCCGGATGAGCGCCAGTGGATCGACCTGATGAAAGCGGTGGGGAACCGCGCAGCGCCCGACATGGCACGCCTCGCCGAGGCGCTGCTCGCGAGGCCGAGCGATCTTCCAGCCAGCCACCGGCAGTATCTGATGGCCGCAGGCATGGCAGGCTATCTCGCGCAGAGCAAGCGCGCAGAAGCGGGCGCGCTGTGGAGCCGCTATCCGAAAGACGCCGACAAAACCAAGGACATTGGCCTGCGACTGCTCTACGCCCACGCGTTCGAGCTCAAATAGCAGCGCGGCGATATCTAGCGCACCTTCCCGGGAATGGGTCTGATCGGCGGTTTGACGTCGCCGCACTGCGCGCGATGGCGCAGCGCGTGATCCATCAGAACGCAAGCGAGCATCGCCTCTGCGATCGGTGTCGCGCGGATGCCTACGCAGGGGTCGTGGCGGCCGGTAGTCTGTACCGTGGTCGGCTCGCCTTTGCGGTCGATCGAGCGGCGTGGAACGCGGATGCTCGAGGTCGGCTTGAGCGCGATGCTCACCAGGATGTCCTGGCCGGTCGAGATGCCTCCCAGCGTTCCGCCCGCGTTGTTCGAGAGAAATCCCTGCGGCGTCAGCTCGTCGCCGTGCTCTGAGCCCTTCTGCTCGACCGCTGCGAAGCCGGCGCCGATCTCCACGCCTTTCACCGCGTTGATGCCCATCATCGCAGAGGCGATGTCGGAGTCGAGCCTGCCGTAGACCGGCTCGCCCCAGCCGGCCGGAACCCCGCTCGCGACGACGTTGACCCGCGCGCCGCAGGAATCGCCCGAAGCGCGCAGCTCGTCCATGAACTGTTCGAGCCTCGGAACGACCGCCGGATCCGGAGAAAAAAAGGGATTTTCGTCGACCGCATCCCAGGACTTGAACGCGATCCTGTTCGGGCCGAGCTGCGCGAGATGCCCGCGCACCTCTACCCCGTGTCGCTCGCCTAGCCACTTCTTGGCGATCGCGCCGGCGGCTACGCGGATCGTAGTCTCGCGGGCGGAGGCCCGGCCGCCGCCGCGATAGTCGCGCAGGCCGTATTTCTGCCAATACGTGTAGTCGGCGTGCCCAGGCCGGAACGTGTCGGCGAGCGCGCTGTAGTCCTTGCTGCGCTGGTCTTCGTTTCTGATGACAAAGCCGATCGCCGTGCCAGTCGTCCTGCCTTCGAAAACACCGGACAGAATCTCGATGCGGTCGGACTCCCGGCGTTGCGTCACGTGGCGAGAGCTGCCGGGCTTCCGCCGGTCGAGGTCTCTCTGGATGTCGCTCTCGGTGAGCTCTAGCCCTGGCGGGCAGCCGTCCACGACGCCGCCGTACGCCGGTCCGTGGCTTTCGCCAAACGAAGTCACGCAATACAGCAGGCCGAAGCTGTTGCCGGACATGGAAACTCTCGCAAAGAGCGCCCTGCGAGTTTAGCATAGGGGGCAGAGCGAACTCTTTGATCGGTATGGCCGAAAACGATCCGGACAAGATGAAAGGTCCCGGCGGATTGACGCTGCGCCAGGTTCACGAGCAGGTGCGGAAGTCGCTCGCGCGGGACCGCGAAGCGCAAAAAATGAAGAACGCCCTCGCGCAGAAGCCGAGCCGCTGGCAGCGCTTCGTGCGCTACGTGTGGGACAAAAAACGCGGCTAATCCGGCGCGGCGATCACTAGATCGCGCACCACGCCCTCGAGGCCCAGCACCACGCGCGCGAGCCCGTCGTAGTCGAGCTTGTCCGGCGTGTCGCGCAGCGTGTGGTAATGCGGGTAGCGGAAAGGCGCGGTGTCGGTCACCATCACCGCAGGCCAGCCGAATTTCCAGTAGGCCCATTGGTCGGACCAGCTCACCCCCGCGATCGACTCCAGCCCCACCCCACCCTCCGACGGGAACGCCGCGTGGCGCCTGAACGAGCCGATGACCCGGTGCAAGAGACCACGCGAGCGCGGATTGGCGACGAAGCCGATGAAATCGCCGGTGGACGGGTAGAGCAGATTGAAGGGAAACGGGTAGCGCTGGCTTCCCGGTGCGTCGCTGTACCAGCCGATCGTCTCGAGGGAAAGCATCGCGACGACTTCCCTTCCCTCGCGGGCAAGGCCGCTCGCGTGCACGAGGCTGCCCATTTTTTCCGTCGCGAACCAGGGCAATTCCTCGTTGACGTAGAAGACGAGCCGCATCTCCAGCCCCTCGGCGGGCTGCACCGATTTGAGCAGGCGCGCAAGCTCGAGCAGCGCCGCCACGCCCGAGCCGTTGTCATCGGCCCCGACGGCGCCCTGCGCCGAATCGTAATGCGCCCCGATCACGATGAGCCGGGCTTTTCCCGCACCCGGGCCGGCGCGCCCCACCTCGAGGTTTCGAACCTTCACGCCCCCCGTTTCGAATTCCTGGCGGGAGACGGCGTAGCCCAGTCCCGAGAGCGTCGCCTCGATGTAACGCGCGGAGCGCTCGAGCGCTTCGGGATGCCCGGCGTTGTGCTCTTCGCTCGCCACGGCGACGACGTGCGCCTTCAGACTGGCGGGCATTTGCCGGTCCCCGCCGCCCAGCGGGTGCAGCGGACCGCGATGGCGCGTGCCGGGCATTGCCGTCATGAACCAGACGGCGAAACCGACGAATACGACGAGGATTGCGAGGACGGTGAGTGCGATGCGGACGCTCGCGGGCTTCAAGGCTATTCGGGCCAGTTCTTGATATAGCCCTTGAGCATGCGGTTCTCGAAGTCCTGCTCCTCAAGCACCGCCTTGGCGACGTCTCGGAAGGAAATCACGCCGAGCAGCTTGTCGCGGTCCATCACCGGAAGGTAGCGCGCACCGGAATCGATCATGGTGCGGCGCAGGTCGTTCACTTCCATCGCGGGGCTCGCGATCACCGGATCGTGCTCCATGTTGTCGCGGACTCTCGCGTCACCGAGCGCGCCCCGGCCCTTGTCCAGAGCCGTCAGAACTTCCTCGAAGGTGAGCATCCCGACCATGCGGCCCTTGTCGATCACCACGAGCGAGCCCATGTTGTGCTGCGCCATGACCGAAACGGCCTCGGTCAGCTTCCCCTCGGGCGCGATGGTGAAGAGCGCGTTGCCTTTGACCTTGAGGATTTCGCTCACCTGCATGGGTCCCCCTCTCGCTGTGCATTTCCCACGCGATAATACTCCGGGAGACCCGCGCGCTCCAACAGGAACGAATCGACGAAGGACGCCATTTCGGGTCGTGGCCCGCGGCTCAATCTGGTAAGGTTGTTCTCGGCTGGGGCGACGGAGGTTCGAAGATATCCCGTGCGATTCGACTGGTCGAGAATGGGCAGAATGCCGCCCGCGGCGCTGGTTGCGGCGCGCAATCTCGCGCATCACGCGGCGCAATGGCCCGCCAGGGCCGCGCACGCGAACCTGAGCGCAGCCCCCGACGACAGCCACTCCGCCTTCACCTGGGACGCGTCGCACGCGGCGCTGGTTTCCCGGATGCTGCCGGCGAAAGGCGGCGGGGTCCGGGTTGGCATTCGCATGTCGCGGCTCGAGCTGATCGTGACGAGCGGCGACAGCGTGCTCGATGCGTTCCAATTCGACGGCAAGACCGACGCGGCCGCGGGCGCTTGGCTCGACTCCAAGCTGCACGCTCTCGGCCTCAAGCCGGCAGGCGACGTGAAGCTCCCCTACGCGCTACCCGCTCACCCGACCGGCGGCCGATCCCACGAGCTCGGCATGCTGGGCCGGGAACTGGGAGAACTGTCGCGCTGGTTCGGCGGCCCGGCCGAGACGCTGGAAGAATTCGCGGGGAAGCTCGCCGGCCTGCGGCCCGGTCCCGGACCGCTGTTATGCTGGCCGCACCATTTCGACATGGCGACGCTGGTGCGGCTCGACGCGGGCGAAGGCGAGTCGGCCCGCTCGGTGGGCGTCGGGGTCTCTCCCGGGGACGAGTTCTACGCTCAGCCGTATGTGTACGTGAGTCCCTGGCCGCGTTTTGACGTGGGAAATCTGCCCGCGCTGCCGCCGCCCGGCCGTTGGCACACCGAGGGTTTCTTCGGCGCGGTGGCCACCGGCGAGGAAATCCTGGCGATGAAGGATCGCAGGAAGGCGCTTCTCGCGTTCATCACCGGAGCGTTCGAGATCGGCCGCGCCGGGCTCGGCGCATGAAGGAACGTGGCTAGAAGCGACATGCGAGCGGGAAGATTCGCCTTTCCCCTTGCGCTCGTACTCCTCTTTCACGTCGCGACAGTCCCTGCCCAGCCTTATCCGAGCCGGCCGCCGCGGCTCATCGTCGGCTTCACCCCCGGAGGCGGCGTGGACATCAACGCGCGAGTGCTCGCATCGAAGCTTTCCGAACTCCTTCCCCGACAGGTGATCGTCGAGAACCGCCCCGGGGCGGGCACCAACATCGCGAACGAGTACGTGGCCAAATCGGCGCCGGACGGCTACACGCTGCTCTTCAACAGTCCGGCGGTCGTGATCAACATGTCGCTCTACCGCAACCCGCCCTACAACGCGCTGCGCGACTTCGCCGGCGTATCGGTCTTCTCGGAGAGCACGAATATCCTCGTGGTGCCGGCTTCCCTTTCGGCGCGATCCCTCAAAGAGCTGGTCGCGCTCGCGCGCGAGCGGCCCGGTGCGCTCAACTATTCCTCGGCGGGCGCCGGCTCGACGCAGCACCTCGCCGCCGAGCTCTTCAAGCTGCGCAGCGGAACCAGCATCGTGCACGTCCCCTACAAGGGCAGCGCGCCCTCGATCGCCGCGCTGCTCGCCGGGGAAGTTCAATTGAGCTTCATCAACCCCGTCGCGGTCGGCCCGCACGTGAGGTCGGGGCGCTTGCGAGCGCTCGCCGTGGCGGGCGCCAAGCGCACCGAGCTGATGCCCGAAGTGCCGACGATGAAGGAGGCGGGAGTCGAAGGCGTCGAGGTGCCCTTGTGGTTCGGCCTGCTCGCCCCCGCTGCCACGCCGCGCGAGATCGTGCGCGTTCTCGCCGATGCGGTGACGAAGGCGGCGAGCTCGCCCGACACGCGCAAGCGGCTCCTCGAGCAGGGCGCCGAGCCAGTCGGCAGCACGCCCGAGGAGTTCGCCCGCCAGCTGCGCGAGGAGGTGGCGCGCTGGGCCGAGGTGGTGAGGATCTCGGGCGCGCGCGCGGACTGAGGTCTAGTCCGGGCGCTGGGGGAAGCTCCTCGCGAAGACGGTCTCGGCGATGCGGTTCTTGAGGATCTCGATCGAGCCCCCGGCGATCATCCAGCCGCGGCAGCGGCGCAGGCAGTACTCGACCAGCTCCTCCTGCGTGTAGCCCAGGCCCCCCATCACCTGCAGCGACTCGTTCGCGACGTCGAACCCAGCCTGGTTGCAGAACGCCTTGGCGATCGCGGTCTCCTCCGCCGACGGGAAACCGCGGTCGGCGTTCACCGCCGCGCGATAGAGCAGCAGCTGCGCGGCGTCGAGCTTCATTTTCATTTCGGCGAATTTCCATTGCAGTCCCTGGAATTCGCACAGCAGGCGCCCGAACTGCTTGCGCTGCATCGCCCACTCCCGCGAGCGTTCGTACGCGTAGCGCCCGAGCGCGAGCGAGCGGGCCGCGTTGCCGATGCGCTCGACGTTGAAGCCGGCGATCTGCTTCTTGAATCCGCCTTCCTTCAGCACGACCATCTCGGCAGGAACGAATACGTTCTCGAAGTAGATCTGCGCCCACTCCTCGCCGGACATGAACCTCGAGGGCTTGCCGAGGCGCAGGCCTTTCGCCTTCGTGTCGACCAGAACCGAGCCGATACCGCCCACGCCCGGGCCGTAGCGCACGTAGGTAAGGATCACTTCTGCGTGCGGCGAGTGCGTGGCGAACACCTTGGAGCCGTTCACTCGATAACCATCGCGTTCCGGGGTCGCAGTCGTTTGAAGATCGGTCACCGCGGAGCCTGCGTCCGGCTCGGTCATGCCGACCGAGATCAGGGAATCGCCCGAGAGCAGGCGCGCGAGGTAGCGCTCCTTCTGCAGCTTAGTGCCGTATTCGGCCAGCACCCGGATCGGTCCGAAATTGCCCGCCTGGACGACATCGGCGCTTCTCGGGCACACCGAGGCGACGGTCTCGATCGCGATCACGGCGTCGATCAGCGCGCCGCCCTGGCCGCCGTCGGCTTCCGCGATCGTGATCCCGAGCAGCCCTTGCGCCGCCATGAGCTTGGCGACGTCCCAGGGGTATTCACGCGAGTGCGCGCGCTCGCGCGCGCCGGGGGCGAGATGCTTCTCGGCAAAGCGCCGGACCGACTCGCGGAACTGTTCCTGCTCGGGCGTGAAACGGAAATCCATGTTCACTCCTTCATTACGACGACCCCGTCGACCGCAACGGCGCCTTCGCGCTTGACGATCAGCGGATTGATCTCGGCTTCGGCGACCGGCCGACCGCTGATGAGCGCCAGGCGCGAGAGCGCGGCGACAGCCTGCGCCAGCGCGCGCAGATCGCCGCGCGGCAGCCCGCGGTAGCCGCGCAGCACTGCGAGGCCCTTCACTTCCGCGATCATCGCCGCGGCCTCCTCCTCGCTCACCGGAGCGAGGCGCAGCGCGCAGTCCTTGTAGATTTCCGCGAGTGTACCTCCCGCCCCGACGAGCGCGATCGGGCCGACAACCGGATCGTCGCGGTAGCCGACGATCGCCTCGGCAAGACCCGATTCCATCTTCTGAACCAGTACGGCGCGGGCCGCGGGAACGCGTTCGAGCATCGCGCGGACCTCGCGATCGAACTCGGCCCGGTCCGCGATGCCAAGACGCACCGCCCCGGCTTCGGTCTTGTGGAGGATGCCGGAGAAAAGCGCCTTTGCCGCCACGGGATAGGGAATTGCGTGCGCACAGCCGGGAGGCTGCGCGATCGCGTGCTCAGCCACCGGGATTCCCAGGGAGGCGAGCAGTACCAGCGCTTGCGCTTCGTCGAGACGCCCGCGCCGGGGCAAGTCGCGCGGCCATTCGGCGGATGCGGCAGCGGCGCGGGTGCGGGGCGAGCACCACGCGAAGTATGCTGCAAGCGCGTCGGCGCAGGCTTCCGGGGTGCGAAAGGCGGCGATCCCACGCTCGGCGAGCAGCGCGAGAGAGCGTTCCGCGTGCGGCGTGAGAAAGACCGCGAGCGGTTTCGCGTTCCTCTTCGATAGCACGATCGGCTCGACCGCGAGTTGCGGATGGAACTGCGCCGAAGACCCGGCCACCGCCAGCACGCCGTCACACTGGGGAGACGCAAGCAGGTCATCGAGCGTCGCGGTGTACAGCTCCGCGGTCGCCGTCATCGTCAGATCGATGATCGGCGATTTGGAGCTCGGCGCGACCGTCTCGATGCCTAACATGCCCAGCCGATCCACGACGCTCGCCGCGCCGCCCCCGGTGGTGGTCACGACCGCAACGCGTGCGGCCCGCGGCAGGTTCGGCGGCATCCGTCCCGATAGGAGCGGCGCGATCTCGATGAGCGTCTCGAGCATATCCACTCGCACGATGCCGCAGTCGCGGAAATACGCGGCGAGTGCCGCATCCTCGCCTGCCAGAGCTCCGGTGTGCGAGCGCGCGAGCTCGGCACTGGGCCGCGAGCGGCCGAGCTTGTACGCGACCACGGGCTTTCCCGCCGCGTGGGCCGCGCGCGCCGCGGCGGCAAGTCTCACACCGTCGCGTATGGTTTCGAGAAACAGGAGGATCACCTTCGTCCCGGGATCCTCGGCGAGCAGCTCGACCAGCTCAGCGATCCCGAGATCGGATTCGTTGCCGACCGAGACGAGCTTGGCGAAGCCCAGACCCCGCGCCGCGCCGCGCGAGAGCACGGTGCCGAGCATGGTTCCGCTCTGGGACACGAAGCTCGTCGTGCCCACGGGCAGCGCGTCCATCTCGAGCACCGCGTTCACGGTGAGGGCTACGCGGCCGGGGACGTCGACGAGCCCCATGCTGTTTGGGCCCAGCACGCGCACGCCCAGTGTTCTCGCGCGCGCGACGAGACGCGCCTGCCGCGCCGCGCCTTCGCCCCCCGCGTCGGCGAAGCCGTCGCTGAAAATCGTCGCGACAGGCACACCCCGCGCGCCGCATTCCTCGATCGCACGCTCGACCGAATCGCCCGGAGTCATGATGAAGGCGTGGTCGATCGCGCCGGGCGCCTCGGCGAGGCTGCTCCAGGTGCGCTCACCGAGCACTTCGCCGCGCGACGCGTTGATCGGGACGATGCGTCCCGCGTAGCCGTGCTTGCGCAGGAAGCGCAAAGGGCGCGCGCTGTTCTTCGCCGGGTCCCCGGATGCCCCGACGAGCGCGACGGCGCGCGGAGCGAAGAGCGCCTCGGCGAGGCTCACGGGGAGCCCAGCTGCGGTTCGCTTTCCAGCCGCCAGAGCCGCGCGAGCAGACGGCGCGCGCGCTCTTCTCCGAGCACGGGCGAAGCGAGCTCGAGGTACTTGTGCTCGAGCTCGCCGTCGGAGAGCGGCATGTCCGGGTCGCCTTTGCGTGTCGGCTGGAGATGCTCGCCGCGCCGGCCGTCGTGCGACTCGATCGCGACGCGCGCCGCGCGCTGCGCCGGAAATGCGGCATCGAGCCCGGGGTCGAGGACCACCTCGACGCGCCGCATGAGCGAGCGCGTCGCCGGGTCCTGGAGACGCGCCGCCTCGAACGCGGCGAGCCGCACGCTGCCGTGCGTGAGCGCCGTCGCGACGAGATAAGGCGTGCTGAACCGCGCCTCGGCGGCCGTCGCGGGGTCCGCGATCCCCGCCACCTCCAGGGTCGCGCGGTAGCTCCCGACGCGCACCCGCGCGATCTCCCCGGCGGCCACGCGCATGCGCGCCTTCAGCGCAAGCGCGCCGTCGATCGCGGCGAAGGCGTGGCCGCAGCAGGCGTGGTTCTTGAAGCTCATCCGCGTGATGTGGAAGTCCTCGCCCAGCGTTGCGAGCGCACGCTCCCAATCCGGGCCCTCGCCTGCGTCTGCGTAACCCATGGCGCGGCCGTAGCCCGCTTCGCCCTCCATTATGTCGAGCGATCCGGTGACGCCTTCAGCCGCGGCGAGTGCCGCAGTGACGCCGGATTCCGCAGCGCGTCCCGCGTGCATGGGCTTGGACATCGAATCCGCGCGAAACGCCCGCTGCAGGCCCGCGGAGAAAGTGGCAACCGTCGCGAGCGCATGGGCGAAACGCTTTCTGTCGAGGCCGAGCAGCTCGGCTGAGGCGCTCGCCGCGCCGAAACAGCCGATGGTACCGGTGTTGTGCCAGTACCTGTAGTGAGCACGGCCCATTGTCTCGGCGATGCGCGTGGAGATCTCGTAGCCGACGATCACCGCGCGCAGGAACGTTTCGCCCGCGGCGTGCCGCGACTGCGCGACAGCGAGCGCCGCAGCGATGGTCGGGGCGCCGGGATGATAGATGCCCTCGCGGAAAATGTCGTCCACCTCGACCGTATGCGCGGCCGCGGCGTTGATGAGCGCCGCTGCGCGCACGCTCGCGCGCTTGCCGAGCGCAAGCCGTGCTTCGCCGCGGTCGAGCTCTCCGGCGAGCGCGGCCCCCAGTAACCCGCGCGGCCCCACCATGGCCCCCGGGAAAGGCCCCCCCTGCCCGGCGCTCACCCCACCTT
>CAYQVE010000006.1:3397-10753 GCA_964420785.1 uncultured Enterobacteriaceae bacterium | reverse complement strand
GTGATGCAGGACCTGCGGTGCGACCGGCCGCGCGCGATGGGCCTCCGCGAATTCGGCGAGGCGCTCGACGACGTGCATCCCTCCCCCTCTACTCCGCCTGGATCCCCGCCTCTTTCATCAGCTTGGACCATTTCGCCTGGTCGCCGCGTATGAAGCGCGCGAACTCCTCGGGGGTGTTGCCCGCGGGCTCGGCACCGAGGACTAGCATTCTTTCCCGTACCTCGCTCATCGCGAGCACACGATTCGCTTCGGCGGAGAGCTTCGCCACCGTCGCTTTCGGCGTCGCCGCCGGCGCGAGCAGGCCGAACCAGCCCACCGCTTCGTAGCCCGGAAGTCCCGATTCGGCGACGGTCGGAAGTTCCGGCAGGGTCTGCGAGCGCCTCGCTCCGGTGACGGCGAGCGCCTTCAGCTTGCCCGCCTGTACGTAGGGCATCACCGTCTGCGCAGGCGCGAACATCAGGTTCACGTGCCCTGCGAGCAGGTCCGTGAGCGCCTGTCCGGTGCCCTTGTAAGGCACGTGCAGCAGGTCCACACCCGCCATGGACTTGAACAGCTCCGCCGAAAGATGCGAAGCCGCGCCCGTGCCCGAGGAGCCGAAGCTGAGCTTCCCCGGGCTCGCTTTGGCGAGCGCGATCAGCCCGCGTATGTCGGCGGCGGCGACGCCGACGTTCGCGGCGACGATGTAGGCCGAGGCCGAGACGAGCGAGACCGGGGCGAACTGGCCCACGTTCTTTTCCGTGAGCGATGCGGTCGAGCTCATGAGGAGCGTATGGCCATCGGGCGCGGACCTTGCGACGAAATCCGCGCCGATGTGGCCGCTCGCCCCGGGCCGGTTCTCGACCACGATGGTCTGCGCCCAGATCCCGGCGAGCTTGGGCTCCATGATGCGCGCGAGCGTATCGGCGCCCCCGCCCGGCGGGAAGGGCACTACGATGCGCACCGGTTTCGAGGGAAAACCCTGTGCGGACGTGCCGGCCGCGAATAGAGCGAGGACAGCGCCTATGAACGCGTCCCGCAGGCGCCGCATCGGGATCTCACCCGGAGCGCGGCCACAGCACGCCCTGGCTCCCCTTCGGGACCGCGCCTATGCCCTTATAGACGAATTTCTGCACGCGCTTGCCCTCGTACGTCTCGGTCGTGTAGAGGTTTCCCTTGGAATCGGAGGCGATGCTGTGTACGCCGTAGAACTGGCCCGGCTGGCGCCCGCCGTCTCCGAAGTTGGAAATCTCCTCCAGCGTTTCGCGCAGGATGATGCGCACCTTCTCGTTCTGGCCGTCGGCGAGAAACATGAAGCGCTGCTCGCGATCCTTCGAGAAGGTGATGTCCCAGGCCGAGCCCGAGGCGAGCGTCTCCTTGGCGTAGAACCCTTCCTTCACGAACGTCCCGTCCGGGCGAAATACCTGCACGCGGTCGCCCTGGCGGTCGCACACGTAGATGAGACCGTCGTTCGAGCGTTCGACGCAGTGCACCGGGTTGCGGAACTGCTGGGCTGGCGGGGCTTTCGGGTCGTAGTTACCCATGGGAGCGTCGTTCGGCTTGTTGCCGTACGCACCCCAGTAGCGCTTCATCTTGCCGGTATCGGCGTCGACCACGGCGACGCGTTTGTTGGTGTAGCCGTCGGCGATGTACGCTTCGTTGGTCTTGGGATCGACCCAGATCTTCGCGACGCGCCCGAAGTTCTCAGGATCGTTGCTGCCCGCGTTCTTGCCGTAGCGGCCCAGCTGCATCAGGAACTTCCCCTCCTTGGTGAACTTCAGGACGTGGGCGTCGCCCTTGCCGTTGCCGCCGAGCCACACGTTGCCCTTGTAGTCGACGTGGACGCCGTGTGCCCCTTCCGGCCACTCGTAGCCCGGTCCCGGGCCGCCCCAGGACCTGACCAGGTTGCCGGCCTGATCGAAAACCAGAATGGGCGGGGCCGTGCGGCAGCACTCGGAGATGGGAGGATTCTGCTCCAGCCCCTTTTCATTGACGTGCAGCCCTCCCGCTCCGCGATGGATGACCCAGACGTGGTCCTGCTCGTCGACCCACACCCCGATCGTCCAGCCGAGCAGCCAGTGATTCGGCAAGGGTTTCGGCCACAAGGGATCCACCTCGAACACCGGCGCCTGGACGGTCGGTCCTGAGGTGGCGGCCCTGTTTTCGAGCAAGGCCTGGCAGGCTGCGAGCGCGGCGAGGACTGAAACAAAGGCCGCAGCGATGCGAAGATTGCGCTTGTTCTCATTGCTTTTCATTGTCTCCCCCTTTTCCTTGTAAGCTGCGCTGCCGCTATGCTCGACGCCCGGAAAATCCTTGTCAACTGCCTCGCAGCGCTGACGGCGCTGGCGCTCGTCCTGCCTCCTTGCGCCGAGGCTCACGACATCCCGACCGAGGTCACGGTCCATGCCTTCGTCAGGCCGGACGGGCGGCAGCTGCACCTGCTGGTGCGCGTGCCGCTGAAGGCCATGCGCGAAGTGGATTTTCCGAAACGGGGAGCGGGCTACCTCGATCTCGCGCGCGCCGCCGCGGCGCTGCGCAACGCGGCAACGCTGTGGATCGCCGACAGCGTCGAGCTTTACGAGAACGACCTCCGCCTGGGCCTGCCGCGGGTCGCCGACGCCCGCGTGTCGCTGGAGTCGGACAAGTCCTTCGCGTCCTACGAGCAGGCGCTCGCGCACCTCGCCGGCCCGCGCCTGCCCAACAACATGGAGCTCTACTGGGAACAGGCGCTGCTCGACGTCCTGTTCGAATATGCGATCGGCTCCGATCGCTCAGACTTCTCGATCCGGCCCCGGCTCGAGCGGCTCGGCCTGCGAACCAGCGTCGCGCTCCGCTTCCTGCCCGCCGAGGGCGTCGTGCGCGCCTTCGAGCTGCACGGGGATCCGGGCCTGGTCAGGCTGGCTCCGCGCTGGCACCAGGCCGCCTGGCGCTTCGTCGAGGCGGGATTCTTCCACATCCTCGAGGGGACCGACCATCTGCTGTTCCTGCTTTGCCTGGTGATCCCGTTCCGGAGGGTCGGGCAGCTCGTCCTGCTGGTCACCGCGTTTACCGTCGCGCACTCGATCACGCTTATCGCTTCCGCGTACGGCCTTGGACCGGACGCGCTGTGGTTTCCGCCGCTGATCGAAACGCTGATCGCGATTTCCATCCTGTACATGGCGATCGAGAACGTCCTCGGCAGCAACGTCGGGCGCCGCTGGTTGATCACTTTCGGGTTCGGCCTGGTCCACGGGTTCGCTTTCTCTTTCGCGCTCCGCGAAACTCTGCAATTCGCCGGGTCACACCTGTTGACATCGCTTCTGTCGTTCAATCTCGGTGTCGAGCTCGGTCAGCTCCTCGTGCTCGCGTTCCTCGTCCCCGCGCTGGAAATCCTGTTCCGGTTTCTGGTCGCGGAGCGTCTGGGAACCATCATTCTCTCGGTGCTGGTGGGCCACACGGCCTGGCACTGGATGACCGAGCGCGCGGATCGCTTGAGCAAGTTCCCGTGGCCGGCGCCCGACGCCTCGCAGCTGGCAGTCGCCATCCGCTGGCTCATGGGCGTGCTCGTCCTGGCGGGCATCGCCTGGGTCGCGCGCGGCGCGTTGCGCGAGCGGGCGCGACGGCGCCAGCATCAATCGACCCCGGCCCCCAAGTAAGGCTACACTTACGAGGAAGAGCCCATCGGGGCCGGCAGGAAAGGGTAGTCATGGCCAAGCGAAGAAAAGCCAACGGGTACGCGCGGCCGGTCAGAACGAAGCGCGACTACGAACGCGCGTCGAGCGTGGCCAAGCGCCTCTCGAGTCAGGCGGACCGGGATTCCGCCGCCGAGCTGCGCCTGCAATCGCTGCTCCGGCAATTGGACAAGTTCGACGACCTCGAGGAAGAGGCGGGCGGGGACGACCCGGCGGACTATCCCTATTCGGGACCTCGCAGGCGCTGGTCGGACAACGAGTCCGGAGACAGCTGACGTTCAGTCCAGCCTGCGGCTCTTCGCGTTCCAGTTCCGTTCGAGGTTCTCGATCAGCGCCGGGCTGAAGTGGCAGTAGGCCTGCTCGAGCGCGTACAGGGCGAAATAGCTCCGGAACAGATCAAACGGCTCCTGCGCGATGCGCAAGGCGCGCCGGTTCGCGCTCGCGCTGACCACGCCCGAACCGGTCAGCTTGTCGACGACGCGTTCGATCGCGCCGTCCATGTCGCCTCCCGCGACCACTTCGTCGCAGATCAGCCGCCCCTCCGCGCTGTCGCAATCGAAGCGGCGCTCGGCCATGATCGCCTGGCGCGCGATGCGGTCTCCAACGAAGCGCGGCAGGCGAAGGTTGGCCGCGCCGGGGATGATGCCCTCCTTGCGCGCGGGCAGACTCATGAACGCGTCCTGCGCCGCGAGCACGTAGTCCATGACGAGCAGGTACTGGCAGTGCCCGCCGATCGCGAATCCCTCCACCGCCGCGATCCAGGGTTTCTCCAAGGTCCGCCCGTTGACGTCGTCCGGCTGAGCGTCCGGCCGCGCCAGACCCCGGTAGATCTTGTTCACGATTCCCAGGTCGCGCTGCAGGTACCAGATGAACGGCACCTTGCCGCGGTAGAGATGCGTGAGGTTGATGCCGCTGCCGAGCACGCGGCGTCCCTGGTACTTTCCGCTCTGCACGATATCGCCGCGCAGCACGCAGATCTGGGTGCGCGGATCGAGGATGGCGAGATCCACCGCGATCTCGGCCGCCTCGAGGGTGCTGTCGTCCTCGGCGTTCAGGTGGCGGGGATTCTTCTGGATCACGTACGAGGCCTTGCCTCTGCGAAAGACCTCGGCCGCGCCCAGGTCCGTACGCCCGTTCATTCCCAGGTCCGAGAGTCGTTCGGCCGTCTTGGCGTGAGGCAGCAGCATCGCGTGGCAGAGGTGGTGCCCTGCGCGTGGATTCGCAAGAACCGCGGAGGCGAAGATCCCCTGGTCGATTTCGTGCCCCTCCTTGTCTCGTTGCAGGAGCGCCGACTCTGCCGCGACCTGCCCGCGCGTCGGGACGAGCCCCGGCACGAGCGCCGCCGCGTCGTACACGAGCTTCTCGACGCGGATGAAGCGCGAGCGTTTCTGCGTGAGCCGCTCGTAGACCGCTTCGACGTGGGCGGAGAGGAAATGCGTGCGCGCGTCGCGCGCTGCCTGCTTGATCCGCTCGGCCGCTTGCGCCTGCTCTGCGTTGCGCGCGGGCTTGGCGGGCAGGCGCGCGAGCAGCGCCGCGCTGCTCTCCCAGAATCGCGAGTAGCGCGTGCAGTCGCCGGCAAAATCGCCGGTGTCCTGGGGCGCTGCCTCTTGAACAGGTGCCGTTGCCGCCAAAGCGCCGCTCCTTCAGGTCTTGGGCCGCTTGTCGATGACTCGGACCGCCTTGCCCTGCGAGCGCTGGACCGTGCCCGGCTCGACCACGTGCACCTTGGCGGTCACACCAATATAACCCTTGATCATCCGTTCCACATCCTGCGAGAGGGCGGTCCTTGCCGCGACCGGGAGCGGCCCCGGAATTTCCGGGCGGTGCTCGACCAGCACGTCGAGATCGTCCAGGTGCCCGTCGCGGCGGACTTCGAGCACGTAGTGGGGCGAAAGCCGCTCTTGCTTCAGCAGCAGTTCCTCGATCTGCGAAGGGAACACGTTGACGCCTCGGATGATCAGCATGTCGTCGCTGCGCCCGGTGACACGCGCCATGCGGCGCATGCTGCGCGCGGTGCCGGGCGAAAGGCGCGTGAGATCGCGCGTGCGGAAACGGATCACCGGCATGCCGATCTTGGTGAGCGAGGTGAGGACCAGCTCGCCGTTCTCGCCGTCGGGCAACCCCTTGCCGCTCTGCGGATCGATGATCTCGGGATAGAAGTGGTCCTCCCAGATCGTCAGCCCGTCGCGGGTCTCGAGGTGCTCGCTTGCGACTCCCGGCCCGATCACCTCCGACAGTCCGTAGTGGTTCAACGCGGCGAGGCCAAGGCGCCTCTCGATCTCATCGCGCATGCCCTCGGTCCACGGCTCTGCGCCGAAGATCCCGACGCGCGCCGAGCACTGCGCCGGGTCGAGGCCCTGGCGCGCGAACTCGTCGGCGATCACCAGCGCATACGATGGCGTGCACATGAGTATGCCGGGCTTGAAATCGCACATCAGCTGCACCTGCCGCTCGGTCATGCCGCCGCTCACCGGAACGACAGTCGCGCCCAGCGCCTCGGCGCCGTAGTGCGCGCCCAAGCCCCCGGTGAAAAGGCCGTAGCCGTAGGCGACGTGCACGATATCGGTCGACTTCCCACCCGCCGCACGGATGGAACGCGCCATCACCGCCGACCAAGTGTCGATGTCCTCCTTCGTGTAGCCGACGACGGTGGGCTTGCCCGTGGTCCCGCTCGAGGCATGCACGCGCACGATTCTGTCCATGGGCACCGCGAACATCCCGAAGGGATAGTTTGCCCGCAGGTCGGCCTTGGTGGTAAACGGAAACTTCGCGAGGTCCGCAAGCTCTTTCAGATCGCCGGGGTGGACGCCCGCGGCAACGAAGGCCTTGCGGTAGTGCGGAACCCTGTCGTAGGCATGCTTGAGGGTCCAGCTTAACCGCTCGTGCTGCAGAGCACGCAGCTCGTCAATGCTCGCCTTCTCGATCGGTTCGGGTTGATCCATTGCCAGAATCATTTCATGAATCCCGGCAGCCAGGTCGCGATCGGCGGGAAGGCGACGATGATCGCGAGCAGCGCGACGAGCGCCACGTTGAAAGGGAGCACGCCGCGGAACACCGTGCCTATCGTCAGGTGGCGCAGCAGGCTCTTCACCACGAAGATGTTCATCCCCACCGGCGGGCTGATCAAGCCGATCTGGACGACGATCACGATGATGATGCCGAACCAGACGGGGTCGAAGCCGAGCGCAGTCACGACGGGAAAGAACAGCGGCACCGTGAGCAGGATCATCGACAGCTCCTCCATCGCCGTGCCGAGCACCACGTAGATCGCACAGATCGCCACGACCACCAGAATCGGGTGGACGGCGAACCGGGTGACGAAGCCCTTCAGGTCCGAAGGCATCGTGGTGTAGTTGATGAAGTTCGCGAAGATGAGCGCGCCGATCAGGATCATGAACAGCATCGAGGTGGTGCGCACGCTCTCGATCAGGACCTCTACGAAGGTGCTCCAGCCGAGCGCCCGGCGCGCCAGCGCGAACACGAGCGCGCCCCCGGCGCCGATTCCCGCACCCTCGGTCGCGGTGAAGGCGCCGGCGTAGATCCCGCCGATCACGACGAGGAACAGCAAAACCACCGGCCAGACGTGCCTGATCGCCTCGAGGCGCACCGCCCGAGAGCTGCGCTCGCCCCGCGGGCCGGCCAGCGGATCGCGCCGGGTCATCCAGGCGACGGCGAGGCAGAGGAGCAGCGTCGCCACGATACCGGGGAG
>CAYQVE010000006.1:0-3387 GCA_964420785.1 uncultured Enterobacteriaceae bacterium | reverse complement strand
GCTCTTGCCTGAGATGGGCACCAGCGCGCCAGTGCCGAGTCCGCGCTGGCCGCCTTGGCACGGGAAGCAAGTGCGGCCGGTGACGCCGAGGCGGCGGTCATGGTGACGGCGCGTTATGCCATGCTGGCGGTCTTGCGCGGCCGCTTCGATCAGGCCAGCCAGCTGATCGAGGACGTGGCCGAGTCGGCACAGCGGGCCGGGATGGCCGGCGGGGAAGGGCTTGCGGTTATTGGCTTGGGTAAGGATGCCGTAGATCACCAGGATACCCGAAGGCGGAATCAGGATGCCGGGCGTGCCGCCTGCGGCGATCGAGCCGGATGCAAGCGTGTCCTTGTAGCCGAACTTGCGCATCGAAGGGTAGGCCACCTTGGCGAAGGTCGCGGCGGTGGCGATCGAAGAGCCGCAGATCGCCCCGAAGCCCGCGCAGGCGACGATGGTGGACATGGCGAGGCCGCCGCGTTTGTGCCCGAGAAAGGTGTAGGCGGCGTGGTAGAGCTCCTCGGACATGCGCGCACGCACCACGAAATTGCCCATGAGGATGAAGAGCGGGATCACCGACAGGGTATACGCGAGGCCGGTCTCGTAGGTGGTTTGCGCGATCATCGATGCCGCCGCGCCGAAATTGACTTTCCAGGCGAAGCCGAAGAAGCCCACGATCCCCATGGCGAAGGCCATCGGGACCCGCATAAAAGCGAGCAGCAGGAAAGCGGCGAGCCCGAGCAGTCCCTCGGTCATGCGAGCGGCCCCTCGGTCTCGCCGGGAACGTGGCGATGCGGCCGGCGGAACAGCGTCACGAGCAGGGCCATGGCGGTGAGCGCCATGAGGACGGCCATCGCGTAGGTGAGCCAAGCGAGCCTGAATTGCAGCTGCGAAGTGGTCTCGCCCGCGCGCTGGAGGTCCTCGGCGCGCAGCCACAGGCGCCAAGAAAGGCAGCCGGTGCAGGCCGCGCCGACGAGCGACGCGAGCGCGTGCTGGATGTGGAACAGCCAGTCCGGGGTCACCGGGTCGAACAGGTCGACGGTGATGTGGTCGCCGCGCAAGGTGACGAGCGGCAGGCCCGCGAAGATCAGCGCGGCGAGCAGCACCTCGGTGAGCTCGAAGCCGCCCGTGACCGGCTTGTTGAGGAAATAGCGCCCGACGACGTCGACGCAGGTGAGCAGCATCAGGCAGAGCATCAGCGCCGCGGCGACATGGCCGAGCGCAGGCACGACCGCGCGGTCGAACCAGTCGAGCGGCCGGCGGGATTTCACCCGAGCTCGCGGCGCCGCGGTTGCACGTCGACTATTTCTTCTCCATCGCCGCGATCTCGGCGCGCAGCGCCTTCAGCACCGCCGCCCCGTCGATGCCCTTGGGCCTCGCCTTCTTCTCGATCCATTCGCGCTCGAGCGGGTCGGTCTTCGCCTTGATCTCGGCGCGGAACTGGGCGCTCGCTATGACGATCGGGATCTTGGCCTCGCGCACCGCCGCCTCGCCTTTTGCGTCGGCCGCGTCCCAGGCGCGTCCGGAGCGTCGCGCGAGGGCCTCGCCCAGGAGCGGCCGGATCGCCTTGCGGTCGGCTTCCGGGATCTGACTCCACTTCGCCGGATTCGCGATCCACGCGAAGCTCACGTTGTACAGGCCGCCCGGAACGTAGGTGACGTGCTTGATGAGCGGAACGAGCTTGAACGAGAGCGGCGATTCCTTCGGGAAGAACAGCCCGTCGGCGACGCCGCTGGAGAGCAGCTCGTAGCTCTCGGGGGCGGGCTTGAGCATCGGCACCGCGCCCAGTTTCTTGGCGATCTCGTTCACCAAGCCGCCGCCGACGCGGATCTTCAGCCCGTCGAGATCCCTGAGCGCGCCGATCGCGCGCTTGGTGTTGTACATCTGTCCCGGGCCGTGGGTAAACACCGAAAGCAGCACTACACCACTGTGCTCGTCCGCCCCGGCGAGCATGTGCGCGTAGATGCGCTGGTAGGCGACCGACATGGCCTCGGCGGTGTCGCCCATGAACGGGAATTCGGGCGCGTCTGTGAGAGCGAAGCGGCCCGGCGTGTAGCCGTGCGTGACGAAGGAGAGGTCCATCAGGCCGTCCTTCACGCCGTCGAAAGTCTGCACCGCCCCGACGGGCGCCTTGGGCAGGATGTTGCATTTCACGCGGGCCGCGGTCACTTTCTCGATGTCCGCGCACAACGGCGCGAGCATGGTCGCGGTGATCGGGTGCCCGGGCGGAACCCAGGAGCTTGCGTTGAGGACGACCTGCGCCGCCGCCGGGGCCGATGCGACGAGCGCCGCCAGCCCGAACCCGCGTACCGATATCACGATTCCTTTCATGGCTTCCTCCGACGTGAATTATGTCGCATGTCCACGGTGCTCGACCAATCCGGGCGAAACGATGTGGGTGCGCAGCGTCGCGACGCCCTCGATCGAGCATTCGACCACGTCCCCGGGCTTCAGGAACAATTCCGCCGCGTTCGGCTTGCCCACGGCGACTCCGCCAGGGGCGCCGGTTGCGAACATGTCGCCCGGCTCGATCGCGATGTAGCGCGAGAAATGCTCGAGCAGGTCGGGCAGCTTCCAGATCTGGTCGCGCGTGTTGACTCGCATGCGCTCCTCGCCGTTCACCGCGCAGGTCATCCACAGGTCGTAGGGATCGGCGACCTCGTCGAACACTGCGCTGAACTCGTGGAAGACCTGTTGCACGGCCCACTCGGCGTTGACGCGGCTCTCGCGCACGATGTCGGCGGCGCGCGGCAGGACCATCGGATCGTCGAGCATCAGGAGCTGCGCGTCGAAGAGCGACGCGAGCTCGGGCCGCCGCTCCGCCACACGCGCGCGGATGTCGATGAGCTGCTCGCGCGACTGCGCGCGACTCTCGTCCAGCCGTCTCAGCTCGTGGGCGACTCGAGCCGGAGCGATCTGATACCTGAGGACCTGGTCTCTTTGAATCAGCACGACGGCGCGGCCCGCGACCACCCCCGGGGAGACGCCGATGCCTTTCAGGCGCATGCCCCCTCGCCCAAGCACGACCGCACCAGCCCCACGACCGCCGCGCATGTTGAAGATGAATTTAACGGAAAGGTCGGAGTCGTCGACGGCGGTGCCTGCAGCGTCGGCCTTGAAAGCACCGTCCTCGCCGCCGAGCATTTGGACGGAAAGTGGCAGATCAAAATTCTTCGCCCGGGTGGAGTTTCGGGCAAAGAGATCGCGGCCCTCCTGCACGTCACGCCGAGGACGGCTCGGGACAAGAAGGTCACGCTGCCCGACTTTCCCAAGCCGGTTTGGAGGCTGTCTCAGCGCAACCGCGCGTGGCTGCGCTCAGATGTCCTCGCATTCCCAGGGCCCACAGTCGCGCCGCGATCTCGTCCGGATCCCCGCGATTGGATTTCCCGCGCGGCAGATTCAGTTCCC
>CAYQVE010000005.1:0-31435 GCA_964420785.1 uncultured Enterobacteriaceae bacterium | reverse complement strand
TCGAAGAGCACGCGAAGGGCATGATCGTGCCGGCCACGCTGTTCGAAGAGTTCGGCTTCAACTACATCGGGCCGATCGACGGCCACGATCTCGATTCGCTCATCCCGACGCTGAAGAACATCAAGGAGCTGAAAGGCCCGCAGTTCCTGCACGTCGTCACGAAGAAAGGTCAGGGTTACAAGCTCGCCGAGGCCGATCCGGTGCTCTATCACGGTCCGGGCAAGTTCGATCCCGCCCACGGCATCAAGAAGGCGAGCGGCGGCCAGCCGACCTACACGCAGGTGTTCGGCGAGTGGCTGTGCGACATGGCGCGGCTCGATTCACGTCTCGTCGGCATCACGCCGGCGATGCGGGAGGGCTCGGGGCTGGTGCGCTTCGCGCAAGAATTTCCCGACCGGTATTTCGACGTGGGCATCGCGGAGCAGCACGCGGTGACTTTCGCCGCGGGGCTCGCCTGCGAGGGCCTGAAGCCCGTGCTCGCGATCTACTCGACTTTTCTGCAGCGTGGCTACGATCAGCTCATTCACGACGTCTGCATCCAGAACCTTCCGATCGTGTTCGCGCTCGACAGGGCGGGCCTCGTGGGCGGCGACGGGGCGACGCACAACGGTGCCTTCGATCTGACTTATCTGCGCTGCGTTCCCAACATGGTAGTGATGACTCCGAGCGACGAGAACGAATGCCGCCAGATGCTCGCCACGGCGTTCTCGCTCGATCAGCCCGCCGCGGTGCGCTATCCCCGCGGCAGCGGCCCGGGTGCACAGATCGTAAAGGAAATGAGCTCGCTGCCGCTCGGCAAGGGGGTCGTCCGCCGACGCGGTCCCGGCGGGCAAGGCTCTGTTGCGATTCTCGCGTTCGGCAGCCTGCTCAAACCTGCACTCGAGGCGGGCAACTACCTCGATGCAACCGTCGTCGATATGCGCTTCGTCAAGCCCGTGGACGCGGATCTCGCGGCGGAGCTCGCCGGAACCCACGGGCTCCTCGTCACCATCGAGGAGAACGCGGTCCTGGGCGGCGCAGGAAGCGCCGTCGCCGAGGCGCTCGGCGCGCGCGCCATCGTCACCCCGCTCCTCCAGCTGGGGCTGCCCGACCGCTTCGTCGACCACGGCGACCAGGCGCAGCTGCTCGCTTCGATCGGCCTGGACAAGGGGGGCATCGTCGCCGCGATCCGCGCGCGTCTTGAAAAAGGGGGGAACGGATCGCATGTTAAGATCGTCTAACACCGAGCCAAGGTGACGAAAGGTTCTTCATGAATATCCGCGACCCGCTTGTCATTCCCGACGTTCAGGGCTCCGAGGACAAGCGCAAGCTCGCCATCGACCAGGTGGGCATCAAGGCGATCCGCCATCCCATCCGCGTCGCCGAACGCACGGGCGACGTGCAGCACACGGTCGCGACGTTCAACATGTACGTCGGCCTGCCGCACCAGTTCAAGGGCACCCACATGTCGCGCTTCGTCGAGATCCTGAACGCGCACGAGCGTGAGATCTCCGTGGAGACGTTCAGGCTGATGCTCGACGAGATGGTCGAGCGCCTGGAGGCCCAGTCCGGCCACATCGAGATGACGTTTCCGTACTTCGTCAACAAGGCCGCTCCGATCTCCAAGGTGAAGAGCTTGATGGACTACGAAGTGACTTTCGTCGGGGAGGTCGACAAGGGCGAGAGGTGTTTCAAGATGAAGGTCGTCGTGCCGGTGACGAGCCTTTGCCCGTGCTCCAAGAGAATCTCCGATTATGGGGCGCACAATCAGCGCTCGCACGTCACGATCACCGCGCGCACCAAGGGGTTCGTGTGGATCGAGGAGCTGGTCGATTATGCCGAGAAGCACGCCTCGAGCGAGCTCTACGGGCTGCTCAAGCGGCCCGACGAAAAATTCGTTACCGAGCGCGCGTACGACAACCCCAAGTTCGTCGAAGACATGGTGCGCGACATCGCTTCGGAACTGAACCGCGACAAGCGCATCGAATGGTACCGGGTGGAGTCGGAGAACTTCGAGTCCATCCACAACCACTCCGCCTACGCGCTCATCGAGAAAGACAAGACGCGAAAGCAGTAGGCCCCGCTAGAACCGCCGGATCAGCACCATCGTCTGGCCTTCGCGCTTCATTTCCGTGCGGTTCAGGAAGCTCATTCCGAGCAGCGCGAACGGCATCGGGTTGCCTTCGAGGACGGCTCCGTCGACGTTATTGACGAGGATGTCGCCGACGCGCACCGTGTCCAGCTTCACCCGGTAGACCACCACCGTGCCGTTGGCCGTGCCCATCAATCCGGGCTGCCCTTTGCGGTAGTCGATTCCGAGCCGCGTCGCGTCCGCCGAGGAGAGTGAGATCGCCGTGGCGCCCGTGTCGACCAGAAAGCGCACGGCGCCGCCGTTGACCTGGCCGTCCACCACGAAATGTCCGCGCGGGTCGGCGGTGAGCGTGACGCTCTGGTTCGTGGAGGCCGGAGCCGGACCCCCCTGATGCTGTCCGATCCTCAGGGTTTTTTTCTGACCGTCGATGAACAGGGTTGCGGACTCCCGGTCGGTCGAGATCAGGGTGACGCCCTCCACGGGTTTCTGGCCGACTGTAAGAACGCGCGGTGCGCCGCCGTCGATCACCACCACCGCCTTCCCGGGGAAGAGGCCGATCACGTTCACCTCGGCGCTCCAGCCGGCGGAGGACAACAGGAGGGGCAGCGACGCTACAATACGGAGCTTGACCACGTTGCCTCGTTTCGCGCATGAAGCCGGTTGCGATTTTCCGACACAGTCAGACCGAGGGGCCGGGCTATTTTGCCACATTCCTCGACGCGCACCGCATTCCGTGGCGGCTCGTCAAAGTGGATGCGGGCGAGCCGGTCCCCGCGGATCCGCGCGCGTTCTCCGGTCTCGCATTCATGGGCGGGCCGATGAGCGTCAACGACGGGCTGCCGTGGGTCCCTCCGGTGCTCGGGCTCGTGAACCGGGCGGTCGACGCCGAGGTTCCGGTGCTCGGCCACTGTCTCGGCGGACAGCTCATCGCGAAGGCGCTGGGCGGCAGAGTCGCGCGCAACAGCGTCAAGGAAATCGGCTGGGGCACGGTTACGATCGAGGACAACGCCCGCGCGCGCGAGTGGTTCGGCGCAACGCGGGAGTTCTGCGCCTTTCACTGGCACGGCGAGACTTTCACCATCCCGCCGAGAGCGACGCGGGTTGCCGGGAGCCCCTATTGCACGAACCAGGCGTTCGTGCTCGGCAAGCACCTCGGCATGCAATGCCATGTCGAGATGACGCCCGAGCTGATCCGCGCCTGGTGCGAGGACTGGGAAAAGGAGCTCGTCGCGAAAGCCGGGCCGTCGGTGCAAACCCCGCAGCAGATGTTCGAGCGGCTCGACGAGCGCGTGCATTCGCTCAACGCGATCGCGGCGGCCCTCTACGGTCGCTGGATCGAAGGACTGAAAAAATAGAGAGGTTGCCTATGCCGAAGGCCAGAGCAACAAGGGCAGCCCCGCGTCCCGCTTCGGGACCGGTGACCCTGCTCGTCGGAACGCGCAAGGGCGTCTTCCTCGTGAAGTCGGACCGCGCGCGCAAGAGCTGGACGCTCGCGGGGCCGCATTTCCTGGGCAACATCGTCAACCATCTCGTGCTCGACCCCCGCGACGGCAAGACGCTGCTCTGCGCCGTGCGAGCAGGCCATCTCGGGCCGACCGTATTCCGCTCGACCGACTTCGGCCGCACCTGGAAGGAGGCCGAGCGCCCGCCCGCGTTCCCGAAAGCGGCTCCCGGCGAGAAGGGCCTCGCGGTGGAATACGTGTTCTGGCTCACGCCGGGGCATTCTTCGGAGCCCGGCGCCTGGTATGCGGGCGTGTCACCGCCGGGATTGTTTCGCTCCGATGACGGCGGCGTCACTTGGGAGGGTGTCGCTGGCTTCAATGCCAACCCCATGCGCATCGTTTGGATCGGCGGCGAGCAGGAGCAGGGGCCGCCCGGCGGCGCGACGCTGCACTCGATCAACGTCGATCCGCGCGATCCGCGGCATCTCTACATCGGCATCTCGGCGGCCGGCGCGTTCGAGAGCTCGGACCGCGGAGAGACCTGGCGGTCGCTCAACCAGGGCGTCGCGGCCGATTTTCTTCCCGTCAAGGACCCGGAGTACGGTCACGACGTGCACTGCATGCGGCTGCATCCGTTCGCGCCCGACCGCCTGTACCAGCAAAATCACTGCGGAATCTACCGACTGGATCGTCCCGGCGAAAAATGGGAGCGCATCGGCAACGCAATGCCGAAAGCGATAGGCGACATCGGTTTTCCGCTCGTCCTGCATCCGCGCGATCCCGACACGCTGTGGGTGTTCCCGATGGACGGCGGCACCGTATGGCCGCGAGTCTCCCCGGACGGCAAGCCCGCGGCCTATGTTTCGCGCGACGGCGGCCGGACCTGGGGCCGCCAGGACAAGGGTCTCCCGGCTACGCAGGGCTGGTTCACGGTGAAGCGCCAGGCGATGTGCGCAGACGCGCGCGATCCGGTCGGCGTGTACTTCGGCACGACGAGCGGCGAAGTCTGGATGAGCGCGAGCGAAGGCGAGCGCTGGACCTCAATCGCGCGCCACCTCCCGGAAATCTATTCGGTCGAGGCCGCCGGAAGGTGACGGGAGTGAACGTCCTCATCCCCTCGCAGCTTCGCGACTACACCGGGGGGCGCGCGCACGTAGAGGCGCGCGGCGCGACGCTGGCGGGTCTGCTCGCGGACCTCGAGCGCCAATATCCGGGGATCCGTTTCCGAATGATCGACGAGCAGGACGCGATCCGGCGCCACATCAGGATCTTCGTCAACCAGCAGCAGGCGCGGAACCTCGGCGCCGCGCTCGCTGCGAACGACGAAGTCGTCATCGTGGGGGCTTTGAGCGGGGGGTGACAAGTGAATTCCCGCCTCACTCCCGGAAGTTCTGGAACTGCAGCGGAATATCGGTGACCGATTTGCGCACCAGCGCAATCGCGGCCTGGAGATCGTCTTTCTTCCCTCCCGAGACGCGCACGGCGGTCCCCTGGATGCTCGCCTGGACTTTCATCTTCGAGTCCTTGAGCAGCTTGACGATGCTTTTCGCCTTCTCCTGCTCGATGCCGGCCTTGACGTGGATCGGCTGCTTCACCTTGGTGCCGATCTTCTCGACCGCCTTCGTGTCGAACATCCGCGCGTCCACCGCGCGCTTCGCGCACTTCGTGAGCAGGACGTCGGTCACCTGCCTCAGCTTGAAATCGTCGTCGGCGTAGAGCGTCAGCACCAGCTCGGCCTGCTCGATGCGCGCGTCCGAGCCCTTGAAGTCGAAGCGGTTCGCGATCTCCTTGTTCGCCTGGTCGACTGCGTTCTTGAGCTCGACCTTGTTGACTTCGGAAACGATATCGAAAGAAGGCATGGCCCGCGATTATACCGAACGCTCGGGGCGATCCATTATGATAGTCTGGCATCGATGGAATCCACCGCCATCTATCGCAAACCGAAGAAGTGGATTGCGGCCGTGCGGAGCTCAGATTTCCACGATCAGGTCGGGCCTGAACCCGGTCCGCTCGCCCGGATAGCCGCGCGGATTGCAGATCACCCGCGCGCCGCCCACGCTATAGTCGAAAAATGTGTGCGTGTGCCCGTGGATCCACAATGCCGCGCTCCCCATCGTTTCCTCTAGGTCGACAACGAACCCCGGGTTGGCCCGGTGGCCAGCGAACGCCGGAGCGATGGAGAGCGGGTGCGGCGCGAAGTGGGTGACGACGACGGTTTTTCCCGGGAAGGGTGCGGCGAGGGCGGCGACCAACCAGGCGCGGTGCCGGACGCAGAGCGCGATCGCGTCCTCCGGCGCGAAGGCGCGGGAGCCGTAGCGGATCAGTTGAAAGTCGGGATTCAGCTTGCGCGCGCTTTCGATCACGGCGGAGCGTTCTTCCTGCGGCGCAAGCGAGTAATCGGTCCACAACGTGCAGCCGAGAAAGCGAACGCCGCCGAGGACGGCTTCGCTGCAATCGAGGAGCTCGACCGAGTACCTGCGCGCCGCCGCTCCCATGGCTCTCTGCACCGCTTCGAACTCGCCCTCGTAATACTCGTGGTTGCCGGCGAGATAAAGCACGGGCCTGCGGAAGGTTTCTCCGGCCCATTCGATCCCGGCTGCGCCGTTGTCGATGTCCCCGGCGAGGATGATCACATCGGCGTCGTCCGGGGGCGACACGAAGGGCGCGAATTCCAGGTGGAGGTCGGAATAGGTTCGAATGCGCAATCGTTCTCCGTGCGGGGCGGGGGATGACCGGGTATGATCGCGCGTTTTCGGGTGGAGCGCGGAGCGCCCTGCGGGCCGGCACACGCCCGGTAGGAAGGAGGTCTCATGGCAAAGTGGGTACGCGTCGCCTATCAGGAACGCGAATACTTCGGAAAGCTCGAAGGCGACAACGTCCGGGTGCACTCGGGCAGCATGTTCGCGGGCCCGGAGGCGACCTCCCAGGCGATCCCTCTCGCCGGCGCGAAGCTCCTCACGCCGAGCGTGCCGGGCAAGATCGTCGCGCTGATCGACAACTATCGCGAGCTCCTCGCGAAGCTCGACCACGCGGTCCCGCCCGAGCCGCTGTATTTTCTCAAGGGCAACAATTCGCTCCTCGCGAACGGCGAGGTGATCCGCGGGCCGAAATCCTACAGCGGAAAAGTGGTGTACGAGGGCGAGCTCGGCATCGTCATCGGCAAGCGCACGAGCGGCGTGCCCGAGAGCGAAGCGGCCCGGCACATTTTCGGCTACACCTGTGTCAACGACGTCACGGCGATCGAGATCATCGCGAAAGACCCGGTCTTCGCCCAGTGGACGCGAGCGAAGAGCTTCGACACCTTCGGGGTGTTCGGTCCGTGCATCGAGACCGAGATCGAGCCGGCCAAGCTCACGGTCAAGACCATCCTGAACGGCCACGAGCGGCAGAACTATTCCCTTTCCGACATCGTCTTTCCCCCCGAGAAGCTAGTGAGCCTGATCTCCCAGGACATGACGCTCGAGGCGGGCGACCTGATCGCCTGCGGCAGCTCGGTGGGCGTCGGGGCGATGACGCCCGGAAGCACGGTGAGCATCTTGATCGAGGGCATCGGCACGCTCACCAACAAGTTCGAATAGGAGGTCAGCGCCTCCTTCGCCTGCGGTTCGCGGCGATGCGCATCCGCAGTGCGTTCAGACGGATGAATCCCGAGGCGTCTGCCTGGTCGTAGGCGCCGCGGTCGTCCTCGAAGGTCGCGACTTCCGGGTCGAAGAGCGAGTCGGCCCTCGAGTCGCGGCCGACGACGGTGACGTTGCCCTTGTAGAGCTTCAGCCGCACGCGACCGCTCACGCCGCGTTGCGAGGCGTCGATCAGGGTCTGAAGGAGCTTGCGCTCCGGGCTCCACCAGTAGCCGTTGTAGATGAGCGAGGCGTAACGCGGCATGAGATCGTCCTTGAGGTGGGCGACCTCGCGGTCCGGGCAGATCGACTCGATCGCGCGGTGCGCTTTCAGCATGATCGCGCCGCCCGGGGTCTCGTAGCAGCCGCGCGACTTCATGCCGACGTAGCGGTTCTCGACAAGGTCCAGCCGCCCGATGCCGTGCCTACCGCCGAGGCGGTTCAGCTCCGCGAGAACCTTCCCGGGGCTCAGCTTTTTCCCGTTCACGGAAACGATGTCCCCGCTGCGGTATTCGAGCTCGGCGTATTCTCCGCGCTTGGGAGCTTTTTCCGGCGACACGGTCCAGCGCCACATGTCCTCCTGGGGTTCGCGCGAGGGGTCCTCGAGGACGCGACCCTCGTAAGAAATGTGCAGCAGATTCGCGTCCATCGAGTACGGCGAGCCGCCCTTGTTCTTTCCCTCGATCGGTATGCCATGCTGTTGCGCGTATTCGAGCAGCTTTTCGCGCGAAGTCAGGTTCCACTCGCGCCAGGGGGCGATCACGCGGATATTGGGCTCGAGCGCGTAGTAGCCGAGCTCGAAGCGCACCTGGTCGTTGCCCTTGCCGGTTGCGCCGTGCGCAACGGCGTCCGCTCCCGTCTTGCGCGCGATCTCGATCTGGCGCTTGGCGATGAGCGGGCGGGCGATCGAGGTTCCCAGAAGGTATTCGCCTTCGTAGATCGCGTTCGCCCGGAACATGGGAAACACGAAGTCGCGCACGAACTCCTCGCGCAGGTCGTCGACGAAAATCTCCTTCACCCCGAGCTTCCGCGCCTTTTTTCGCGCGGGCTCAAGCTCCTCGCCCTGGCCGATGTCGGCGGTAAACGTGATGACCTCGCAGCCGTAGCTTTCCTGTAGCCATTTGAGGATGACCGAAGTGTCAAGCCCGCCCGAGTAGGCGAGGACGACCTTCTTCACCTTGTCCTTCACCTCTTCACCTTTTTGCTTTTTTTACCTTGCCGAGCAGCAGAAATTCCATCAACGCCTTCTGAGTGTGCAATCTGTTCTCCGCCTCCTCCCAGACGACGCTCTGCGGCCCGTCGATCACTTCTCCGGCGACTTCCTCGCCGCGGTGCGCCGGCAGGCAGTGCATGAACAGCGCGTCCTTCTTCGCCGCTCGCATCATGTCCCCGTCCACCTGCCAGTTCTCGAAATCGCGCCCGCGTTCTTCCTTCTCCGACTCGAAGCCCATGCTGGTCCACACGTCGGTGGTGACGAGGTCCGCGCCGCGCGCGGCGTCCATCGGGTCGGCGAAGCTCTCGTAGTTCGCGTCGTCGTAGATCCCGGCTCGCTCGGGCTCCACCTCGTAGCCCGGCGGCGTCGAGACGTGCAAGTTGAAATCGAAGATCGTCGCCGCCTGGAGCCAGGTGTTGCACACGTTGTTGGAGTCTCCGATCCACGCCACCGTCTTGCCCCGGATCGACCGGCGGTGCTCGACGTAAGTGTAGATGTCGGCGAGCACCTGGCAGGGGTGGTACTCGTTGGTAAGGCCGTTGATCACCGGGACGCGCGAGCTGGCCGCAAAGCGCGACAGTATCTCCTGCTGGAAGGTGCGGATCATCACCAGGTCGCACATCCGCGAGATCACCTGTCCGGCGTCCTCGACCGGCTCCCCCCGCCCGAGCTGCGAGTCGCGCGTGTACAGATAGATCGCCGCGCCGCCGAGCTGGTGCATGCCCGCCTCGAACGAAAGGCGCGTGCGCGTCGATGGCTTCTCGAAGATCATTGCGAGGGTGCGGTCTTCGAGAGGCCAGTAGCGCTCGTAGCGCTTGAACTTGTTCTTGATCCAGCGCGTGCGCGCGAACAGGTGCTCGTACTCCTCGCGCGAGAAGTCCTTGAACTGCAGGTAGTGCCGCAGCCGGGCCTGCCCCTTTTTCATGCGCGCGCGGGCATCGCGGAGGCGGGCTGCGCGAGGAACGAGCGCACCAGCGGAACGAGGATGGACAACACCTGGCGTGCTTCGCCTTCGTTCATCACGAGCGGGGGCAACAGCCGGATCACATTTTCCATGGTGACGTTGATGAGCAGGCCCGCCTCCAGGGCGTGCCCGACCAGATCTCCGCAGGGCCGGTCGAGTTCGACGCCGATCATCAGGCCGTGACCGCGCACCTCCGCCACACCCGGACGTCCCGCGAGCGCCTCGCGGAGCCCCGAGAGCAGGATCCCGCCGATGCGCTCGGCGTTCTTCATGAGACCTTCTTCCTCGATGGCGGTAAGCGTCGCGAGGGCTGCAGCGCAGGCTAGCGGATTGCCGCCGAACGTGGACCCGTGAGCTCCGGGCTTGAACACCGCGGCCGCGGCTCCGCGGGCGAGACAGGCTCCGATCGGCACGCCCGAGGCAAGGCCCTTCGCGAGCAGCACCACGTCGGGCTCAATTTCAGCGTGCTGATAGACGAACCACTTGCCCGTGCGGCCCAGTCCGCACTGGACTTCGTCCACCATGAGGAACCAACCCTGGCGGTCGCAGAGCTCGCGCAGATCGCGCAGGTACCGCATCGAGGAAATATTGATTCCGCCTTCTCCCTGGATCGGCTCGACCAGCACCGCGACGACGCTTTTGTCGCGCGAAGCGACCTGGCGCACCGATTCGATGTCGTTGAACGGCACACGCACGAAGCCCGGCACCAAGGGCTCGAATCCCTGCTGAACTCTGCGGTTGCCGGTGGCCGAGAGCGTCGCGAGCGTTCTGCCGTGGAAAGCCTTGTCCATGACGACGATCCCGGGGTTCTCCACTCTCTTGCCGTTGCCGTACAAGCGCGCGAGCTTGATCGCCGCCTCGTTGGCTTCGCAACCCGAGTTGCAGAAGAACACGCTGTCCGTGCCGCTTATCGCCGCGAGCTTGTCTGCGAGTCTTTCCTGTTCGGCGATGCGGTAGAGGTTGGAGGTGTGGATCAGACGCGAGCTCTGCTCTGCGATCGCCCGAGTCGGTTTCGCGTGGCCGTGGCCGAGCGTGTTGACCGCGATTCCCGCGAGCGCATCGAGGTACTTCTTGCCGGATTCGTCCCAAACCCACACGCGCTCGCCGCGGGTAAAGGCGATCGGAATCCGGCTGTAAGTGTTCATCGAATGAGACATGGAATCACCCGTTAACGTTTACGGCGCAGCGCAACGCTTGCGCCAAAAATCTCTTTGGAAACGCGCCGTAAGGCGCGCCGATTGCGCCTATCGCCGCGCTCGGCGTCGTCGGGTGTCGGGCCGAATGGGCGAAGCCGCGGCGCCTGCGTGACGCGCTAGCCGGATAAAGGTCATCTCGTCGCCCTGTGCGATAATCGAATTGCTCTGAAGGGCAAGTAGCTTAGCACAACGAGTTCGGCATGGGAACGCGCCTGACGGTATTCAATCAGAAGGGCGGGGTCGGCAAGACGACGACCGTGCTCAACTTGGGCGCGGCGATCGCGCGGCGGGGAGGGGTGCCGCTGCTCGTAGACCTCGACGCGCAGTCGCATCTCAGCTCGATCCTCAACCCCGGAGCCTCCAGCGGGGAAAGCCTGTTCGCGTACTTCAACGCGGGCAAGCCTCTCAAGGAAGTTGCACGGCCGATTCGCTTCGGCGGGGAGCTCATCCCGGCGCATATGGAGCTGATCAAGGTGGATTCATTGTTCGGCAAGGGGCCGGACATCTTGAACAGGCTCAAGCGGGGGCTGGACGCGGACTGGGACGGTACGCGCCCCGTGCTGATCGACTGCTGCCCGATGCTGGGGGTGCTGTCTCTCTCGGGAATTTTCGCGTCAGAACGGGTTCTGATCCCGATCTCGACCGACTACCTGGCGCTGAGGGCGGCGCTCGCGCTCGAAAATACTCTGCGGGCGCTCGAACACGTGCTGAAGCGGCGCGTCGAGCGTCGCTACGTTCTGACGCGGTTCGACTCGCGCCGGCGCATGTCGCACGACATCGCGGGGCAGCTCGCCTCCCGGTTCGGGACGGAATTGTGCCAGACGCGCATCACAGAAGCGGTGAGCATCGCTGAGAGCCCCATGCTCGGCAAGGACATTTTCAGCCATGCGCCCAACAGCCGCGGGGCGCAGGACTACTCGGGTCTGCTCGAGGAGTTGCTGTCCTCGGGATTTCTCGAGGTTTCGGCAGCGCCCGGTGCTACTTGCTGATCAGGGAAACAATCTCTTCGAAGCTCGTTCCGTCCGGGGTACCCGAAGCGGGCGCCGAGCTCGGCTGCATCACCGCCGGCTGCATGACGCTGCGTTCCAAGATCTCGCAGTGCAGGTACATCTGGCGAAGCTTTCTCTCGGCGTCGGCTTCGTCGCGGCCGTGAATCATGAGGTGCTCGACCACCAGGCCCTGCCGGGTGCGGATGCGAAAGCCGAATTTCGTCGTGTTCAATGACGGAAGCATAAATTTCCCGGAAATGCCTGTATAACATAACATTTTTCGTGTTGCAAGGCTGGATCGACGGTCGTTGGATCTTCTATCCGATCCGGCGCAGGCCCCGCTCCTCGGCAGGCTTCAAGACCCTCAAACAGGGTAGATACCCGTCGTAGACGATCCCGTGAAGCTCGACGCGCTTCTGGGAGCGCAGCAAACCGACCAGATAGTGGGCGATTTCCCGTGTGATGACCTGCCCTGGGACGAGCACGGGGATGCCCGGGGGGTACGGGACGATCTGGTCGGCGCACGCCCGGTCGAGCAGGTCCCGCCTGATGTTGTCCTTCTCGTCGACCAGGGGCACCAGCTCCCCGCCGCAGTAGAAGGCGTCGCGCGGCAGATAGCGAAGGCGCGTGAATCCCGGGATTTCGGGGAAGCGGTACAAGCGGCGCGGCGGCCGGCCCTCACGGGCGATGCGCATGAGCGCATCGTACAGGCGCGAGACTTTGCTGCGGGTGGTGCCGATCGTCAGCAGCAGAGTAAGCGTATTGAACGTGGATTTCTCGACCTGGATGTTGTAGCGGTCGAAGAGCTCGCGCTGCAGATCCTCGACGGTGTACCCGCACTTCGAGATGTCCACGGTGACCTTCGTCGGATCGAGGCGGATTCCATCGTGCGTGAGTTGCTCGGGGAGCAGGTCCTCGAGCTCCAGAACGCGGAATACACCGGTCGAGTTGATTTGCGCGCGCAGCTCCTGCGCGAGCGCGAGCGTGCGCGAGAGCAGCTTGTAGCCCTCCATCACCGCCTGTTTGCGCGCCAGATCGAGGCTCGCGATCATGCTGTACTGGGGGCTCGTGGAAGTGTGCATGTTGAAATTCTCCCGGAACAGGTGTTCGTTGAATCCGGGATCGTTCACATGGATCATTGAGGCCTGGGAGAACGCCGAGAGCACCTTGTGCGTGCTCTGGGTGGCGTAGTCCGCCCCCGCTTCGAGCGCAGTGGGCCGGAACGCCGGATGGAAGCGCGCGAACCCGTACCAGGCTTCGTCCACGATCACCTTGATGCCTTTCGCGTGCGCCGCCTCGACGATGGGCGCGAGGTCGTAGCGCAGCCCGTCGTAGGTGCAGGAGGTGAGAATGATCGCCTGGGCGTCCGGGTCCCTGCGGATTGCGGAAAGGATGGTCTTCTTCGGCACCGGACCGTACAAGCTGTACTTGGCGTTGATCGAGGAATCCAGATAGATCGGATGGCCGCCCGAGAGCACCACGCCGTGGTGGACCGACTTGTGGCAGTTGCGGTCGAGGAGCAGCTTTTCTCCCGGTGCGAGCAGCGTCTGGAAAATCACCTTGTTCGAGGTCGAGGTCCCGTTGGTCGCGAAGAACGTGCGGCGCGCGCCGAATGCCTTGGCCGCGATGGTTTGCGCCTCGGCGATCACGCCGGTGGGCTCCATCAGCGAGTCGAGCATTTTCACCGACACCGAGAGATCGGCGTCGAAGATGTGTTCGCCCATGAAATCGTAGAAATCATTGACCCAAGGACTGCCGCGCAGCGACTCGCCGGACGAGTGGCCCGGAGTGTGCCAGGAGTCTTTTGCCATCCAGACGTAGTTCTTGAGCTGGTCGTAAAACGGCGTGCGCGAACGCTCCTGGACCTGTGCATTGAGAATCCGGTACATGCCGCGGTAATCGCGCTCCTCGCGGTAGAAGTAGCCGTCGACCGCCTCCGCGAAGAGGGCATCGACAATCTCGTCTTCGTGCTCCTGCGCGATCAGAATGTAGACGTCGAGCTCGGGCCTGAAGCGCGTGACGCGCTGCACGAGCTCCAGCGCCGACATCTCCTTCTTGGCGCTCTTCTGGTTGAGGGTGTAGAGCTTGTCGTCGACCACGACTGCCTGGAGATCGCCGTCCTCCTCGATCGCGGCGAGCGCCTCGCGCGCCGTGGTGACCCCGGAAAACGTGATGCCGAGCGGATTGTCGAGCGAGCGGGCGGCCGCGTTCAGCCCCTTGACGAATTCCTTGAGCACGAGCGGCTCGTCATTGATGATGAGGACCCGGCTGACCGGTTTTTTCATGGGGCGGCGTGCAAAAGAAAGATCGGATTGTTGCGGGAAACCGCGGGCGAGCGCAAGGAGAGGCTATACTTTGCGCCCTCGTGAACCAGGACAAGCCTCGCGCTTCGAAAGGCGCGCCCGAGTCGGCATGAGCCCGCGGACCGACGAATTCCTGATCAAGGGTGTGACCCTGGCCGGCAAGCCGTTCCGGCCGAGCGACTGGGCCGAGCGGCTGTGCGGGGTCATGTCGGCTTTCGGGTCCGGCGGCCGCATGCAATATTCGCCCTACGTCTTCCCGATCACCTCCGCCGGCGTGAAATGCGTCGTCGTCGACGTCCGGCTGAAGGACATCGAGCCGATGGCCTATAGTTTCCTGATGAACTTCGCGAAGGGCAACGAGCTGCAAGTCAGGCCGGGCCGCGGAGAGAAGCGGCCTGACGAAGGGACCGAGACTATCCCGGCATCGCCTTGAGTCGCGCGGCGAGCCGGCTCTTGTGACGCGCGGCTTCGTTCTTGTGGACGACGTTCTTGTCTGCGATGCGATCCATGATTCCCGAGGCCTCGCTGAAAGTCTTCCGCGCGGCCGCCTTGTCGCCGGCGGCGATTGCCTTGGTGACGCTCTTGATGGCGCTGGTCAGCGCCGAGCGCAGGCTGGCGTTGTGCTTGCGCCGCTTCTCGGCTTGGCGGGCCGCTTTGCGCGCGCCCTTTGTATTTGCCATGCGGAACCCCGAACGAAAGGGCGCAATTGTAGTCGGTGTCGCAGGCCCGCGCAAGGTTTTCCGTCCGTGAAAGCTATAATTCCCGCATGAATTTGCTGAAAGCGCTTGCGACCGTGAGCAGCATGACGCTCGTATCTCGCATTCTCGGATTCGTCCGGGACGTCCTGATCGCGAGGCTGTTCGGCGCGGGCCTCGCGACCGACGCTTTTTTCGTCGCTTTCCGCATTCCCAACCTGCTGCGGCGCCTGTTCGCCGAAGGCGCCTTCTCGCAGGCCTTCGTGCCGGTTCTTTCGGAATACAGAACGCGCCGGGGCGACTTGGAAACCAAGCTGCTCGTCGATCGCACCGCGACCCTGTTGACTCTCGCGCTCCTCGCGGCGACGGCGCTCGGCGTCGCAGCGGCGCCGGTCATCATTTACGTCAGCGCGCCGGGGTTCGCGGCAACGCCCGCCAAGTTCGATCTCACGGTGGCAATGCTGCGCATCACCTTTCCCTATATTCTGTTCATCTCGCTCGTTTCCCTCGCCGGCGGAATCCTCAACACCTGGAGCCGCTTCGCGATCCCGGCGCTGACCCCGGCGCTGCTCAATCTCGCCTTCATTTTCGGAGCGTTGTTTTTCGCGCCCTATTTCGAGCCGCCGGTGATGGTGCTCGCCTGGGCGGTATTCGCCGGCGGTATCCTCCAGCTCGGATTCCAGGTTCCGGCGCTCGCGAGAATCGGAATGCTGCCGCGGCCGCGGCTCGATTTCTGGGAGCCGGGCGTGAAGCGGATTCTGACCCTCATGGGGCCGGCCGTAATCGGCGTTTCGGTTGCCCAGATCAGCCTGCTCATCAACACGATCATCGCGTCATATCTCGGCGACGGCCGCGTTTCCTGGCTCTACTACGCCGACCGGCTCATGGAATTCCCAACCGGGCTGCTGGGCGTGGCGCTCGGCACCGTGCTGCTTCCCAGCCTGTCGAAGTACAACGCCGAGTCCTCCGACGGCGAATACTCGAAACTCCTCGACTGGGGCCTGCGCTTGACTTTCACGCTCGCGGCACCCGCGGCCGTTGCGCTCGCGCTGTTGTCGGTGCCCTTGGTCACGACGCTCTTTCATTATGGACAGTTCGGCCAGCACGACGTCTGGATGACGCGCCAGGCGCTCATCGCCTACAGCGTGGGGCTGCTCGGGCTGATTCTCGTCAAGGTGCTGGCGCCCGGCTTTTATGCGCGGCAGAATATCGCTACACCCGTACGGATCGCCGTCCTGACCCTGATTGCGACGCAGGTGATGAATGCCGTGTTCATCCTGTCCCTCAAGCAGGGGGGACTCGAGCTGGCGACGGGCATCGGCCCGCACGCGGGTCTAGCGCTCGCGATCGGGTTGGGCGCCTGCCTGAACGCGGGTCTGCTCTACCGCAAGCTTCGGCAGCACGGCATGTTTCAGCCTCAGCCCGGTTGGCGGGCGTTTTCGCTCAAGGTCGCGGTGGCTCTGGCTGCGATGGCTCTCGCCTTGTGGCTCGCGATGGGTTCGGCTGCCTGGTGGCTGGGTGCGTCCGGCTGGACGCGAGTGGCCTCGGTAACGGGACTAGTGATCCTCGGGGGCGCGACGTACTTCGCGAGCCTGTGGCTGCTCGGATTCCGGCTCGGCGACTTCTCGAGACGCGCCGCGTGAACTCCCGGCTAGAGCATTTCGCGCAAATCGTCTCGCGGGACCAGTTCAATCTCGCCGAGGCGAGCCTGATGCTCGCCCAGGACAACTACCCCGATCTCGACATCCCCGAGTACCTCTCCAAGCTCGACGGCATCGCGGTCGCCATCAAGAAGCGCCTCGCGGGCGACGCGTTTTCCGAGCAGAGGGTGCTCGCCCTGAACTATTACCTGTTCAACGAAATGCGCTTCTCGGGCAACCTGGTGGATTACTACGATCCGCGCAACAGTTATCTGAACGAGGTCATGGAGCGCCGCACCGGAATTCCCATCACCTTGTCGATTCTCTATCTGGAAGTCGGCAAACGCCTCGGCCTCAACCTGAAAGGCGTTTCTTTCCCCGGGCATTTCCTCGTGAAGCTCGCGGTCAAACGCGGTCAGCTCGTGCTCGACCCCTTCACCGGAGGGGAGGCGCAGTCCGAGTCCGACCTGCGCCAGCGCCTCGCGCAAGTTCTGCCCACGGGGAAGGCGGAGCAGGCGCAGCTCGACCAGTATCTGGAGCCGGCGACTCCGCGCCAGATCATCGCAAGAGTCCTGCGCAACCTGAAGAACATCTATACGCAGACGGGAAGGCTCGAACAGGCGCTCGCGGTCATGCACAGGATGCTGCTCGTGATACCGGAGTCGGCCGAGGAACTTCGCGATCGGGGGCTGGTGTACCAGCAGCTCGAATGCTTCCGGCCGGCGCTGTCGGACCTGCAGAATTATCTGCGGCGGCGGCCCCAGGCGCCGGACGCAGCGGAAATCCACGAAAGGATCCTGGAGCTCAAGCAGGCGGCCACGCGCCTGAACTAGTCGGAAGTGCTGCTGGCCAGTTTCGTTTCGATTTTTTTCAGAAGATCCCGCTTCAATCCTAGCGCAAAGAACGCCTCGGCCACGAGGAAGATCGGCGCGATGAATATCTGGAACAGGTTGTCGGCGAGCGCGGGCCTGCGGCCTTCGAACACGTGGCCTACGAGCTGAAAGATCCAGCCTCCGATAAAGAATACGCCGAACCAGATCCAACCCGACGCGATGCCGGTCTCGGCCGCCTGTTTCGCGGCAAGAAAGAGCGCGCCGACCGCGACTGCCGTGGCGAGGGCGAGCGGCACGTCGAGCAGAAAGTAGTACGCGAGAACTGCGCCCAGGAACAGGTGCGCGAGGCTCACGCCTTCGCCCAGCGAGACCCAGCTCATCGGGATCAGGATCGCGAAAATGATCGCGGGGACACCGATGAAATGGGTGAGCTTGTTCCAGGGATTGCGGTGATAGGCGGCATAGACCGCCATCTGTTGGTCGAGAGTTTTCACGCAGCACCCGGTTCCGAGATGAGCATCTTAATCCCTGCGCGGCTTGGCGCTTGGCTCCGATGCGGCGCGCCCGCGTTCCGGGGATTCTCGTTCGTCAAAAGCCGCTATAATTCAAACCTTTGCGTTTATTCCTGGCGCTTCATGCTGCTTACCCACGGCAGTTCCGACGCGGTGCTGCCTGCGGTTGCGCTGACTGTCGGCAATTTCGACGGCATCCATCGCGGACATCAGATGATGCTGCAGCGCCTCGTCGCCGGGGCGCGCAAGCGCGGCCTAGCGAGCTGCGTGCTCACGTTCGAACCCCATCCGCGCGAGTTCTTCGCTCCGCGGGCTGCGCCCACGCGCCTGACCTCGCTGCGCGAAAAGCTCGAGCTGCTCGCGGCGCGCGAGGTGGAACGCGTGCACGTTCAGCGTTTCAGCCGCTCGTTCGCGGCGCTTGCCCCCGAAGCGTTCGTCGAGCAGGTGCTCGCGAAACGGCTCAGGGCGCGCTGGCTCCTGATAGGCGAGGACTTTCGTTTCGGAGCGAACCGTGTCGGCGATCTCGCTCTGCTCAGGAAGCTGGGCGAGCGCCATGGATACGAGGTCGAAACCATGCCGACGGTGATGCACGCCGGCTCGCGCGTATCGAGCTCGGCCGTGCGCGCCGCCCTCGCCGCGGGCGACCTCGCGGCCGCGGAGACGCTGCTCGCGCGGACCTACAGCATCAGCGGGCGTGTGATCCATGGACGAAAGCTCGGGCGCGAGCTGGGATTCGCCACGGCCAACGTGCAACTGAAGCACAATCGTCCTCCGCTCACCGGCATCTACGCGGCGAAGGTGCACGGCATCGGGGCGGCCGCCCGCCCAGCCGTCGCGAGTCTCGGCGTTCGGCCCACCGTCACGGCGAGCGGGCGCGCGGTGCTGGAGGTGCACTTGTTCGATTTTTCGGGGGATCTCTACTCCGCGCACCTGCGCGTCGAGTTTCTGCACAAGATCCGCGACGAGGAGAAATATCCCGATCTCGAGACCTTGAAGACCCAGATAGCGCGCGACTGCGAAGCCGCCAAGAGCTTCCTCATGGATCACCGCAATGCCTGAGAACAAGACCGACTACAAGAAAACGCTGAATCTTCCGGATACGCCCTTTCCGATGCGCGGCGACCTCGCCAGGCGGGAGCCGCAATGGGTCAAGGAATGGCAGGACAGGAAAATCTACGAAAAGATCCGCGAGGCGAGCCGAGGAAGGCCGAAGGGAAAATTCGTCCTGCACGACGGACCGCCGTACGCGAACGGCGACATCCACATTGGCACCGCCGTCAACAAGATCCTCAAGGACATCATCGTGAAGTCGCGCAACATGGCGGGCTTCGACGCGGCATACGTTCCCGGGTGGGACTGCCACGGCATGCCGATCGAGGTGCAGATCGAGAAGACTTACGGCAAGAACATTCCCGTGGAGAAGACCCAGAGCCTTGCGCGCGCGTATGCGGCCGAGCAGATCGAGCGGCAGAAGAAGGACTTCCAGCGCCTCGGCGTGCTGGGCGACTGGGAGCACGCCTACACGACCATGGCGTACAAGAGTGAGGCTGATGAGATCCGGATGCTCGGCACGCTGCTCACGAAAGGCTATATCTACCGCGGCCTGAAGCCGGTGAACTGGTGCTTCGACTGCGGCTCGGCGCTCGCCGAGGCCGAAGTCGAGTACATGGATCGCACCGATTTTGCGATCGACGTGGGGTTTCCCCTCGCCGACGACCAACGTCAAAAACTCGGGCTGGCGTTCGGCCTCGACGAGGCACCGAAGGGACCGGTCTACGCAATCATCTGGACGACAACGCCTTGGACCATTCCCGCGAATCAGGCGCTCAACGTTCACCCGAACCATCTCTACTCTCTCGTCGAGACGGAAAGTGGCTCGCTAATATTGGCGAATGACCTCAAGGAAGCCTGTCTTGCGCGGTTCGGACTGAAGCGAAGGGATCCGGCAAGCGGTTTCGACCACAGCGCTCCCGGGAAGAGTCTTGAGGGCATCAAGTTCAAGCATCCCTTCTACGACAGACTTTCGCCCGTCTACCTCGGCGAGTACGTCACGCTCGAGCAGGGCACGGGCATCGTCCACAGCGCTCCGGCTTACGGCGTCGACGATTTCGTTTCCTGCCGCCGCTACGGCATGAAGGACGAGGAAATGCTCGCTCCCGTCATGGGCGACGGCAAGTACGCCGCTTCGCTCGAGTTCTTCGGCGGGCTGGACATCTGGAAGGCCAATCCGAAGATCGTCGAGAAGATCCGCGAAGCGGGCGCCTTGTTTCATTCGGAGAAGTATCCGCACAGTTACATGCACTGCTGGCGGCACAAGACCCCCATCATCTACCGCGCCACGACCCAATGGTTCGCCGGCATGGACGAGGTGCCCGGATACAAGGGCGCGAAACCCGCCGAAACCCTGCGCGCCACTGCGCTGCGCGGCGTGGAGGCGACCCGCTTTTATCCCTCCTGGGGCCAGGCGCGCCTGCACGGCATGATCGCCAACCGTCCCGACTGGACGCTGTCGCGCCAGCGCCAATGGGGCGTGCCGATGCCGTTTTTCATCCATCGGGAAACAGGCGAGCTGCATCCGCGCACCCTGGAACTGCTCGAAACAGTCGCGAAAAAAGTCGAGCAGGGCGGAGTCGAAGCCTGGCAGCGAATCGAGGCGAAGGAACTGCTCGGCGCCGACGCCGAACGGTACGAGAAGGTGAAGGATACTCTGGACGTCTGGTTCGACTCGGGCTCGACGCACCAGACCGTGTTGAGAGGCTCGCATGCGAAGGAACTGAAGTTTCCCGCGGATCTTTACCTCGAGGGCTCGGACCAGCATCGCGGCTGGTTCCATTCCTCGCTCCTCGTGTCCTGCATGTTGAACGGCCGGGCGCCTTACGACGCCCTGCTCACGCACGGTTTCGTCGTCGACGGGGAAGGTCGCAAGATGTCGAAGTCGCTCGGCAACGTGATCGCCCCACAGAAAATCTCGGAAACGCTGGGCGCGGAAATCCTCCGACTATGGGTTGCCGCGACCGACTACTCGGGTGAGCTTTTCATCTCCGACGAGATCCTGAAAGGAGTGGTCGAGTCCTATCGCCGTATCCGCAATACGCTGAGGTTTCTGCTCGCGAACATTTCTGATTTCGATCCGAAGCGGCATACCTTGCCCTTGTCAGAGTGGCTCGAGATCGATCGGTACGCTCTGTGTATGACGGCAATGTGGCAGGCAGATCTGCTCGATTATTTCGACAAGTACGAGTTCCACACCATCACGAAAAAATTGCAGTCATTCTGCTCCGAGGATCTGAGTGCATTCTATTTTGATATTCTCAAGGATCGACTTTATACGGCGGGGAAGGACTCAAAAGCGAGACGTTCCGCGCAGAACGCGCTCTACCACATGGGTCAAAGTCTCGTTCGATTGATGGCCCCAGTATTGAGTTTCACGGCGGAGGAAGCCTGGAGGTACATTGCGCCCGAACAATCGGACAGCGTTTTTCTTTCAACCTGGTACTCATTCCCAGATTACAAAGGAGAAATGCATTTGGTTGATAAATGGCTTCGCATCCGCGCGGTCCGTGCGGAGGTGCTCAAGCAGCTCGAGGAAGCGCGTGCCTCCGGGCAAATCGGCTCCCCCCTTGCCGCCGAGGTCGAGCTTTTCTATTCAAAGGGAAAGTATTCGGATCTTAGATCGCTCGATGGCGACTTACGTTTCGTTCTGATTACCTCCAGCACGAAGCTCGGAGAGGTGCAGGGCAGAGATGAAGAAAGAGTGATCGTGTATCCAAGCAAGCACAAGAAATGCGAGCGCTGCTGGCACTATCGTGCGGACGTCGACTCGGACCCGGCCCACCCGGGGATCTGCGGGCGCTGCGTGCAAAATCTCTACGGGTCCGGCGAGCCGCGCCGCTTCGCATGATCCCGGCGGGCCTGAAACGCATCGCTCCGTGGCTCGCGCTCGCGCTGCTCCTCGCGCTCGTGGACCAGGCGAGCAAGTACGCGATCAGCTCGAGCCTGCGCTTCGGCGAGGTGCGCGAGATCGCGCCCTTCTTCAACCTGGTGCTCGCGCACAACCGCGGCGCGGCGTTCAGCTTTCTCGCCGACGCGGGCGGCTGGCAAAGAGCCCTGTTCATCGGGATCGCCGTCGCTGCGACCGCCGCCATCGTGTTCCTCCTCGCCAAGCATTCGAGCGAGCGCCTCTTCTCGGCGGGACTCGCCTTGGTGCTCGGTGGAGCGCTCGGCAATCTCTGGGATCGGATCGCCCTCGGTCACGTGGTGGATTTTCTCGACTTTCACGCCTTCGGCTGGCATTTCTGGGCTTTCAATCTCGCCGATTCGGCGATCACCGTAGGCGCGGGGCTGCTGATTCTCGACGGGCTGCGTTCGGCCGGCGCGGCGCAAAAGCCCTAAAATAGACCACCATGGAAGTATTGCTCGCCAATCCGCGCGGCTTTTGCGCCGGTGTCGAGCGCGCGATCAGCATCGTCGAGCGCGCGCTCGCGATCCACGGCGCGCCGATCTACGTCCGCCACGAGGTCGTGCACAACAAGTACGTCGTCGAGGACCTGAAGAATAAAGGCGCCGTCTTCGTCGAGACGCTTGCCGAGGTTCCCCCGGGCAGCACGGTGATCTTCAGCGCCCACGGCGTCTCGAAGGCGGTGCGCGGCGAGGCCCAAGCGCGGGGCCTGCGCGTATTCGACGCGACCTGTCCGCTCGTCACAAAGGTGCACGTCGAAGTCGCGAAGATGCGCGCGGCGGGCCGCGAAATAGTCATGATCGGCCACCGCGCCCATCCGGAAGTAGAGGGCACGATGGGCCAGGCGGCCGAAGGCATGTACCTCGTGGAAACCACCGCCGACGTCGCGCGCCTGGAAGTGCGCGATCCGGGAAAGCTCTCCTACGTGACGCAGACGACGCTCTCGGTCGATGACGCCGCGGCGATCGTGGGGGCGCTGAAAGCGCGCTTTCCCGCGATCACGGGTCCGAAGAGGGACGATATCTGCTACGCGACGCAAAACCGGCAGGATGCGGTCAAGCTCATGGCGCCGCAATGCGACGTCGTGATCGTGGTCGGCTCGCCCAACAGCTCGAACTCCAACCGGCTGCGCGAGGTCGCCCGAAGCCGCGGCATCGAGGCCTACATGGTGGACAGCGCTGCGCAGCTCAAAGCCGAATGGGTCGCGGGAAAGCGCCGGGTCGGCGTGACGGCCGGAGCCTCCGCGCCGGAGGTTCTGGTGAACGAGCTGATCGCGCGGCTCAAGGCGCTCGGCGCGGGCAGCGTGCGCCAGCTCGAAGGCGCTGACGAGAGCGTGGTGTTCACCCTGCCGCGCGAACTGGCTTTGCGCGCCGCGCCGCGCTGAGCGCTTTTCAGCGCCCAACGCGGGAGCCGGCCGCTTTTAGCGCTCGCGGTAGGAGAAGCGCGATATGCCCTTCGGCTTCGGGTTGATGTTTACGCTGCCGGTCCCCAGGCCGCCGGCAGAATCCGTGTTGACCGTGCGGATCGACCCGTCGGTCGTTTGTATCGGCGTGAAGCCTACCAGGAACGCACCCTGTCTCACCGCGGCGACATTGCCCACGGCTCCCGGAACGTAGCTTCCGGACGTGAAATCCAGGTTGTAGACGAAGGAGTCTCCCCCGGGCGTGCAGCCCCCCACGATGGGGACACTGCTCGCGAAGACCAGCGTCCCGAGCTCCAGGCGCGGGTCGAGCACGATGCGCTCGCCGGGGCTGTTGTTTCCAGGATTGAGGTCGATGACGAAGCCGTCCTGGGTGCTCCAGTTGACGGAATTGTTCGTGATCGTCCTGCTCGATCCGGCGGTAAGCGTCTGCGTCACCAGGTTCGCCCCTGTGCGGATATTCGTTCCGTAGTCCGCACCCTTGTCCTTGAACCCGTAAATGGACTGCTGCGAGGTATCCGACGGATCGGTGGAGGCGAGATAACGCCCGGTCCCTATGTAGAAGATGCGGTTGTTGTTGAGATTGGTCACCACCGGCCGCACGGTGATCGGCTGCGGATTGCCTGCGCCGTCCTTGAGCGTGGCCATGTGCATCAGCGCCGGCGGCGAAGTCGACATGTCGATCCGCCAGACGTTGCCTTGCAGGTCGCCGCCGTAGACGAAGTCCATCTTGGCATCGACCAGTCCGGCCTTGAAGTACCCGCCCTGCCTCATCAGCCCCGAGGGCGCGAGCGTAGTGCCGACTCCGGTGCTGACCTTGTCCAGCACCTGTCCGGTGATCGCATCGAGCACGTAGAAGAAACCCGCGCCCGACCCGGGGCTGACGTTGTTCAGGCCGGAGGTGAGGACCACGACCCATTTTCCGTCGAACGCGCGCTTGCCGATGACGGGGTTGCCGTAGCTGAAGCCGAGGTCGCCGTCGCTGTGGCTGACGGCGCCGACCGTCGGGCACAGCGTCGAATCGGAGCAGAACTCCCACAGGCCCTTCGGGTTCCTGGGATCGGTGATGTCGAGCGCGTAGAAGCCGCGGGCGCCTCCGTTGGCGCCGCCGACGATGATGGTCTTCCAGATCCCGGCCGTGACGTCGAACACGTCGCCGATCTCGGGGCTCCCGTCGAGCATGAAGCGGTGCGCGTTCGCGTAGGCTGTATCCGCAATCTGGTAGATGCCGGGCATGACGAACTTCGGCATGTAGGCCCAGTTTTCGCAGCCATCGACCGCGGTCGCCGAACTAGCCGGCAGCGAAGCCGGGCAAAGCGTGCTGAGTTGCGGGTTCCCGTTGGCATCCGTGGTGTTGTCGAAGGCGTGCAGGTAACCGTCGTTTGCCGCGACGTAGAGGGACCCGGCGCGCAGCTTGTTCGCCGTCACGAAGGCGTTGTAGCCGGTGTCGGTGTAGCTGAACTCCGGAACCCGGATGTATGCCGGGGTCGCATCGACGATGTCGCCGAGCACGGTTTGCGCCGTCGCTTGCGTCACCGGATCGGTCTCGACCCGGTCGCGGAAGAGCACTGCCTCGTTGCCGGTCTGCCCGCGCAGGAACCCGATGAGCGCGGGGCCGGCGTTGACCACGGCCTTCTGGGGCAAGCTGAGCAGAGAGCACTGGGCCATCGCGGCGCACTTGTTCGTGAAGAAGGCCTGCTCCGCGAGCGTCATGCTCGTGAACTGGAACGGCTTGAGCAGGGTCGGCGCGGTGGTGTCGAGCATCCAGATGAGGCGCGTATCGTTGCTCGCGCTCACCTGGGTGAGGAGCTGCTTGTCGGCTTGCCACAGGACGATCGGCCTGCCCAGGGAGTCTTTCAGCACCGCGCCGGTGGCGGCGTCGAGTCGCTGCGCCTGGACGATCCCGGACCAGGTGTTGGTCTGATAGGTGGTGCTGAACGCGAAATTGTCCTTTGGCGTGATGTTCGGGCTCGAAGTGGCCGCTGCCGACGCGGAAGCCGTCCGCCCCACGATGTTGCTCAAGGCGTTCTGAAGCGCGGTCGCGAGCGTTCGGGGATTCGTGGCCTGAAAGAAGGTCCCGCGCCCGTTGACGGCGGCGTGCCACAGGTCGTCGAGCGCGGTCTGCTGGTCCTGCTGCGGCGCCGGCCAGTTGCACACGCCGGCCGCCCAGATGCAGGCGTTGGCCACGGCGTTCTTGATGTTTACGAAGTCTCCGGTTGCCGCCGTTTCATAGTCGGGCTGGTATCTCATCACCCCGTCTGCGAGGCCCAGGGTGAAGGTGACCATGTGCTGGTGCTGCGCGAAGTCCTTGTTCCCCGCCTTGCTCGGCACGTTGTTCACGGACACGTCGCCGTTCGGGGTGGGCGTGGTATTGGGACTGGTCGCGGGCCCGGTCGGCTTGTTGTTCCGGTCGACTCCACCGCGCAGATCGGTCATGTAGTAGTACAAGGCCACGTCGGCGAGCGTTCCGGAGCCGCCGGGACTGGTTCCCGCCACCGTGCCCGGCAGAATGTTTCCGTCGTAGGTGCCGGTGGCTCGGCTCGACACCGGATCCGTGTAGGCGGGAGTGACCCCGGCGGGCGTGTAGAGGTTATTGTCGATATTGTCCCAGTTTCCCATCGCGGCGCCGGCGATGTCCTGCCCCGCACCCTGGTTCCAGAACCCGTCGGTCGTGAGCAGCGCGTAATTCTTCTGGCATGACGACTGCACCGGGTCGTCGGCAACTGGAATGCCGTTCGTCAACCCCGTATTGAGCTTGCCCGCGAAGATCCATCCTGCGCGCGAAAGCGCTTCGCGCAGGGGCGTGGCGTTGCCGGGGACCTGCTGGTAGAACTTGGTGTAGAAGTTGTTCGCCTGCGTCGTGTTGAAATTGGTGATCTTCAGGTACTGGTTCGTGTCTATGGTGCCGCTGTCCTCGGCGTGAAGCGTGATGAAGCCCACGCGCAGGCTGTCGGGCTTGGGCGGCGTGCCGGTCGGATTGGAGATGAACCCGCGAAACGAAATTCCCGCAGAGGTCTTCATCATCTGCATGCGCGTGCGGTAGTAGGCGTACCATTTCGCGTAGTTCTGGATTTCCTCGGCGTAGGTGCACGTCGGCGGGGACGCGCAATCGACCCGGAAGGGCCGCCCGCTGTACGAGGCGACGGTGGACGCTATGGTGTCGCGGAGGAACCATCCGTAGCGGGGAAACTGGTAGGTCTGCAGCCCCGGCACGTTGAGGTACTTCAACTGGCACCGGTTGGTCTGCGGCGTGGTCGCGATGAAGGTGACGGCGCCGTGGGCGAGGGCCTCCTCCTGAGTCCGGCAGAAGCGCACGAACGCCGGGAACGGGTGGGCGGCGGTCGTCGTGGCTGGCGGGATGACCTCGATGCAGTCGCTGAGGTTGGCGTCGGCGCACCATTCGAGCGGAAAGATGCGGTAGGCGAGGGGCGGGCCTGCGACGTTGCTCGCCACGTTGTACAGACCGGTACGCACGCCGAAGCCCGCGGTCGAGGCGATCGTGCCCGACGTGCCGGTCGTGTAGGTGACAGTGTTGGTGCCCGTCACCGTAATGCTGGCGTTGGTGACGTTCATCGGGCTCCCGGCGGCGATGAAGGTCGTGATGATATCGCCCGTGACCAGCAACAACCCGACGTTGGTCCCGGTGACCGTCACGGTACTGCCGGAGCGCGAGAAGGTCCCCGGGCCGTACTTGCGGTAGGAGCCGTTCCTGCTCGCCACGGTGCCGCTCGCCGTGCTCGTGTAAGTAAAGCGGTTGGCATTGGGTACCGAGGCGACGGCGACGAAGCTGAGGTCGATGCTGGCCGTCCCCGTGCCGGTGACGAAGATCTTGTCGGAGGTCGTGAGGCCGTGGGGTTCGACGGTGTTCACCGTTACAACGCTGCCGCTGCGCGAGAAGCTTCCGATCGGCATCATCTCGGGCAAGCCGAAGCTCACAATGTTGCTCGCGCTCGACGCATTGGTGCGATAGGGGAAGGTACCTGCCGGCAGAGCGTTGCCGGCGTCGTCGACGAGCCCCGCCGGCGTTACGGTCCCGGTGTTGTCCGCGCCGTTGCGCTTGCACACGCCGTTCGCATTGCAGTAGCGCCTGTCCTGTACCGAGGTCGTGAGGTTGGTGTTGCCGCCGAATTGAACGCCCCAGCCGTCGTTCGGGGTCGAGGTCGGGGTGAGCGTTCCGCTCGGCGGATTGACGTGCGGCTGCCCGTTCGAATCGATCCCGGCCAGATAGCTGAAGTTCGGATCGTACGCGACCCCGTTCATGGCGAACTGGCCGCCCGCTGAATAAGGCGGGTCGCCCGCCACGCACAGGTTGCTGCCGGCGCTGTTGGTCATGCAGGGATTGTTCGGCATGCCGGACGTGGCGGGATTCACGTAGTCGGGAACGAAATCCCAGTTCATGCTCCCCGAGTTGTCGAGCGTGAAAAGGAGGTTCGGCAGAATGTTGTTGCCGCCCGAGGAGGCGAGCGGCAGCTGGGAAATGGTGACCTGGGCAAACGCCGGCTGCACCGCAAGATTGGCGGCGAGCCCGTAGACAAGAAGTCGCTTGATCAGGACGATGTGTTTGCGTTTCATGGTTTTGCTCCCTCTCAGGCGAGTGCGCTCTAGTTGAACGCCCTCACCATGGATTGAACGATCGAAATCGAGTTGCGCGGTCCCACGGCCCTCGCAGTGATGCGGTAATGCGTGGCCGGCGACGAGGTATGGGCGTCCGTGGGCCGCGTCTGATCGCGGCCTTCCCCGGCCAGGGTCGACGCGGAAAGCGTCGATGCGCAGGTGTTGGGCGTGCCGCCGCAGGTCGCGCTGGTGTCGCAATTGGGTATGGCGCACATGCGGTGAATGAGGAAGAACACCACGTTGCCGCCGGCGTCGGGGTTGCCGTTGTTCAGCTGCCCGGCCTCGTTCCAGGTGAGCGGATCGTACCAATCCGCGTCGCTCGCGGCGACGCTGGAAAAGTAACCAATCGACGCGGGTCCGGCAGCGTGGTTGTCGTTGACCAGAGTCGGGCCGAGATTCGCGGTGAGCCAGTTGACGCCGGCCTGGATTCCCTGGTCGGCCGCATTGACCGAAGCCTGCCGCAGCCCGATGTTGCCGGCCGTGATGGTCGCGGTATCCACCGAGCGCATCGTCGCGATTCCGGCGAGGGTCATGGCGACCAGCACGATGAGCGCGATGATCAGGATCGTGCCGCGTTGACGGGTGCGCAGCTGCGGCGAGCGCGCGCGCCGGGAGAACGAACGGGAAGTTTTCATGTCAGCTCGACTTCCATATCCAGTTGCGCAAGGGAATCGTGGTCTCGAACACGCGGTACCGGTAGCAGGTCCAGCTATCCGGAGCAGCGACGCTCGCACGGACGTCGAGTCGCGTCTTGTAATTGAGGGCGGCCGCCCACGGGGTCCCCGTCCACTGAGGCTCCGAGAGGGTCGCGTCGCACGGATCGCTGAGCTTCCCCGAGGAGGGCTTCTCGGGCAGCGCGCTGCGCGAGACCACGGCGATGCGCACGGCGATCAGGTTGGCCCAGGGCACCGGGACCAATGCGTTGAAGGCCGCCGCATCCACGTAGCGGTCTACGATCCCGTCTCCCTTTACAGCGGCGCCGACGTTGTACGTCACGGTCACGCCGTCGTTGATTCCGTCATCCAGCCCGTACAGGGCGCGCATGTGCACGATGTTGTCGGCAATCGACGTGACGACCGGCTGGCCGTTGGCGATCTGGAATTGGGACGTCACCGTCAAGCTGCCGTTTGCGACCGCGTAGAAGTTGTAGACCGGCAAATTGACGGGCACGGTTCCGCCCGGAAGGAGGTGGTAGAGGTTGCCCAGGTTGAATACGCGCGTAACGTTGGGCGTGTTGAATCCATCGTAGAAAACGCCCAGCCCCCCGGGCACGTTGAAACGGGGAGTGCGTGAGACCCCTCCGCTCAAATACTGGGTGTTGTCGTGTTTGAGCTGATTCGAGCTCACGCCTATGCGGTTGAACTCCATGATCGAGCAGCTCTTCCCCGAGTTGGGTTCGTTCAGGAGGAGCACGTCGCCGGGGTTGTACCCGAACGGGTTGGAGACGAACACGTCATCGGTGGGGGCGGCCATGTCCGCGGCAAGGGTAACGGTCGCGGCCTGGGGTTGCGAGCCGTAGAGCACGCTGATCTGGTCCGGTGCCGTGGTTGCGGCCCCGGAGGTGATGAACACCGGAGCGAGCTTCATGGTGACTCCGGCCGGCGGGAAATTCGGAGTCGCGCGCTGGTTGTCGTATCCGATGATATTGCAGCCGGCGAAGCCGGTCTCGTTGAATCCCATTCCCGCATTCTTGAAATCGCGCTCGATGCTATAGAGCGCGATCACGCCGTTCTGCTGGGCATCACCGCCGCTCGTCGTCGAGCGCTTGATGCCTTCGGACACTTCGAACACCTGGAAGATGATGATCATGCCGATGAGCCCGATCAGCATGGCCACCAGCAGCTCCACCATGCTGAAGCCGCGCCCGGAAACACGATGCCGGAAGGTACGCATGGCTCAGGTCGAGCTCGGATAGACGTAGGCGATCACGGTATGGCTGTGCGCCGGAAGGTTCTGCGTGACCTCTTCGGGCAGGCGCCATCTGACGATTATCTGCACGGTCGCCCCCGTCGGCACCGCGGGCGCCGCCGGGACGGGATTGGTCAGCGTGACGCTCTGAAGCTGGTTGGCCCCGTCCGGCAGTCTGGATTGAACCTTGGTGACCCAAGCCTGGATCTTTGCGGGAGGCGCTCCCGCTCCGACGTATGCGTAGGTGCCGATATTCCCGTTGTCGGTCCACATTTGCGCGAGCAGCTCCTGCGCGAGAAACGCCGCCTCGCTGCGATACTTGGCGCTGGTCACATCCTTGATCGCGACGGCCTGCATTCCCACTACGGCGAGGATTCCGATCGAGAAAATGAGGATTGCCACCAGGGCCTCGATCAGCATCACGCCGCGCTCGCTGCCCGGCGCCGGAAATCGCGTGCCTGAACGCAGCATCGTTCCTCCTTTCATGGAAACGCCGGGCAGCCGCGTGCATCGGGGGCCGCCAGGGAGGGATCGCACATGCGGATGCTTCCCCCGGAATTGACGATGAGGCGCAGCGCACGCATCGCGCCGGGAGAGACATTGGGATTGGTCACGTCGATCTTGACGATGCTCGGCGTTGCGTCGGCGTTGGCGATGACGTTACCCAGCGCAGCGAAAGTCACTGTGCTGGCGGCCTGCGGCGCGGGCGCGGCGGGCGGGGACGGCACGAAGACGGACGTCGCCACGGCGTTGGGAGAGCCCTCGGCGCTGGTGCGCTTCTGGACGATCTGGGCGGGTGCAGCACCGGGTGCCGCATCGCACACGCCGGTGGGATCGGCGAGGCTCACCACCCAGCTGACCGAGACAGGCGTAGTGACGGAGTCACTCGCCAAGACGCAAGTCGAGGACAAGTCGGAAACGAGCTGGAAGCGCACCGGGGTGTTGCGGCGCACCGCCTCGCCGCGCGCCACCTGCAGGCCGTTGAGCGTTGCCTCGGCGGCGGCGCGGATCTGCTGGTTCTGCAGCCATTCGATGAACCCCGGAGCGCCCAGCGCGAGCAGCACACCGAGGACCACCAGCGAGATCATGACCTCTATGATGGTGAAGCCGCGCTGCGAGGTATGCATGCTCAGCACTGGCCGCCCTTTTTGATGGTCCAGCAGTTCCCATTCAGGGTGTATCCGGCTTGATCCATCGGCGAGCCCGGAGTCACCGCAGTGGCGCGAACGTTGCCTTCGTTGATCGTGTAGGTGATGCCCACCAAGGTGGGGTCGGCGCCATCGGCCTGGATCGTGTACGTGGTGGCCGTGAGCACCGGGCACGTGATGTTGAAATACTTAAGCGCCGGGATCGGCACGCTTGAGCCTGCGGTGCACGGAGCCAGCACCGGAGCGCCGGGGGTGGTGTACGAGCGGTTATCCTGAAAGTACTGCTCCATCTTCGTCCTCATGGCGAGCAGATTGGAGGTCGCTTCCTGAAGCTTGCCGCGCCTTACGTAGTCCGTGTAGTTGGGGATGGCGATCGCCGCCAGGATCGCGATGATCGCGACCGTGACCATCAATTCAATCAAGGTGAAACCGGTAGCGCGCTGCATGGGGGCTCCCTTCTTCTGCGGCTCAATGATAGAGAACTCGGGGAGTCCGCCGCAAACCTTCCCGACGAGTGGCCGAAATCCGCGTACGTACGGCACTTGCGCCCGAATTCTAGCGGAACTAATTCACGTTCTCGGGGCGTGGTTCGCGGAGGGTAATTCATGGATCGCATCCGAATTAGACAAGGTCCAAATGCTCGTCTAGAATGGTTTCGTGAGAAAAGCGCAGAACCGAAATCGCGAAAATGTCGCCCAGCTGCTGCGTCGGCATGGCATCACGCCGACCCACCAGCGCATGGAGATCGCCCACGTGCTGTTCACGCGGCGCGAGCACCTCTCTGCGGATCAGATCCTGAAGTGGGTCAACTCCCGCTACGCCGAAACATCGAAGGCGACCGTCTACAACACGCTGAAACTGTTCCTGGAACGAAAACTGATCCGGGAGCTGGTCGTGGATCCGGCCAAAATC
>CAYQVE010000004.1:0-32650 GCA_964420785.1 uncultured Enterobacteriaceae bacterium | reverse complement strand
GATCGAGTTCGTGCACGAGAACAAGAGCTGCCTGGTCAACCAGCGCGAGGTGCACCGCGACACGCTCGGCTTCTCCGAGGCGCTGCGCTCGGCGCTGCGCGAGGACCCGGACGTCGTCCTGGTCGGCGAAATGCGTGACCTCGAGACCATCCGCCTGGCGCTCACCGCCGCCGAGACCGGGCACCTCGTGTTCGGCACGCTGCACACGAGCTCCGCGGCCAAGACCATCGACCGCATCGTGGACGTGTTTCCGGCGGCCGAAAAGGAGATGATTCGCGCGATGATCTCCGAGTCGATTCGCGCGATCATCGCCCAGACGCTGTGCAAGACCAAGGACGGCGGAGGTCGGGTCGCGGCGCACGAAATCATGATCGGCACGCCCGCGATCCGCAACCTCATCCGCGAGAACAAGGTCGCGCAGATGTACTCCGCCATCCAGACCGGGCAGCAATTCGGCATGCAGACTCTCGACCAAAACCTGCAGGAACTGGTGCGGCGCAACGTCATTTCCGCTGGCGAGGCGCGCGGCAAGGCCGCGAACAAGGACAACTTTCCGGGCTGACTGAATGTCAGCCCGGAATGTTGCGTCGGAGGCTAACTTCGGCGTAGCCGAACGTTAAGGGCGAGCAACGCTCGCCCGGCCGGAGACACAATTTCCCCGACTGATATCGGGGCTTAGATTTCAGAAAGGCGAATATGGAACGCGAACAGGCAATGAAATTCATGTACGACCTGCTTCGGCTGATGGTGACGAGGAAAGCCTCGGACCTCTTCGTCACCGTGGGCTTTCCACCGGCCATCAAGATCGACGGCAAGATGACGCCCGTCTCGAACCAGCCGCTCACCCCCGCGCACACCGTGGACCTCGCCCGCGCGATCATGAACGACAGGCAGGCCGCGGAGTTCGAATCGAGCAAGGAATGCAACTTCGCGATCAATCCCGCAGGCATCGGGCGGTTCCGCGTCAACGCCTTCGTCCAGCAGGCGAACGTCGGTATCGTGCTGCGGGTGATCACCACCGCCATACCCAGGATCGAGGACCTCGGCCTCCCGACCGTGTTGAAGGACGTGGTCATGACCAAGCGCGGCCTCGTGATCATGGTGGGGGCCACGGGTTCGGGCAAATCCACCACGCTCGCCGCGATGGTCGGCTACCGCAACGAGAACTCCCACGGCCACATCATCACCATCGAGGACCCGATCGAGTTCACCCATCCGCACAAGGGCTGCCTCATCACCCAGCGCGAAGTCGGCGTGGACACCGTGGACTGGCAAGCCGCGCTCAAGAACACCCTGCGCCAGGCGCCCGACGTCATCCTGATCGGTGAGGTCCGCGACCGCGAGACAATGGATCACGCGGTCGCCTTCGCCGAGACCGGCCACCTGTGCCTTGCGACGCTGCACGCGAACAGCGCCAATCAGGCCCTGGACCGCGTCATCAACTTCTTCCCCGAGGAGCGGCGCCAGCAGCTGCTGATGGACCTGTCGCTGAATCTGCGGGGGTTCGTTTCGCAGCGCCTCATCCCCTTGAAGGAAGGCAAGGGCCGCTGCGCCGCGGTCGAGATCATGCTCAACTCCCCGCTCATTTCCGACCTGATCTTCAAGGGCCAGGTGCACGAGATCAAGGAGATCATGAAGAAGTCGCGCGAGCTCGGCATGCAGACCTTCGATCAGTCGCTGTTCGATCTGTTCGAGGCGGGCAAGATCAGCTACGAGGACGCGCTCCGGAACGCCGACAGCGTCAACGACCTGCGCCTGCAGATCAAGCTGCACTCGAAGGAAGCGAAGAACCGGGACATCACGCAGGGAATCGAGCATCTCAACATCGTCTGACGCGGACGCCGAATATGCGGAGGAATCCATGAATACGAAACGGTGGTTGCTGGCGAGCGTTGCGGTACTTGTCGTAGTGGCGGCGCTGGAATTTCTCATCCACGGCGTACTCCTGTCGGACCTGTACCGGCAGACGGCTTCGGTGTGGCGGTCGGAAGCCGAGATGCAGAAAATGATGTGGATCTTCTGGGTGGGGATGCTGGTATTCGCGCCCTTCTTCGCGCTGATCTACGTGAAGGGCTACGAGAAAGGCAAGCCTGGCTTGGGGCAGGGGTTTCGCTACGGCCTGTATGTCGGAATCATGCTGTCTGTGATGAACAGCTTCGGCTGGTACGTGATTCTGCCGATTCCGCTCGCGCTCGCGTTCTATTGGTTCCTGGGAATTCTGGTGGAATTCATCGCCGCGGGTGTTGCGGCGGGCCTGGTCTATCACGAATAATTTCGGCCTTTCCGAAGCCTAACTCGTCAATCCAGAGCGGACGCGCGCAAGCGCGCACCGCTGATTCAGGACGTCAGCCGGCCATCATGAACGTGTTTCCCCATCCACCGGCGTCGGCCGTGAGGCGCATTCTGGGGGAAGCGGGATTGCCTTGCTCCGACCTGACCGCCGCACACTTGGAGCACTTCTTCGGGTGTGGCTCGATGGCCGCTCCAGACGGAATCGTGGGACTCGAGCTGCACGAATCCGTGGCGTTACTTCGGTCGTTGGCGGTCAGCTCGAAGTGTCGTGGTCGAGGCTGCGGTACTGCGCTGGTGGCACAGGCTGAACTCTTCGCCCAGTCGCAAGGGGCAAGAGAGATCTACCTCCTTACCACCACCGCAGAGCGCTTTTTCGAGCGGTTGGGTTATGCACGCGTGCTGCGCGAAGCCGCGCCGGTGGCGATCCAGCGGACGCAAGAGTTCTCGACCTTGTGCTCTTCGAGTTCGGCCTTCATGCTCAAGCGGTTGCCGAACAAGGATGTCACGTGCAGCGCATAGGACGTGCATCGCTCGCGATTCTTGCCCTGTTTCTGATGCTGCCCATCGCCTGCGCGATCTCGGTTGCCGTGTTGTACTGGCTCGCATGGCCGGATCATCCCAACGAGGTGTTCTCGTGGGCAGCGTTCGATGTCGCCGAGTTCGTTCCGTGGATCTTGGCACTCGCGCTGCTTTCGCTTACTTCCATTCGCCCGTGGCTAAAAGCCGCGGTGGCAGTTCTGTCGTTACCCTACTCGATGCTGGCGTTTGCCGCGGGTGAGCTGTTCGTCGGGTGTGCTCTGGGAAATTGCCTGTGACTCCCGCTCAACGCCAACGAGCGTGATGACTATCGATCAGGCAAAGTCCTTCGTGCAAAAGCACGGGGTCGTGCTCGCATCGGGCAAAGGTCCGGTTCCCCGGCTGACCGAGGCGGTGGTGAGCGAGCCGATTGCAGGTAGCTGGTGGAGTCATCCGAAGGCCCATGAAATCTTCGCGGTCCTTCAGGCAGTAGTCGAATCAGGCGATGTTCTCGTATGCCGCCTGCTCGAAGGGAAAGTAACTTTGGTTCATCGCCGACTTTGGCCCGCCCTCGTCCGCGTCGCCGGGCGATTCCCCAAGAATCATGTCGCGCAGGTGCGCGAAAAGCACACCGCCTTAGGACGCCACGTGAACAGCGAGATCCCGTTTCCAAAATGGGTTCCGGTTGAAGTGAGAGAACGCGCAAAGCTCATGAGCGAAGAGGAAGCTCTAGGCGTCCTAGGTCCATGGGCCGCTCTGCCTGGCCTAAAATCGAACCGACCCGCCGCCGGCACCTCGTCTCGCAAGCGCAAATCGTCGGCCGGCAGTTCACCAAGACGTTAGGCATCAAGCAGGAGCCGCGGTGCCGGAGCTCGTTTATTACGTTGCAGCGAGCCTCGATGGATACATCGCCACTCCCGATGGCGGGATTGAATGGCTCTCCCCGTTCGAAGGCAAGGGCGAGGATTACGGCTACGCAGCCTTCTATGCGTCGATCGATGCGGTCCTGCTGGGCCGACGAACCTATGAGCAGAGCCTTAAATTTCGCGAATGGCCGTATCCGGGAAAGCCATGCTGGGTGTTCTCGCATGGAAGCATGAAAATCACCGAGCCCCACGTGAGCATGACGAATCAAGACCCCCGCCAAATGATGAGCGAGTTGCAATCGCGCAAGCTGCAACGTGCGTGGCTCGTGGGGGGCGGCGAGCTCGCGGGTTCATTTCAGCGGGAAGGCCTCATTTCCGAGTACATCGTCTCCGTGGTCCCGGTGATTCTGGGCGCAGGAATCCCTTTGTTCGCCTCCGGGGGGACCCGGGAGGTGTTGAAGCTTGTCGAGACGAACGCGTATCCGAGCGGCATCGTCCAACTCAGGTACTTGAGAGGGGTCGATGCCTGAGCCCTCGATCCACAGGACGGCAACTCGAAGCGACCTGCCGCAGATCGTGGAGATCTACAATTCGACGATTCCGTCGCGCATCGTGACGGCCGATACCGAGCCCGTTTCGGTCGAAAGCCGCGTGCACTGGTTCGAGGAACACACGCCGAATCGCCGGCCCCTTTGGGTCGTCGAGGACGCAGGTCGAGTCGTGGCCTGGCTCAGCTTTTCGACGTTTTACGGGCGCCCGGCATACGCCAGAACCGCGGAACTGAGCGTCTACGTTCACGAGGCGTTTCGAAAGCGGGGGTTCGGCTCCTATCTGCTGACCCAAGCGCTGGCTCACGCGCCGACGTTCGAGGTCGACACGCTGTTGGGGTTCATATTCGGCCACAACGAACCGAGCCTTGCCTTGTTCGAGCGATTCGGATTCCTGCGGTGGGGGGAGCTGCCGAGGGTTGCCGCCTTGGACGGAGTCGAACGCGATCTCGTCATCGTCGGAAGACGCGTAGCGGACGCCAACAGGCGGCTGCGGTAGCTGCCGGGGACGCTCTACAGTATCATCTGAGACGATCACCCAGGAGGATGCATGGCCTACACTTTCCCTGAGCTGAAGGGCAAGCCTCTCACCGAGCTGCGCCAAATCGCGGCCGGAATCGAGCACGAGGCGGTGAAAGGCTACACGCAGCTGAACAAGGACCATCTGCTCGCTGCGCTGTGCAAGGCTCTCAACATCGACATGCACGTGCACCACGAAGTCAAGGGCGTCGACAAGACCGCGATCAAGACCAAGATCGGGGAGTGGCAGAAAAAGCGCGACGAAGCGCTCGCTGCAAAGGATCGCGGCAAGCTGAAGGTCGCGCTCAACCACATCCACCATTTCAAGCACCAGCTGCGCAAGGCAATGGTGTAAGGAATGGTTTAAGGCACGGCGGCGGGCAGGAAAGGCCCCGTATGAACCCCGACAACGTCATCGACGTCACAAGACTCATCCAGCTCGCCGTCGCACCCGTGTTCCTGCTCACCGCGGTGGGGACGATCATCGGGGTGCTCTCCAATCGTCTGGGCCGCGCCGTGGACCGCAGCCGCGCGCTCGAGGACCGGCTGCGCCAGCTCCAGCCCGAGGGACAGAAAGCGGCGCGCCAGGAGCTCGATCTACTCAGCCGGCGCGTGCGCCTCGTCTACGGCTCGATCGTGCTCTCGGTGATTTGCGCGCTTTTCGTCGGACTACTCATCGCCGTTGCCTTCGTCGACGCATTCATCGACATCGATCTGTCGAAGTTCATCGGGCTGCTCTTCATCGCAGCGATGCTCGCCTTCATCCTCGCGCTGATGGTGTTTCTGCGCGAAATCTTCCTGGCGGTGTCGAGCGCGCGCGGCCAGATGCGCTAGGAGATGGGGTAAGGCGCTAGATACCGGGTCCGCTCCGCGGTGGAGCGGACTTCTTGCGGTTGGACCCGGCGACGACCCGATATTCGTAGAGCCGGCACTCCAGGGGGCCGTTGTAAAGCGGTGTGCGCTTGGACGCGCTCAGTCTGATCAGCTTCGGAAGTCGCACATCCCCCGAGAAGAGGTAGCAGCGCCAGCCCGCGTAGTATTTCTTCAGCGTATCGCCCAGCTTCGGATAGAACTCCGCGAGCGCGGCCGCCTCGCCGGTCCGGGTGCCGTAGGGCGGATTGGCAAGGAGCACTCCCGCGCGCGCAGGGGCGCTGGTATCGAGAACGTCGGCCTGCTTGAGATCGACGCAGTCGGCAAGGCCCGCAGCCTCGAGGTTGAGGCGGGCTTTTTTCAGCTCCTCGCCGTAGCGGTCTCGGGCGAAGATCGGGAGCCGCCGCTTCGGCTTGCGCCTGGCGAGCGCCGCATCGCGCACCTCGTTCCACCGCCGGAGATCGAATCCGGCGAGGCGCTCGAAACCGAAGGCGCGCGCGTGCCCCGGCGGGATCGCGAGCGCCATCATCGCCGCCTCGACGACGAGCGTCCCGCTGCCGCACATGGGGTCGAGGAGGGGCTCGCCCGAGCTCCATCCCGTGAGCCGGACGATGCCGGCGGCAAGGTTTTCTTTCAGTGGGGACTCGCCGGCGTCCCTGCGGTAGCCTCGCTTGTTGAGAGGGTCGCCGGAGGTGTCCAGGTAAAGAGTGACCTCCGCCTTGTCGAGGAAAGCCTGGATGCGCACCTCGGGGGAGCGCGTGTCCACGTCGGGCCGCCGCCCGCGGTCGGCGCGAAACCGGTCGCACACCGCGTCCTTGATTCGCAAGGTCGCGAATTCGAGGCTCTTCAGCGGAGAGCGTATCGCGTTTACGTCGACGCGAATGCTTTGCGTCTCGCTGAACCATTCGGGCCACTTCACCGCGAGAGCCGCCTCGTATAGGTCCTCTTCTCCGCGGTACGGCGAGCGGACAAGCCGCATCAGGACGCGCGTGGCGAGCCGCGACTCGAGGTTCGCACGGTAGCAGGCGAGGATCTCGCCTTCGAATGCGACGCCGCCCGGAACGAGTTCGGTTTTCTTGGCGCCGAACCGGCCGAGCTCTTCGGCGAGGAGCGATTCGAGGCCTCTCGGACAGGAGGCGAAGAAGGCTTGCAGGCTCACGGCGGATTCAGCATGATGGGCTGGACGGGATTCAACGACGGGACCGGAGCCTAGCACAGCCTCGCCATGGCCAACATCGCAGGTCTTCTCGACGCACAACTCGCCTCGCCCGAGCGAATTCTCTACCGCCAGTTCGCCGAAGGCGGCTGGCGAGATGTCTCCGTGCGCGAAATCGCCGCGTATGCGGCGCGCTGGCAGGCGTTTCTGCGCGCCGAAGGCCTCGCGCGGGGCGATCGCGTCGCGTTGTGCCTGAAAAACGGCATCCACTGGGTCGCGGCGGACCTGGGTGCGCTCGGGCTCGGTCTCGTCGTCGTGCCGCTCTACGCCGACGACAATCCGGAAAACGTCGCCTGGTGCCTGGAGAACAGCGGCGCGCGCCTGCTCGTGGCGGAGAGCAGCCGCATGGCCTACGCGCTGCAGGCCGTGGCTGCGTCGCTGCCGCGCGTGCTGTGCCTCGCCGCCGATCCGGGCGCCAGCCACGAGGCGGTCGAGGCGGTGCTCCCGAGGCAGGGGCCCGCGTTCGAAGCCGCGCCGCTCGAAGACGACGTCCTTGCCACGATTTGCTACACCTCGGGAACCGCAGGCAGGCCGAAGGGGGTGATGCTCACGCACGGCAACATCCTCGCGAACGTCTCCGCCTGCGAGCGCCTGCGCCTCGCGCGGAGCGACGATGTATTTCTTTCCCTGCTTCCGCTTTCGCACATGTTCGAGCGCACCGGCGGCTATTACCTGCCGCTCGCGATCGGCGCGAAGGTCGCTTACGCCCGCTCGGTTTCGCAGCTCGCAGAGGACCTCGCGAGCGAGCGTCCGACCTTGATGTTCGCGGTGCCGCGCGTCTTCGAGAAATTCGCCGCGCGCGTCAACGAGGCTCTCGCCAAATCTCCGGCCAAGAAGCGTCTTTTCGATCTGGCGGTGGCGGCGGGAGGGCGAGCCCAGCGCCGCGAAGCGGGCCTAGCGGATCGGATCGTCCTGGCTCTGCTGCGCGATCGCGTCGCCGGACCGGTGCTCGCGAAGCTGGGCGGCAGGATGCGGTTCGCGGTCCTGGGCGGCGCCCCGCTCGATCCCGCGATTGCGTGGCTGTTCCTGGGGCTCGGGCTGCCGGTTCTCCAGGGATACGGAATGACCGAGGCCTCTCCGGTGATCTCGGTGAATCGACCGGAGGGCAACGTTCCGGAATCGGTCGGCATGCCCCTGGACAACGTCGAGGTGCGAGTCGCGGCGGACGGCGAGCTGCTTGCAAGGGGCCCGAGCATCATGAAGGGCTATTGGAACAACCCGGAGGCGAGCGCGAAATCGCTCGATCGCGAGGGTTGGCTCCATACGGGCGATCTTGCGGAAATCCGGGACGGCAGGATTTTCATACGTGGACGCCTGAAGGACGTGCTCGTCCTTTCGAACGGCGAAAAGCTTCCGCCGCAGGACGTGGAGCTCGCCATCCTCGGGGACGGGGTATTCGAACAGGGCATCCTGATCGGCGAAGGCCGCCCGTTCCTGACGCTCGTGGCGGTGACTCGGGAGACCGACGAAAAGGATCTCATCCGGCGCGCCAACGATCGCTTGAAGGAATTCCCGCGGTACATCCGCGTGCGGCGCGTCGTGGCGACCCGCGAGCCCTGGACGGTGGAGAACGGGCTGCTCACGCCGACCCTCAAGGTCAAGCGCGAACGAGTGCAGGGGAAATTCGGCTCGGAAATCGAACGCGCCTACGCCGCCGGCGCGCTGGATTGACGCGGCGCAGCGGGCGCGGCTTTCGAGACCGCCGGCTACGTCAGGGCAGGAGCCTGGCGAACCTCGCTCGGATCTTGACGGTGCGCGCGAGGCCGTCCATCGCTTCGAGCAGCTGGAGCTTCAGGTCGGGTTCGAGCTCAGGCTGGCCTACGAAGCTTTCCACTTGTTCGAGGGCGGCGGCGTCCACCTGTCCCCCGATGAATGCAGCGAGCCAGTTGTTGACGAAGAAGATCTTGCGCGTGCGCTTGAATTCGGGCAGGGCGGCGAGCGCGAGATCGAGGTAGGGCTGGGTCAGCTCGGCGTGTTCGACCGCGTTGAACGGGCCGAGCGCCGCATCGATCCAGCTTTCGGGCAGGCCCTGCTCGTTGAAGAATCGCTCGAAGTAGACGCGTTTCGCCTCGGCGCTGCGCTCGGCCGCGGCGGCGGCGAAGGCATAGCGGCGCCCGTCGTCTCCTGAATCCGCGGCAATCTGCGCGGAGAGCAGGTCCTTGGCCTCCGGGTCGTCGAGCGCGAGCAGCCGGGCGATTGCGCGGAAGCGGTCGCGCGAGCTGAGCTTCACCCCGGGGATCTCCAGCGTGTTTGCGAGGAGCGATTTGAGCCGGGAGCGGCCGCTCTCCGACCAGGCGCTCGCCGTGAACGTCCTGAGGAAACTGATGCGACGCCCCGGCGTATCGGCGTGCAGCATCCCCTCTGCTAGAAGTCGCTCGAAGCGCTCCGCCAGAGCGTCCCGCTGCGAATCCGATGCGTAGTGGAGAAAGGCGACCTGCGCGCGTTGGAGCAAGCCGGCTAGCGTCACCGGGTCCCGCTCGACCGGGGCGACACGAAGGACGAGATCGAGATAGGCCACGGGCGCAAGCTCGGCGTCCCGCACCGATTCCCAGAGTGAACCGAAGACGAGCGTGCGCAACAGATCGCCCTGCACGATTTCCGGGCGTGCGAGCACCGCCTCGCGGCTCATCGGGTCGAGCAGGAAGCGCCCGTAGCCGTAGTCTCCGAAATTCGCGAACGCGAAATCGATCTCCGGCATGCCGTCGATTGCGCGAACGCTCGTACTCTCGTTCCGCAACAAAGCATCGGCCGAACGGGGAAGGCCGCTCTCGGACAAGGCGAACACCCTCAGCTTCATCGGCCAAGTTCCGCCTTCATTGAGCACGTTGTGCTGCTCCAGGACGGTGTTCTTCGGCCGGCCGTCGCGATCGGTGTCCCAGGCGAGGCGCACCTCCGGCATTCCGCGCCGCTTGACCCAGGCTTCCGCCCAGTGCTTCAGCTCGCGACCGGAGGCGCGCTCGAGCGCGGTGACGAGGTCGTTCCAATCGGCGGCCGCGTAGGCGTGTGCCTTCAAGAACTGTCGCACCGCTCGGCGGAACACGCGCGCGCCGACGTAGAACTCCGCTTGGCGCAACACCGCCGGCGCCTTCCCGTAGACGATGTTGCCATAGGCGGATTTCGCCGCTGAAAGATTGGCAAGGGGCCGGTAGATCGGGGTCGTCCCCTGCGTGACGTCGGTGCGGTACGCGCCGGTCTTGAGCGCGTGGAAGGCGTTCCATACCGAATGCGCCGGGAGCAGCGCTTCCGCCGCTTTGGCCGCCATGAAATTGGCGAAGCCCTCCTTAAGCCACAGGTCGTCGAACCAGCGCATGGTCACGGAATCGCCGAACCACTGGTGCGAAGTCTCGTGGAACAGGAGCTGCGCGCGAGTGAGGATGTCCGTTTCGTTGGGCGTGGACGGAAACAGCACCGCATCCTCGCGTAGAAACGTCGCCCCGGCGTGCTCCATGCCTCCATAGGCGAACTCCGGGACGAGCACCAGGTCGTACTTGGGAAATGGAAAGCGCGAATCGAAATAACGCTCGAACCAGCGCAGCGACTCGCGATTGAGCCGCAACACCTCGGGGGCCTCCGCACGGGCGCGCGCGAGCTGCGACTTGCGAACGAACAGCGTGGTTTCGAGCGCCTTTTCCTTGGCGGGAGAACCCGGACGCCCTTTGGCGGCCTGCTGCGCTCGCGCAGTCTTGCGCCCTGCGGGAGGGGATTGAAGCGAGGCGGGAACCTGAACTTCGGCGAACGGCCCGGCGGCAAAGGCGAAGAGATACGTGCTGATCGGCGGGGTCGCGGCGAACCGGAACCGGCGCAGGCTGCTCGACACGTCCTCCGTTGCGGTGATCGGAGAGTTTCCGACGGCGGTCCATGCGCGCGGCAGGACCAGCTCGAGGCTGAAACGCGCTTTAAGGTCGGGCTGGTCGAAGCAAGGGAAGGCGCTGCTCGCATCCGAAGGAACGAAAAGAGTATAGACGTACTCGGAGCCGTCCTCGCGATCCACGTAGCGCGTCACCGCGCTGCCGGACAAGGCGATCGGCGATTCGAAGGAGAGCGTTATGCGGTTCCTTCCCGCCCGGAGCAGCCGCGCAGGAACGATCAGGTGTTCACGCTCGAGCTTCGCCTTCGCGGGTTTGCCGTTGACGCGCAGCTGTACCGCGCGCGCTGCGCCGGGCGAGGGGCGCCAGTCGAGCACCAGGTCGGGAACAGTGGCTGGAAGCGTGACCCCGACCGTCGCCGTCCCGGCGAGCTTCGTCGCACCGGCGGTGACGCTGATCACCAGCGCATATCGAACGTCGCGGTAGGATTTTGCACGCCACTGCGCGAGCTCGCGCGATACGCCGGGCTCGAGTCCGGAGACCGCGAGAGCGGCATTCGCCATGAGACCTGCGGTGAGAGTGAGCATCGCGCCGCGCATGTCGGGCGATCCTGTCGCGCCGCGTATCCTGCCGCGAGGGCGTCAGATCTTCGGCAGCTTCGGCGCCGCCCAGACGGGCAGCGCGATGCCCGGCTTGCGCAGCACCCGCAGCATGCGCAGCGCCATTTCGCGGCCGCGGTAGTAACCCGGGATGTAAGCCGACTCGGTGAATCCGAGCGATTTGTAGAAGCTGCGCGCGGTGTAGTTGGCCGCACGCAGCTCGAGGTGAATCGTGGCGATCCCGGCGGCGAAGGCCGACTCGATCAGCCATTCCACCATGCGTCGTCCAATGCCCAGCCTCTGGTGGGAAGATCGTACCGCGAGCAAGTTGAGATGGGCGTGCTCGTCGCCGAAATACATGATGGCAAAAGCGACGACGCGGTCGCGGTCGCAAGCGAGCAGCGTGAACGTGTCCTTGTTTGCGATCGAGCGCGCAACGCGGTCCGGTCCCCAGGACCAGCCGAGGCCCGTCTCGATGAGGTCGCGTGACATCGCGGCGATCTTCGCGGAATCCGTGGGCCTCCCGGGCCTCAGGGTGATGTTTTTTGCGTTCATATCGTGGAAATCGAATGCAACGAGCATGCCAAGATTAGCAGATTGTCGAAAAAGGGGAAATCCGGGGCGTGCCGCCGTGCCGTGCGGCCGTCCGACCCGATCTGCCGCTAGAACGGCTTCACCACCGCCAGAACGACCGCGGCGGCCAGAAACCCTACCGGAACCTCGTTGAACCAACGGTACCAGAGGTGGGACTTGGTATTGCGATCGCGCGCGAAATCGGCAAGCAGCTTGCCGCAGTACAGGTGATACGCGATCATCAGGAGGACGACCCCGAGCTTGGCATAGAGCCAGGCGCCCATCGCGACGTAGTTGAGCAGCAGCATTCCGAAGAGAATGGTCAGCACCGCACCCGGCGCCATGATGCCCCAGTAGAGCTTGCGCTCCATCAGCTTGAAGCGTTCCTTGCCTGCCGCATCCTCGGCCATTGCGTGATAGACGAACAGGCGCGGCAGGTAGAACAGCCCCGCGAACCAGGTCACCATGAAAATGATGTGCAGCGCCTTGATCCAGAGCATCGCTATTTCAGCAACCGCCTGCGGAAAAGGACCGTCGCAGCATAGAACCCGGCCGCGGCATAAGCAAGCAGCACCAGCACGTGCAAGACCGCGTCCGACGGAATTTGACCGAGCAGAAGCGGCCGCGCGATCGCCACTGCGTGCGTGAGCGGAAGAAACGCGGCGATCGCCTGAAAAGCGGCAGGCAACTGCTCCACCGGAAAGAACACCCCGCACACGAGATTCATCGGCGTGATCAGCAGCGTGAAGTAGTACATGAAAAAGTCGTAGCTCCGCGCCATTGCCGTGACCGCGAGAGCGAGCGCGCCGAAAGTCAGGCCGATGAGGGGCAGGAGGGCGATCACCCACAGGGACAGCGCCGAATGCGACAGGCCGAGCAGCCACACCACGCCGAGAATCGCCACGCCCGAGAGCACGCTCTTGCTTGCAGCCCAAGTGAGCTCGGCGAGCACGACGTCGTCGAGGTCCACCGGGGCGTTCATGATGGCGTCCCAGGTACGCTGTACGTGCATGCGGGAGAAGGCCGAGTACATGGATTCGAACGTGGCGCTGTTCATCGTGCTGGAGCACACCATTCCCGCGGCGAGGAATGCGATGTAAGGCACGCCGCCGATCTCGGGCAGCATCGAGCCCAGGCCGTAGCCGAGGCCGAGCACGTAGATCAGGGGATCGGCGAGATTGCCGAGGATGGAGGGAATTGCGAGCTTGCGCCACACGAGCAGGTTCCTGCGCCACACGGGAACGAAGCGCAGGCTTGTCGAGGGCGGTGCAAAGAGTCGCACTAGTCTCGCAGCTCCCTGCCGGTGAGCTTCAGGAAAACGTCTTCGAGGTTGGCCGGCCGATGCAGGTAGCGAAGCTCCTGCCGGATCGAAAGACTCGCGAGCAGTGGGGCTGGATCAGCCGCGTAGCAAAACACAGTATCGCCGCTCTTTTCCAGGCGTGTCGCGAGCCCTGCGGCTTCCCGGTCGGCCCATTCCGTGACGCCGTCGCCGTGCACCTCGATCACGTGCGGCTCGATGTGGCGGAGGATGAGCTCGCGCGGGCTTCCCTCGGTGATGAAGCGCCCGCGGTCCATGATGGCGAGCCGCGCGCACAGCCGTTCGGCCTCCTCCATGAAATGCGTGGTGAGCACGATGGTTTTCCCTCCAGCGAGGAGCTGTTTCAAGCGCTCCCAGATGAGGTGGCGCGCCTGCGGATCGAGCCCCGTGGTAGGTTCGTCCATGAAGATCAAATCGGGATCGTTGATGAGGGCGCGCGCCAGCGTGAGGCGACGTTTCATTCCGCCTGAGAGCGTCTGGATTCGCGACGCGGCGCGCGCGCTTAGGCCCGCGAACTCGAGCAGCTGGGGGATGCGCTGCCGGATGGCGCGCTCGGCGAGGCCGAAGTATCGGCCGTAGACGAGCAGGTTCTCGCGGACGGTGAAATCGGGATCGAGGTTGTCCATCTGCGGCACCACTCCAACCCGCGCGCGGGCGGGCCGGGCTTCACCGGGCACGGGTCGCTGCATCAGCTCGACCGAGCCGCTGTCGGGATCGATCAGCCCGAGACATAGCCTCAGGGTGGTGGTCTTGCCCGCGCCGTTGGGGCCGAGCAGCCCGAAGCACTCGCCCGGCGCGATGCCGAAGCTCACGCCGGCGACTACTTCCTCGCCATCGTAGAGCTTGCGCAGATTGTGTGCCGCTAATACCGCCATGAACCCTTGACGATGTTCTTGATGAGGTTCAGGCGCAAATGGAAGAAGTGGTCCGCGCCGGGAATGACCACGACCGGCAATTCCTGCGGACGCGCCCATTCGAACACTCTTGAGAGCGGGATGGTTTCGTCCACTTCGCCGTGAATCACGATCGAGTCGGATGGCACGGTTTCCGAGGGAAAGCGGCCGACCGCAACGCCCACCAGCACCACGCGGTGCGGGCTCGTGCGCTGCGCCACCTGTGTCTGAACCGCGGCGCCGAAGGAAAAACCCGCGAGCACGAGCGGCAAATCGCCGAAAGTCTCCTTGGCGTGCGCGGCGACGCGGATCAGATCATCGGTTTCGCCCCGGCCTTCGTCGTGCACGCCCTCGGAGCTGCCGACGCCGCGGAAGTTGGGGCGAAAGGCCACGTAGCCCAGCTCGACGAAGGTTCGCGCGAGAGTCTGCACGACCTTGTTGTCGAGCGTCCCGCCGTAGAGGGGGTGCGGATGGGCGATGAGCGCCGCGCCGCGCGCTGCACTTGCAGGACGCTCGATGACGGTATCGATCCTGCCCGCTGCGCCGTCGATGAAGATGCGCTCGCCCGCCGCGCTCATATGCGCAGGCGTTCGACCACCCGGCCTGCCTTGAGGTGCTCCTCGATGATCTCGTCGATATCGGCGCGGTCGACGTAGGTGTACCAGACCGCCTCCGGGTACACCACGACGCAGGGCCCTTCCTCGCAGCGGTCCAGGCACCCCGCCTGATTCACCCGCACCTTCCCCGGGCCGGCGAGGCCCAATTCCTTGACCCGTTTTTTCGCGTAGTCGCGCATGCCGCCAGCCCCTTTGTCGTTGCAGCAGGTCTCGCCGTTCTGGCGCTGGTTGCAGCAGAAAAAAACGTGTCTTTCGTAGTATCCCATCACGGGTTTCCAGATGTGGACAGCAAGCGAGTCGAGCGGCGCGCGATACCGGAAAGCAGCGACTTCTGGGGCACGTCTGCGCCACTCGAACGAGCGTCGCGCCAATTATACTGCGACGCGCGGGCGTCCTCGGGTGCGATTCCTATTCTTTCACCTGTCCGCGGTCGGCGGCGAGCAGAACCAGATAAACCATCGCCACGAACGGCCACACGGCGGAAACAACGCGCGTCGCGCCGTTGAAATTGAGAAAGTGACCCTGCTGCCACAGCGCGAAAGAGGCTGTCATGTAAGGATTGGCCGGGGCGAGATTGACGAGAGCCGTCGCCGCCATCAAGGCAACGCCCGTGAGCGCGAGCTGCGCGATGCGTGGCATCCCTGCAGCGAACAGCAGCAGCAGGATTGCCGCAACCACGCCATAGAGAGCACCGGGCGTAACCCACGCGAGGATGTCCTGGGAGCTGACGAGCAGGCCGAACCCGAAGCTGTGCACCACCAGCGCCGCGGCCAGAAAGATCACGACCCCTCCCCGCGCCGCCTGGTTGCGCGCGGTGAGGCACAAGGCGAGCAATCCCGCCGCCAGGCCGTTCGCGCAAGCGACTCCGGCCTCCACGCGCAGGAATACTTCGGCGGGGTAGAGCTTGCCCGAGGGCGCCTTGAATAGATCGCGAAGATCGCCCGTGCCGAACAGCAGCGTTTCGGGATTGAGCTGCGCGAACAGCCACAGCCCCAGCAGCACCAGCCCGAGATCGGTCCGGCCGCCGGGAACGAAAAGCCTGTTGCGCAGGCGTTGCAGTCCTTCGGCGTCCATCAAGGGCCGCGTCGTGGCGAGCGCGGCGAGGGCGCCTGCGGCGCCGCCCACGGTATTGGCGAGCAGGTCGAGGTTCGAGGACGTACGCGTAGGCAGGTAGAGCTGCAGCGACTCGAGCGCAAAGCTCAAGGATGCCGAGCAGGCGAGGCCGAAACCCAAGGCATAACTGCGGCGCAGCCAGGGATATACCGCCAACACGGCGAGAAAGCCGAGGGGAATGTAGCCGATGATGTTGGCGACGACGTCGAATACCGGGATGGGACGGGGAAACGGAGCCGTGAGAAAGGCGAACGGCGGCAGGCCCCGGTCGCGCCAGCCCGAGAACGGGTGCAGGCTCGCGTAGACCACGAGCGGCAGGTACGCCACGAACAGATAGCGCGCGAGAGTCGAGGGCTGCCAAAGGGCCATGGCCGCTCATTTTCTCACGGCATCGGTTGTGCGAGCTCCGCCTGGTAGATCGCGAGCGCATCGGAGCCGAAAAGCGCAAACGTTACGCGCTCGATCGCGTCGTGCTCCCGGGTAAACCGCCGGCATTCGCGTACAGCGATACTGGCGGCGCGTTCCATGGGATACCCGTATACACCGCAGCTGATGGCGGGAAAAGCGAGGGTGCGGATCCCGTGCGCGAGAGCGAGCTCGAGGCTGCACCGGTAGCAGGAAGCAAGCAGCTCCGGCTCGCCGCTCGCCCCGCCGTTCCAGACCGGGCCGACGGTGTGGATCACGTGCTTCGCCGCCAGCCGATAGCCGCGGGTGATCTTCGCGTCGCCGGTGGCGCAGCCGCCGAGCGTTCGGCACTCGCGCAGCAATTCCGGCCCGGCGGCGCGGTGGATTGCGCCGTCGACCCCGCCGCCGCCGAGCAAACTGGTGTTCGCCGCGTTGACGATAGCGTCCACCGCGAGACGCGTGATGTCGGCTTCGATCGCGTGCAGCCGGCCTTGCATCGGGCTAGAGATAGTGTGTTCCCAGCCACCAGGCGAGGCCGGCGATGAAAGCCGAGCAGGGGATGGTGAGAATCCACGCCCACACGATGTCGCCGGCCACACCCCAGCGCACCGCCGAGAGCTTGCGCACCGAGCCGACCCCGATGATCGAGCCGGTGATGGTATGGGTGGTGGAGACCGGTACGCCGAAACCGGTGGCGACGAACAGCATGATAGCGCCGCTCGTCTCGGCGCAGCAGCCCCCGACGGGCTTGAGCGGCGTGATTCTCTGTCCCATGGTCTTGACGATACGCCAGCCCCCGAACAGCGTTCCCAGGGCGATGACCCCGTAGCACAGGATGACGACCCAGAACGGCAGCGAGTCTCGCGAGCTGGAGAGCCCCGCGGCGATGAGCAGCATCCAAATGATGCCCATGGTCTTCTGCGCGTCGTTGCCGCCGTGGCCGAGGCTGTAGAGCGCGGCCGAAATCAGCTGCAGCCGGCGAAACCAGCGGTCGACACGCCTCGGCGTCGCGCGGCTGAAAAGCCAGGACACTACTATCATCAGCAGCGCGCCGACCGTGAGACCGAGAAGCGGGGACAAGACGATGGCAAAGCCGATCTTGACGAATCCGCTCGCGACCAGCGTGCTCACGCCGCCCTTGGCGACCGCCGCCCCCGCCACGCCGCCGATCAGGGCGTGCGAGGAGCTCGAGGGAATGCCGTAGTACCAGGTGATCGCGTCCCAGGCGATCGCGCCGACCAGAGCGCCGAACACGACGTAGTGATCCACGATTTTCGGATCGACGATACCCTTGCCGATCGTCGCCGCGACGGCCAAGCCGAACACTCCCAGCGCGACGAAATTGAAGAACGCCGCCCAGATCACCGCCCAGTGCGGCTTGAGCACGCGCGTCGAGACCACCGTGGCGATCGAATTGGCCGCGTCGTGAAAGCCGTTCATGAAGTCGAACGCGAGCGCGACCAGGACCAGAAGGAGCACGACCTCGAAACTGATATTCATTTCCGACCTGGCCGCGGATCAGGAATTCTCGATGACGATGCCTTCGATAATGTTGGCCACGTCCTCGCACTTGTCGGTGACCGTCTCCAGGTGCTCGTAGATCTCCTTCAGCTTGATCAGCTCCCGCGTGTCCGGCTCGTTGCGGAAAAGCTTCGCCATGGCCGAGCGCAGTACCTGATCGGCGTCGGTCTCGAGCCGGTCGATTTCCGCGCAGATCTTCATGATTTTCTCCGCGTTTCCCATGTTGTTGAGGAGGTCGACCGCGGCTTTGACCTTCTCGGTGCAGGCCACGCAGATCTCCGCGAGCCGCTTCGCCTCGTCGGGAATCTTGCGGATGTCGTAGAGGAAGACGCTTTGCGATACGTCCTCCATCAGGTCGAGGATGTCGTCCATCCGGGTGATCAGCTGGTGGATCTCGTCCCGGTCGATCGGCGTGATGAAGGTCTTGTGCAGGAGCTGGATCGTTTCGTAGGTGACGGTGTCGGCCCTGGTCTCGATCGTCTTGATGTTGTGGGCGCGGCTCTCGGTCTCGCCCATGTTGTCCATCATCGCCTTCAGCTCGATCGCGCCCTGCAGGATCAACGCGGCGTGCTCGGAGAAATAGGTGAAGAACCGGCCTTCGTGCGGCATCAGGCGTGCGAACATGGACACCTCCGGAGTGGGGGTGAAACGGGGCCGCGCGAATTGTAGCCGAGTCCGGGCGGGAGCGGACTAGCGGGGCGCGCTGTGGCGATGCGCCTGCGGCGCCGCGCTCGGCACGAGCGAGCCGAGCAGCATGCCTGCGATGGAGAACCCGAGGCCGACCAGTGTCGGCGGCACGGCGGCGTCCGCCGCGATAAAAGCCGCGATCAGCCAGGCGACGAGTCCGCACACCGCGGATAGGATCGCGCCCGTAGTGTTCGCTCCCTTCCAGAAGATTCCCGCGGCGAGCGGCACCAGCGCGGCCACCAGCGTCACGGTGTAAGCATTCTGCACCATGTCGTACATCGTCTGCTTCGAGCGCAGGGCGAATACCAGGGCGGCGAATGTGAAGGACACCAGGACGACGCGAAGCGCGAGTAGGAAGTGTCGGTCGCTCATGTTCGGATAGAGCGGGCGGATGATGTTTTCCGTGCACAGCGAGGTCGGGGCGATGATCGCCCCGCTCGCCGTCGACAGGATCGCCGACAGCAGCGCGCCGAAGAAGAGCACCTGTATCCACAAAGGCGTGTGGCCGAGGATGAACGCGGGCAGGATGCGCTGCGTGTCGCGCGCATCCGGGGCCGACAGCAATGCCCCGAGCGACGGATCGATGAGGAGCCCTGCGCAGACGATGTAGACGGGCACGAACACGAAGCAGAAGTAGACGACCCCGCCGAGCAGGCTGCCGGCGACCGCGGTCCTCTCGTTCTTCGCGGAGGTGACGCGCTGGAAGATGTCCTGTTGCGGGATCGAGCCGATCGCCAGCGTGAGGAAGGCGGTGGTGAAAGCGAGCCATTCCCTGGCGCCGCCCCTGGGCCAGAACTCGAACTTTCCTTCCGCGACGGCCGCGGCGATGATCCTGCCAGGCCCGCCCGCCATGTCGCCGACGAACCATGCGATGACCCCGAGGCCGACGATGATCATGACCGACTGGAACAGGTCGGTCACGGCCACGGACCACATCCCGCCCCAGATGGTGTAGGCGAGGACGACGACACCGCTGATGACGATTCCAGCCTCGAGCGAGATGGCGCCGTTCGTCAGGGTCGAGAAAACCAGGCCGAGCGCCGTCAGCTGCGCCGCGGTCCAGCCTAGATAGGAGATCGCGATGACCACGCTGGTCCCGAGCTCCATCGCGCGGCCATAGCGCTTGCGGTAGAAGTCGCCGATAGTGAGCAGGTCCATGCGGTAGAACGCGCGCGCGAAGAGAAGCGCGACGATGACCAGGCAGACGGAGGAGCCGAAGGGATCGGCGATGATGCCGCCCAGGCCGCTCTTGGAGAATTCGACCGAAACGGAAAGCACGCTTTCGGCGCCGAACCAGGTGGCGAAGACCGTCGCCGTGTTCATGTAGAGGGGCAGGCTGCGGCCGGCGACGACGTAGTCCTTCGAGTTTTTCACCCGCATCGCCGCCCACAGGCCGATCACGATCGTGACGAGCAGATAAAGCACGACGGATGCGATCAGCATGGCGCGGATTATAGACCGGAGCGCGTCGCGTTCCGGCTTACGCGAGGACGAGGGCCGCGGCCAGAATCAGCGCCAGCGCCAGCAGCGCGACCGCAACGCTGATCATCTCGTTGCGGCGCCGTTCCAGCGCTAGCAGCTCGCGCAGCATTCCCTCGATCCTCTCCACGCGATCCCCCGCGAGGGCGCGGTGCACCAGCCGCGGCAGCTGCGGCAGCATCGTCGCCCAGCGTGGCGCTTCGTTGCGGAGCGCGCGCAGCAGCCCTTTCAACCCGATTTGCTCGCGCATCCAGTTCTCGAGGAACGGCTTGGCGGTGGTCCACAGGTCGAGGTCGGGATCGAGCTGCCGCCCGAGCCCCTCGATGTTGAGGAGCGTCTTCTGCAGCATGACAAGCTGCGGCTGAATTTGGACATTGAAGCGGCGCGAGGTCTGGAACAGGCGCACGAGCGCCCGCCCGAAGGAGATTTCCTTCAGCGGACGGTCGAAGAAGGGCTCGCACACGGCGCGAATCGCGCCCTCGAACTCGTCCATTCGAGTGTCGGCCGGCACCCAGCCCGCCTGGAGGTGCGCGCGCGCCACGCGGGCGTAGTCGCGCCTGAAGAAACCGAGGAAGTTCTGCGCGAGATACTGCTTGTCCACCTCGGTGAGGGTTCCCATGATGCCGAAGTCGAGCGCGACGTAGCGGCCCTCGGGCGTCACTAGTATGTTTCCCGGATGCATGTCCGCATGAAAGAAGCCGTCGCGGAACACCTGAGTGAAGAAGATCTCGACGCCCGTGCGCGCGAGCTTGGGAATGTCCACGCCTTGGCGGCGCAGCTCGTCCACCCGGCTCACCGGGGTGCCGTGCATTCTCTGCATCGTCATGACGGTGCTCGTGCAGAAGTCCCAGTACACCTCCGGAACGGCGAGCAGCGGCGAATCGGGAAAATTACGGCGCAGCTGGCTCGCATGCGCCGCTTCGCGCATGAGGTCGAGTTCCTCGGACAAGTGACGCGCGAACTCGGCGACCACTTCGCGCGGCTTGAGCCGCCTGCCGTCGGACCAGAAGCGCTCGACGAGACCCGCACCGGTGTCCATCAGGGCGAGGTCTTTCGCGATCACCTGCATCATTCCAGGCCTCAGGATCTTGACCGCCGCCTCGGCGCCGCCGGGAAGCACGGCGAGATGCACCTGGGCGACCGACGCGCTCGCGACCGGTTGCAGCTCGAATTTCTCGAAAACTTTCGCGATCGGCTTGCCGAACGCGCGCTCGACCTCGGCCACCGCGAGCTCGCCGGGGAACGGCGGTACCCGGTCCTGGAGCTTCGCCAGCTCGTCGGCGAGGTCGGCCGGCAGGAGATCGCGGCGCGTCGAAAACACCTGGCCGAACTTGACGAAAATAGGGCCGAGCGCCTCGAGCGCCAGGCGCAGCCGCACTCCGCGCGGCTCAGAGAGCGGGCGAAAGAATAGGAGTGCGTTCAGCGCCCGCGCGAGCCGGCTCCCCGAAGCAAGCGCGAACTCGTCCAACCCGAAGCGCAGGGCTATTCGGAGGATCTTGGCGAGACGAAGCAAGGAAGTGGGAGACCGCCGGGCGAAGCGGCCAATTTACCAGAATTGGCCGGCCCGACCCGGGGCGGAAGCTGCCCCCTTAACGGCCCTTGTCCGATGCGAAAAGGTGCTCGATGCGCTTCTCGAGCCTGGCCACGTCGTCGCGCAGCGTGTCGACGTCACGGCAAAAGTTCTCCACATCGGCGGGCCGTGCGAGCAGCGGCTGCTCTTCGGTCCAGTATTCGGCGAGGCTTTCGGCGAGGCGCAATGCGGCGTCGCGCTGCCACGCGGCGAAGGCCCTGCCGCCGGAGGCGAGTCGGTGGGCGACGATGTCGCCGAACACCCTGGAGAGATCTTCCTCGAAGTCCCAGCTGAGGTGGCCGAAAAGGTAGTCCACCGCGCCAGCCAGGTCCGCCGAGCCTTCGATTTCAACGCGCTTTCTGGCGGTTTCGTCGCGAGCGAGCAGGAACGGCAGGCTGCCCGGGGTGAGCTTCACGACGAGCGCGTTCGCGGTTTCTGCCTGCGCCTGATCGAGGAGGCCGTTGTCGGTGATCCTCAAGCGCAGGTCTGGAAAAGGCGGGCAGCGGAATTCCACGGCTTGACCCGCAAAGGGTCGAAGTCGCTCGGCCGCCCACGGCTGCTGCTCCAGAAGGTGGTTCAGCGCTACGAGGGCGCCGCGCTCGATCATGGGGTATCCGGGCCGGGCCCCGTGGCGGGCGGATCAGCTGGGCTGTTGTATCCCGGCAAGCAGCCAGCCGGAGGAGCCGTTCACCGGCTTTCGCAGATGCCAGATCTCCTCGAACGGCTCCGCCGGTGCGCTCGCCTCCTCGCGGATCGAACCGGAAAATCGCACGCTCGCCCAGTACAGATCGCCCTCGGTAACGAGCTCCAAGAGCGCAGCATTCAAGGTCACCACGTCGGTCTGCTGCACACCCGAATGCGCGGCAACGTCGCCCTTCAGCGCGTTGAACATGTCCTCGGTCGTGATTTGACGCAGCCGCGGGAGGTCGCCGCGATCGTTCGCTTCCTGCAGGCGCAGGAAATTGCGCCGGGCCTCCCTGACAAAACCCTCGACGTCGAAGCCCGCCGGAACGTTGGAGACGAACTGGCTGCGGTAGTTCGGCTGCACGCCCGCGTCCCCGGGAAGCTGCGAGGGCGGCGGCGCTGCCACGGTCTCGTTACCGAAACCCGCGTATTGCGGCCGAGGCGCGCGCTGCTTCGAGAGGACGCGCATCAAAGCGAGCACGACCGCGCCTGCGAGCAAGGCCATGAGGAGCGCGCTCGCCACGGCGCCGAAACCTCCCTGCGCGAACAGCCAGCCCAAGCCAAGGCCCGCGGCGAGTCCGGCGAGCGGTGCAAGCCAGCGCCCCGGCCCGGACGGTTGCGGCGCCGTCGCCGGTTGCTGCTGCTGCGTCGGCGGAGTCGCCTGCTTCGGGGTCGCGGTGACCTGGCGCTGGGCCCCGACGCTTCGGCCGCCGCCGAGCCTGGCGGCCTCGACGTCATCTGCCAGGATGCCCGCGCCGAAGAGCAGCGCGAACAAGGAAACGATCAATTTTTTCATGGGCTCTCTCCGCGATTCAGAATTTATAGCCCCGATGCAAGGCCACGATACCCGCGCTGAGGTTGAAATATTCGACCTCCTGGAGCCCCGCCCGTTCCAGCATGCCCTTCAGGCTCTCTTGGTCTGGGTGCATGCGTATCGATTCGGCGAGATAGCGGTAGGCAGCCTCGTCGCCCGTCACCGTCCTGCCCAGCCAGGGAAGCACCTTGAACGAGTACCAGTCGTAGGCCCTTGCGAGCGGCCGCCACACGCGCGAGAACTCGAGCACGAGCAGCCTCCCGCCTGGCCTCAGCACGCGGTGCATTTCGGCGAGCGCTGCGTCCTTTCGCGTCATATTGCGCAGACCGAAGGCGACGCTGACACAGTCGAAATAGTTCGAAGGAAACGGCAGCTTTTCCGCGTCGCACTGCACCGATGGGACCGGGCGGCCGCGGTCGAGCAGGCGATCGCGCCCCCGCTCCAGCATCGCTCGGTTGACGTCGCTGAGCCACACTTCTCCGCTTGCCCCGGCACGCTTCGCGAAATCGAACGCCAGATCACCTGATCCGGCGGCCACGTCGAGCACCCTCTCGCCTTCGCGCACGCCGGCGAGCGCCACCGTGAAAGCCTTCCATAGCCGATGCAGGCCGCCTGACATCAAATCGTTCATCAGATCGTACCGGGCTGCGACCGAGGAAAAAACGCCGGCGACGCGCGCAGCCTTTTCGGCCTCGTCGATGTGCTGGTATCCGAAGTGGGTCTGACTCACGCGAGCATGCTAGCACGCCGCTTGGAGGTGCTCATCCGGGCGCTCAGGCTTCGCGGCGCGCCCCAGCCGCCTCGAGCCGCTTGAGATAAGCCTGCCAGAGGGATTGACGATTCGTGCCCAGGTCGTAGAGGTAATCCCAAGAGTAAATGCCGGTGCCGTGCCCGTCGGAAAAATGGGGCTGCACCGCGTAGCTGCCCACCGGCTCAAGCCTGAGGATGTCCACGTCCTTCTTGCCGACCTGCAGGACTTCCTGTCCCGGTCCGTGGCCGCGCACTTCGGCCGACGGGGAGTACACGCGCAGGAATTCGTAGGACAGCTCGAAACGGCTGCCGTCGGAAAATGAAACCTCGAGCACCCGGGATTTCTGGTGCAGCTTGATTTCGGTGGGTGTCGGTCTGTCCGCTGCCGGCATGAGGCATTTTAGACGACCGGCCGCGCGAAGACCTCTTGCTTACTCGTGGTTTCCCTGCCCGAAGGGACGAGACCAGCGCTTGCTCAGGACGTTGAGACGCGGACCCGGTCGTAGTCGAAGCCGCGCTCGAGTAACCCGGAGAGCGTGACGCGCTTTATGGCGTTGCCGAGCTCGAGTTCGAGTTCGCCTGCCCGCCGATACCAACCCGTGGGCAGCACCAGGGCAGGCGACAGGCCCGGAGCGACCGGCAGCATCAGGGCGTCGGACCGCTGCGGGGCGCTGCGGTCGGACGAGCGCACGGCGCAGGCCTTTGCTTCCCCTTTCAGGGCTCGGGCCCCGATCGTGAGCGTCTGATCCGGTCCTTCGATCAGCCAGTCGACGTGGCAGAGGATGAACTGGCGCGCCCCGCTTGGCCGCAGTGCCACGAGCTGTCGGTGGGCCAGCCGCATGCCCTGCGTCCCGCGGCGAAGTCTGAATCCGTCGTCCGATTCCCCCAGCGTTTCCCAGACCTCCAGACCCTGCTCGCGCGCATCCCGTTCGGCACTCGGCTGGAACGTATGAAATCGCGCGGCTTCCCCGTAGGAATAGCTCGAAGGACCCGCGCTCCTCGCTACGGGGGCGCCTTCGATCGCATGGTGAATCGCGGCGAAGCCGCTCACCAATTCCAAGGGCGACGGGCTTGCGCGGCGAGGAAAGTCGCGCGCCGGTGCGGATTCGAGCCAGGCGCGCTGCAGCGTCTTGAGCAGATCCTGAGCGGCAAGCCGCGTGCAATCGGAACCGAGTCCGAGCGCGGAAGGCTCGGCGCCTTCTTCTAGGCGCCGGATGCGTGCGCTGATCGAGGCGGCGACGCGGGAGAGGTCGAGAAAGCGCAAGCTCGCCGAATCGGCCGCCGCCTTCGCCCAGGCCGGCCCCGAGGCTCCTGCGAGATCCACGGCGTAGCAGCCGTGCCAGGGCGCCTCGCGGCTGAGCACGGCTTTGTGCGCCCAGAGACGGACCCACTTGCGCGCCCAGTCGAGTTCCCGGTGGGACAGGCGCTGCGGTTGGGCGAGCTGCAGCATCAACACTTCCACGTACGCCGCCATCGGCGAGGACTCGACGCTCAGATCGGCGACAGTCTCGCTCCTGATTCCGCGCGCTTCGGCTGCCGCGTAGGCCTGGTGCATCAACCTCCAGTAATCCGCTCCGAACTCGCGTCGCGCAAGCAGGCAGGTCCCGATCGCTTCTCCCGCGCAGGCGAGCACGCGCTGGAAGAGTCGGGCAAGCGAGGGCTCGAGCTCGGGATGCTTGCCTTTCAACGCGGCGCTCAGGAGGCGTCCGTAGGCCCGGAGCATCGCGGTCCACGAACCGTTCGCCTGAACGAAGGCTGCGGCTTCGCTCGGACCGAGCGGCAGGGGTTTTCCGGCGAAGCCCTTGGCTTGCTCCGCTTCGGCATGCATGACGGGATAGCGCAGCCGCTCGAGGATCTGCAGATAAGCCGAATGCCTGGGCGGATGAGCCTCGATCTCCTCGAGCAGCGTCAGGAGCGCGCCGCAGGCATGCGGCATGCCGGCAAGCGCCGCGCGCGCAAGCCAGTCCTCACAGCTTTCCAAGTCGGCGAGACGCGGTTGCTCGTCGGGGAGGAAGTCGCTAAGGACCATGAGTCGTCCTTGGGGGTCTGTGTCTGCGAATTGCGATCGTGCCAATGTACTATGACAAGGTCATAAACGCCGCGCAAACCGCGGTCGGGATGTGAAAAAATTGGCAGAGAACGGCGCGGGAGCGGGCGCCCGCGGGGCGCGTCAGAGCGTCTCGAACGTGATGCGCTCGAAATCGGCGCCGCGATCGACGACCGACGCAAGCCGCAGCTTTCCGGGGCGCTCGGTGAGCACCTCAATCTCCCGATTCTGTTTGAACCATCCCGCCGGGACAACCAGCGTCTCCGGAGCCTGGAGCGCGGCGACCGCCGGCAGCAGAAAGGCCTGGGTGTATTGCTCGGCCGCGGCCTGGGCGCCGGCCGCCCTGATCGCGGCTCCCTGGGGAATCCCGGGGAGGATTTGGACGCCGGCGCGCAATTCGAATTCCACCGAGACCGAGAGCCACTTGACCGCGCAGAGAAGAAAGGCTTTTGCGTCCGCCAGCCGGATTCCGAGCAGCTGCCCCAGCATTAGGCGCGAGTTCGCGGCGGGATCGACTCGCGCGAGGCGTAGCCCGGATGCACTCTCGTCCTTGATCTGCCAAGTCTCGACGGCGAAGTCCGGCGGGGGGCCGGGCTCATCCTCGTGGCGCGTGGCGACTCGCCCGAGCGTCGCAATTTGCTCGTGCTGGACCTGGGATATCTTTTGGGGGCCTGCGCGGGCCGCGAACACTCGGCCGGTGACGAAGTAATGCACTGCGGCCATTCCCGAGCAGATCTGTGCCGTGCCGCTTGCGCCGCGGCGCGGGTGCGCGCGCGATTGCTTGTCCTCGCACCACCGCCGATAGAGCATGGTGAGCAGGCTCTCGGCGAGCGGCGCGGTCCCGTCCTCGCCCAGGCCGAGCGCCGCAGGCGTTTCGCCCTTGCGCAGCAGGCCGACGCGCTTGCGCACGCTGCTCCCGAGCTCTTGGATGTCGAGAACGCGGGCCGTGTCCCCCTCCGGCATGCGGCGCGAGGCGCCGGCAGCACCCGAAAGATCGATGACCAGCGGTGCGAGAGCGTCGCCGGCGGCAGCGGTGGCGCGCGCGATCGAGACCTTCGGCGTCCAGCGCTCGAGCCAGAGCGAAATGAGCTCGATCTGGCGCGGCGTCAGCTTTCCGGGGTTGGCAAGATCGATCAGCAGAATCTGCGCGTAGGTTTCCGTACAGGTCGTCTGTCTGCCTTTATGGACCGGATGGGCGACCTCGGCTCCGGCGACGCCCCGATCCTCGACGAACGCATAGACGCTGTGCAGCAGCTTCCATTCGCGCTCGCCGACGTCTTGATAGGCTTGATAGTAGGCAATCATCTTCTGCCCGGTGCACCACAAGACGCGCTCGCCTATCAGGGCCGCGCTGGTGGCGGAGGCGCCGCCCGCAATCGCTTTCAAGCAATGCTGATATCCGTATGAGAGCGCGTCCCAGAGCGCGTGCACCCTTTCGAGGATCTCTCGCTCCGGTTTGGCGAGCGGAGCAGGGCGGCTGGAAAATTTCTTGGAATGTTCCTTTTGCACGAAGCCCACAGGCTCGCGCAGGAGCTCGAGGATCTTGAGCCGCTCGGCAGGCGCGATGCTGTAGGCATTCAGCTCATCGAGCTGCGCGAGGAGGCGAACGTGGGAGGGCCCGACGTTGATGAGCGGCAGGGATTGCAGCCACTTGGCGCAGCCGGAAGAATCCGTGAAATCGGGAGCGGCGTCCGGCTTGATGCTCGGGGGATCGAAGCTCGACATGGGTCAGTCCATTCTGAGTTTCAGCGCGGCTGCAAGCGCGCCGCGGTCGGGAGCCGTGCGCCGCGGGACGACCGCGCGCGCAGGCTCGGCCCAGATCGGTCGGGGAAAATGGCGATCGCGCTGATGGCGCGGAATCACGTGCCAGTGCAGATGGGCCGTAACGTTGCCGAGGCTGGCAAGGTTGACCTTGTCCGGATCGAGGAGCGCGCGGAGCACGGCCTCGGTTGCGAAGACCGCGTTCATGAGCCGTGTGCGTTCGGCAGGCTCAAGGTCGGTCATCTCCTTCACGTGCCGCTCGAGGACCACCCTGCAAAAGCCGGGGTAATCCGGATCGTCGACCAGCACAACACGGCAGAACCCGTCGCGCCAGAGCAGATCCCCGCCGGGGGAATCGCATAGCTCGCAGGGTTTGTCGATCAAATATTTACTCCCCGTCCGGGGGCGCCGCGTCGGCGAATCGTCTGCGCTCGGCGAAGGATAGCAGAATCGGCGGCCGCTACGCGCTTTCCCTGTTCGACGGCGGCTCGGCCGGGACTGCGTTCTCCGGGAAGATGTCCCGATAGCTCGCGTAAAAGCTGGCTAACACCGTGGGCAGCGAGATCAGGGTAAGAATCAATGCAAGGGAGCGCAACACCTGTACCTTTCCCTGCATCAAGAAAGCCGCGACGGTGATCGCCACCAGGAAGACCGCCCCCGCCAGCGCGAGCACGGCCCCATAGACAAAGAACGCCCGCCAATTCCGCAATACCGCGAAAAAGCTGTAGAAGAGCGATTGAGCGGCGCCGATGCGGTTCCATGCGGCGAGTACGGGCGCAAACCAGAAGGCCATCAGCACCGGAGTGGCGGCCAAGGTCGCGACAGCATCGCGCGCGAGACGCTGCCGTCGCTCAAGGCCTCGACGGAGGGCTCCTGGCCGGAGAGCACCCATTGCATCAGCGCGCCCGCGTCCGCAAACGAAGCGACGCCGAGCACCACGACGATCGAGAGAAGATACAGAACGCCCAGCGCGACCAGGGTGGCGGGTCCCCTTCTGAAACCTGCGAAAAGCAGCGCGGGACGCAGCAGGCCTCCGCGGTCGAGCACCGCGCACATGACCATGAAGCTGACCGAAAACGCCGGCAGCAGCACCGTAGACGCGGCGGGGCCCAAGTAACGGATCTGGCCGAGGAGTGCAACGGCGATCCAGTACGTGAACACCAGAAACAGCCACATCGGCGGGCTCTTGCGGAAAAGGGCGAAGCCTCTTACGAGCCAGGACCATCCGTTTCTCGCCGGAACGACGCGCATCGCTAGACTTGAAACCCGCTCGTGCTCATCTGTGCCAGTGTGGTGTAGCCGCCGGTTTCAGACAAGAGGGAAAGGACGGGTGCGGCGCGCCTCGAGCACCCGGCGAAAATGTTCCGGGTCATGCGCGTGGGTAAGCTCACCCGCGCGCGGCAGGTAGAAATCGTACAAACGCGAAAGCCAGAACCGCAGGGCTGCGGCGCGCAGCAGCACCGGCCAGGCTTCCCGCTCGATCCGGGTGAATTCGCGGGCCCGGCGGTACGCTCCGACCAGCGCTGTCGCACGCCCCGAGTCGATTTCGCCCGTCGAGTCCACGCACCAGTCGTTGACCGTCACCGCGAGGTCGAACAGGAGCGCGTCGATCCCGGCGAAATAAAAATCGATCACTCCGCCGATGCGATCTCCCTCGAACAGCACGTTGTCGCGGAAGAGATCGGCATGAACTGGCCCGCGCGGCAAATCGAGCGAGCGGTGGCGCGCCTGGAATTCGAGCTCAGATGCGAGCAGCGCGCGGTGTCCTGCGTCGAGGAACGGTGTCACTTCGCGCGCCGCCTCGCGCCACCACTTCGGCCCGCGTGGATTCTCGAGCTTCCCGCCGTAGGTTCTTCCGGCAAGATGCATGTCCGCAAGGGTGGCACCGACGTGCTCGCATTGGACGGGCTGCGGCGAGCTCACGGGGGCGCCGGGGAGGCAGGTGACGAAACAGGCGGGCTTGGCGTTCAGGGTTCCGAGGTACTCGTCGCTGCGGTCGGCGATCGGTGCGGGGCACGGTATGCCATGACGCGCAAGGTGTGCCATGAGGTTCAGATAAAAGGGAAGCTCCGCTGCGCTGAGCCGCTCGAAAAGCGTGAGCACGAAGCGACCGTGCGAAGTGGTGACAAAGTAGTTCGTGTTTTCGATCCCCGCGGCGATGCCCTGCAGATCGACCAGCGTGCCGATGGCGTAGCGTTTCAGCCAAGCCGAAAGTTCCTCGGCGGTGACGCGCGTGAAGACAGACATGATGCCCGAGCCGTCGCCGCCGTGGGCGCCAGCGTCAGAACCGGCGGATCACCCAAAGGGGCACCCGCACGCCGCGATCGAGGCTCTCGTTCCTCAGGCCCGGGCCGTCGCCCAGGTCCTCGATCAGGTAGTACTCCTGACCCGCCGGAGTGGTGACGCGCACCACGCGCCGGCCGTCGATGAGCTGCTCCTCGACCTGGTCACCCCCGCCGGGCTGGATGCGCACCGGCGGCTCGCCCGGCTGCTCCGAGGAAACGCCGGGTGGCGGCGGCGGAAGCTCGGGGAGGGGTTCGAGCTTGGGCGGCTGCTGCGGCCAGGCCGGTAATGCGACGGCAAGCACGACCGCAGCGAGAAATCGACGCGACATTTATTGAAATCCTTTACGCGGGCAGTCTAGCAGAACTGTCGTGCTCACGGCGTCGCGGTGTGTCGGCCCTTGTCAGGGCTTGAGCTGGATTTCGCGCTCAGTAGCCTCTGCGAATTCTGACATAATGCGGGAGAGACGCCAGGCTTCGCATGCCGCGTCCGCCTATTGCGAGGCCGCGTCGAAAGACTTCGGAATCTTGTCGCTCATAAGTTCCCTTGGAAAAAACCCTGCTGCTGGTTGACGGGTCGTCGTACCTGTACCGCGCCTTCCATGCGTTGCCCGACTTGCGCAACGCGGCAGGCGAGCCCACCGGCGCGATTTACGGCGTGCTCAACATGCTGCGGCGCCTCCTCGCCGACTACAAGGCCGACTATCTCGCCTGCGTCTTCGATGCGCGAGGCAAGACTTTCCGCGACGAGATGTACGCGCAATACAAGGCGAACCGGGCGCCCATGCCCGACGATCTCGGCGTGCAGGTCGGGCCGCTTCTCGACGCTATCCGGGCCTCGGGCTGGCCTTTGCTGCAGATCGAAGGCGTCGAAGCGGACGACGTCATCGGCACGCTCGCGCGCGAGGCCGAGAGGCGCGGGCTGCGCTGCGTTATCTCCACCGGCGACAAGGACCTCGCGCAACTCGTCTCCGACCGCGTGACCCTCGTCAACACGATGTCGAACGAACGCCTCGACCCCGCGGGCGTGCAAGCGAAGTTCGGCGTTCCGCCGGCGCGCATGCTCGATTATCTGACGCTCATCGGCGACTCCGTGGACAACGTGCCGGGGGTCGACAAGGTCGGTCCGAAAACCGCTGCGAAGTGGCTGGAGCAATACGGCTCGCTCGGGGAGGTGGTGCGGCATGCGGATGAGATCGGCGGTGCGGTGGGCGAAAATCTGCGAAAGGCGCTCGACTGGCTCCCCAAGGCTCAGGCCTTGCTCGCGGTGAAATGCGACCTGGAGTTGCCGGTGAAGCTGGAGGAGCTGAAGCTCGGTCCCCGGGACGAGAAGCGTCTCGCCGAATTGATTTCCCATTTCGGATTCAAGACCTGGCTGAAGGAGACGGCCAGCGACATCTCCCTGCCTGCGGCGCCCAGCCCCGCCTCCGCCCGCGCGGACCGGGAGGAGCGCCGCTACGAGACGCTCGTCGAAGAAGCCGATCTCGCGCGCTGGCTGAAGCATCTCGAGGCGGCCGAGCTCGTTGCCTTCGACACCGAGACCACGGGCCTCGAACCGATGCAGGCGCGGCTCGTGGGCATGTCTTTTTGCGTGCATGCGGGCCGCGCCGCCTACTTGCCTCTCGCGCACGACTACGCCGGTGCGCCGCGCCAACTGGGAGTCGAGCCGACGCTTGCGATGCTCAAACCCTGGCTCGAAGACGAGACCCGCAAGAAGCTCGGACAGAACATCAAGTACGACCAGCACGTGCTTGCCAACCACGGCGTTGCTTTGAGGGGGATCGCGCACGACACGCTGCTCGAGTCCTACGTGCTGGAGAGCCACGCGCGCCACGACATGGACAGCCTCGCTACCCGCCATCTCGGGCTGAAAACGCTCACTTACGACGAGTTGACGGGAACGGGCGTCGGGCGCATTCCCTTCGGGCAGGTCGATATCGCGCGGGCGGCGGCCTACGCCGCCGAGGACGCCGACTTCACGCTCCGCGTCCACCATGCGCTCCTTCCGAAACTGGAGGCCGCTGAAAAGCTCCTCCACGTTTACGGCTCGATCGAGCTTCCTGCGCGCGAAGTCCTCTTCAGGATGGAAAGGGACGGGGTCCTGATCGACGCGGCGCAGCTGGACGCGATGAGCCACGAGCTGGGGCAGAAGATGCTCGAGCTCGAGAGCAGGGCTCACAAGGAAGCCGGGCAACCCTTCAACCTCGGTTCGCCGAAACAGATCGCCGAGATCTTCTTCGAGAAAAAAGGAATGCCCGTCATCAAGAAGACGCCGTCCGGCGCGCCCTCGACCGACGAGGATGTGCTGGAGAAGCTCGCGCTCGACCACCCGCTCGCGAGGATGCTGCTCGATCACCGGGAAATCTCCAAGCTCAAGTCCACCTACACCGACAAATTGCCGAAAATGGTGAATCCGCGCACGGGCCGCGGGCACACCAACTACGGGCAGGCGACTGCCGTCACCGGGCGCCTCGCCTCGAACGACCCCAACCTGCAGAACATTCCCGTGAGAACCCCCGAGGGGCGGCGCATCCGCGAAGCCTTCGTCGCGGCGCGCGGCCACGCCATCGTGAGCGCAGACTATTCGCAGGTGGAGCTGCGCATCATGGCGCACATCTCCGGGGACGAGAATCTGCGGCGCGCGTTCGGGGAGGGGGAGGATATTCACCGCGCCACCGCGGCCGAGGTTTTCGGACGCTCGCTCAGGGACGTCACGCCCGAGGAGCGCCGCTACGCCAAGGTGATCAACTTCGGGCTGATCTACGGGATGTCGGCGTTCGGCCTGGCGCAGCAGCTGGGCCTGGAGCGCGCCACCGCGCAGGCCTACATCGCAAGCTACTTCACCCGCTATCCGGGTGTCGCAAAGTACATGGAGGAAGTGCGCAAGACGGCGCGCGACCGCGG
>CAYQVE010000003.1:33296-33990 GCA_964420785.1 uncultured Enterobacteriaceae bacterium | reverse complement strand
CAAGAGGCCTCCTCCAGTTCGCGTCGAACTCTATGCGGTTCAATTGATTCATCCGCGTCTGCGCGAAGTACTTTGTAGAAACCAACGTGATCGCCGTTGGATCTCATGGCGCCGAGTTCGGAGTCGACCCCAGCCTGGGCAAGGTTCTCCATCCATTGCTTTCCAGCTTTGCTCAAACCATCTAGGCTGTACAGGACGAGCGCTCCCAAGAGCGCGATGGCCCCGGCTAGGGCCTGCGCGATGGTGCTGAAGGTGTCGTAGAGCGCGTTTTCGGTGATGTGAAAGAGTTCGGTACCCATGTCACTTTCAGTTCACTTGAGTACCTCAGTTTGACTGTCGCGTCTTCGTCCAACCGCGGGCCGCAAGGCAACGATCGTAGAACTCGCGCATGTTGATCGCGCCCGAGATCCCCCCACCGTAGTATCCGCTCTGGCGCGCGTCGCGTTCACACTCGTAGCTGTCGCGGGCCCAGAGCTGGGGTGTGTAGTTCGGATGGCGATACACCACACTGCCGCAGCCAGCCTGCAGGACAGCGGCGGCAACCAGGACCAGGGTTAGCATGCGCATGGTGTCGACCTCCGCTCCTTCGCTGTGCGGCGAACGGCCGCGTTCAGCCGCGCCCATTCAGGGGCGTCGGCGGGAACGCGTAGTTAGACCCTCATCATCCTCTACCATTTTACCGATTGGGTGATGG
>CAYQVE010000003.1:0-33286 GCA_964420785.1 uncultured Enterobacteriaceae bacterium | reverse complement strand
CGTTTTCTACCCTAGAGAAATAGGCCCCCGAGGGGACGAAGGTAAAACCGGACTTTCTTAAATTGTCCCGCCCTGGAGGCAAACGGGTTCCCTGGCGGCATGTGCGAGCCCGAGCTCATAGAATACGTTGGGGTTCTTACCCGACAAGTCCGCGAGCAAGAGCTTCGCTTTCTCGATCTGTTCCCATATCTGCTCGACCACGCTACCCGTCGTGAAGAGTTCGTCCGCACGAACTGGTTCGAAACCTGCCTCCTTTATTGCAGGGACATAGATTTCGGCATAGTACCTGTCGAACCACGCGCCGAACGGCATCATCACGAAACATGTGTCTAGAAATTCTCTAACGCGCGGCTCCTTCGAAACTATAGGGCTCGGAACCTTGTCTGGAGGAGTCGGCGCTACGATGCCTTCGACTGATACAGGTTTGGAGTCCGTCACACTGACCGTTGGTGCGAATGCGCGCAGGTACTTGAGGTTTTCTAGAAAGATCTTCGCGAACTGTTCAGCTCGGTCTCTGGGGATATTGAACTCGCGAGTTAGTGTGTTCAGGAAGAACTCGTCCTCCGGTATGCGCTTACCGCCATAGTGTTTCTCGACTGCCTCGAACTCCTTGACACTCCGGAACGCACGTAGCAGGGCCTCTGAGCGCTGGCTTGGAGAGCTGGGCGCAACGACATCTTGGCCGAGTTGTACAAGATGTATGGTGGCCGCTGCACCGGAGCCGGTTACGAGTCCGTACTGGTTGGCCGACCGAAGGAGGTCGAGGAATCGCCAGTCGCTAGACTGCTTGAAGCCAACAGCAATTGCGACGTCCTGCGCGGGCATTGGATTTCCCGCATTCTTCTCTTCGATCGCCTTGGCGATCCCAATCGCATCTTCCAAAGAGTTCTTTGGGAATGTCCACGGCTTCCCTTTGGCGGACGCCGTCTGTGCGGAGGTGCTGGCGCCTTGCTTGGCAGTTTTCCTTTTCGCCGCCTCCTTTTTCTTCGCCGGCTTCTGGAGTTCCTCATTCATGAAAATCTCCCGGGACAAGATGAAAAGGGGTGTAACGTCAGAATATGCGGACCATGCAAGGTTACACCCTTGCAAGTACACCGGTGCTAACTTCGGCTATTCAATCAGGCGAATCGGAACGTGCGTGCAAGCCTTGGACTAAAGGGCCGTCTAGACACGCTCCTCGTCAGCAGAACCAGCATAAGAGGTAGGTCCTCCTGCTGGTCTCATCACGGCTTTGGTTTCCCTCGTTTTCGGCGTCCTCGTCCCTGCTGGGTAATCTTCCCGGCCAAGAGGACCGGCACAGGTCCGAAGGGACTTAGTCTAAGAAACCTTCCCCTATCCGCGCGAAGTGGTGAAGTGCTCGCTGCGGCATAACGCGGCGGCCGTAATCTTCGCGCACAATCACCCCTCCGGTGTCGCCGAGCCGAGCCATGCCGACGAGATCCTCACACGCTCGCTGAAAAGCGCGCTCGCCCTGGTCGATATTCAGGTGCTAGACCATTTCATCGTCGCCGGCAGCCGCACGATGTCTTTTGCCGAACGCGGGCTGCTGTGACGATTCTCGGCGGATCCTTCGCTGCGGCGTTGAGCTTGAACGCGCGCCCGGTTTCGACCTATAATGCGCCCCTTCTTTCGCGGAGCATCGCATGGCGCGCGTCTGCCAGGTAACGGGCAAGAAGCCCCAGGTGGGACACCATGTGTCTCACGCCAACAACAAGACCATACGCCGGTTCTACCCGAACCTGCAGTACCGCCGCTTCTGGGTGGAAAGCGAGAAGCGCTGGGTGAGGCTGCGCACTTCCAACGCGGGCGTGCGCATCATCGACAAGAAGGGCATCGACGCCGTGCTCAAAGAGCTGCGCGAGCGCGGCGAGATCTAGCTCAGGGAGCTGCGGCGATGCGCGAGAAAATCAAGCTCGAATCGACAGCCGGCACCGGCCATTTCTACACCACCACCAAGAACAAGCGCACCACGCCCGACAAGATCGAAATGAAGAAGTACGACCCCCGGGCGCGCAAGCACGTCATCTACAAGGAAACAAAAATCAAATAAAAAGCCCGCGAAAGCGGGCTTTTCGTTTAGCCGGCGTCGGCCGACCAAGCTGCGAAGCGCGTCTACTTTGTCGGCGCCTTGGTATCGCGCGGGGCCTCTGCAACGCCGCGCTTGTAGACGATCTTCTGGGTGCTGCCGTCGCAGGTCCCGACGACCTTGCCTTCACCTTCCTTTACCTGTTCGTTGGGAACGATGTCCAGCGTAAAGACTGGCACGCCGTTCGCCTTGATCTTCGCCTCGATCTCGGACTTGAGTTCCTCGCAAGGCTTCACCTGCGCAAGGGCCGGCGAAGCAATCAACATCGACGCAGCTACCGCGATAAGGCTCTTCATCCCACGTCTCCTTTCTTGCTGTAAATACCCCCCCGAAACCGGCTAGCGCCGTATATGCTACCCGGAAGTGCGGTGGCGCGCTGCGGGGAACAAAAAACCCGCCGGTCGGGCGGGTTTCTCGAGGTCTCCCGCTTCCACGGGAGTGAAGCGCCCTAGGCGTAGCGGCGCAGCCGGTGCGAGAATTCAGCGAGCGGGCGGATGCCGCTCGCTTCGGCGCGGTGGCACCAGTCCTGCAGCTGCCGAACGAGCTGCTCGCGGGACGCACTCGAGCGCTCCCACAGCGACGCGAGCTCCGCGCGCATCGAGTACACGGTGTGCAACGCGCGCGATTTCGCAAGGCCTTGCTTGAGGTTCGCGCGCTCGGTCTCGCACAGCGATTTTTCGTCGCGGTGGAGCCAGCACTTCAGGCTCTTCAGAACGTGCGCGTCGTGCGGCGCCAGCCGGCGCAGCTTGCCGAGCTCCTCGGCGTAGGTGCGCTTGAGCGACTTGGCGTATTTCGCGAGAACGTCGTAGCGGTGCGTGATCACGGCCTGCAGCGTCTCAGAGTCCACTGCGGGTTTCGCATCGGTGAAACGCGGCGTCGGCGCCACCTTCTTCACCTGCGCGAGGCCGAGCGCCTCGAGCAGGCAAATGTACATCCAACCCAAGTCGATCTCGTACCACTTGTTGGAAAGCTTCGCCGAGGTCGCATAGGCGTGGTGGTTGTTGTGCAACTCCTCGCCGCCGATGATGATGCCCCAGGGAACGATGTTCGTGCTCGCGTCCTCGGTCTGCCAGTTCCGGTATCCCCAGAAATGTCCGATGCCGTTGATGACTCCTGCCGCCCAGAACGGGATCCAGGCGATCTGCGCAACGAGTATCAGGGCACCCGGAACGATGCCGAACAGCATGACGTTCGCAACGCCCGTAAGGGTGATGCCGAGTATGGAGAAGCGGGAGTAGACGTTGCGCTCGAGCCAGTCGTCGGGCGTGCCGTGGCCATAGCGGGCCATCGTCTCGCGGTTGTAGGACTCTTTGACGTACAGAAACACGCCGCCCCAGAGCACGCGGTTGATTCCGACCTGCTGCGGGCTGTGCGGGTCTTCAGGAGTTTCGCATTTGGCGTGGTGCTTGCGGTGGATCGCAGCCCACTCCTTGGTCACCATGCCGGTCGTCATCCACAGCCACAGACGAAAGAAGTGGCTCGCCAGCGGATGCAGATCGAGCGCGCGGTGCGCCTGGCAGCGATGCAGGAACACCGTCACGCTGATGATGGTGATATGGGTAAGACCGATGGCGGCGAGGACGTAGCCCCACCACGGCAGGTCGAAAACGCCCGAAAACAGGACGCTGGATTCCATCAAGCTCCCCTCTGAGATCCTGCGGATTCTACGTGAATCCTCATAAAGGGCAAGGGCATTATCCCCTATGCTCCGCTCAGGGATTTCCTGATCCTATTCATGTCCTTGCAAGTTGGTAAATTCGCGGAAATTTAGTTCCGATACGTGAGATTTTCACGCAGGACATGCACGGATATTCGTGCGCGAAAGCCTTCGATCCTAGTTCATGCGGCACGCTCGAGCACCGCGGCAAAGAACGCGTCGGTGCCGTGCCGGTGCGGCCAAAGCTCGAGATACTCCCCTAACTGGAGCCGGATGCCGCCTTTTTCAAGCACTTCGCCCGCGGGCCGTAACGTGAACTGGGGATCGCGCAGAAATTCCTCGACGACGCCGCGGTTTTCTTCCTCGAGGATGCTGCAGGTGGCATAGACGAGCCGCCCGCCCGGCTTCACGAGCCGCGCGGCGGCAGCGAGAATCGATTTCTGCTTTTCCACGAGCTCCGCAATATCCTCGGGCGTTCGGCGCCACTTCATGTCGGGATTGCGCCGCAGCGTCCCCAGGCCGCTGCAGGGTGCATCCACGAGCACGCGATCGATCTTGCCGGCGAGGCGCTTCACGCGCGCGTCGTTCACGCCCTCGATCCGCTGCGGATGCACGTTGGAGAGTCCCGAGCGCGCAAGCCGTGGCTTCAGCCCGGCGAGCCGCTTCGCTGAAACATCGAACGCGTAGAGGCGTCCCGTCGAGCGCATGAGGGCCCCGAGTGCAAGCGTCTTGCCACCGGCGCCCGCGCAGAAATCCACGACCATCTCGCCGCGCTTGGGCGCGACCAGATGGCAGAGCAATTGGCTCCCTTCGTCCTGCACCTCTATGCTGCCCTCGAGAAACAGGGCGTGCCGGTTGATCGCGGGCTTATCCGCGAGGCGGATCCCCTCGGGGGAGTACGGCATCGCGGCGGCGCGAAACCCGTCGGCCGCGAGCCGTTCGAGCGCCGTTTCGCGCGAGATCTTCAGCGGATTCACGCGCAGGTCGAGGGGCGCGTTCTGCAGCAGGCCCTTCGCCATTGCGAGCAGCGCACTTTCATCGTAGCGGGCGCTCAGGCGCTCGATCGCCCAATCCGGAAGCTCGCACTCGACCTCGAAGGGCTGCGGAGCAGCCGCGTCGCGCTTTACCGAGGCGAGCCACTCGGACTCGTCGCCGCGCACCCAGGGGGCGAGCTCCCGCAAGTTCGCGCCGAGCAGCGCGATCCAGGTCGCGAGCGCAAGACGCCGCGGGCTCTGCGTCGCCGCGACGCGCTCGAGAAGGCGCCGGCGCCTGAGCGCCGCGTACACCGAATCGGCGATCATGGCGCGGTCGCGCCGGCCGATCCCGACGTGGCTGCGGAAAAACGCCGAGAGGGTCGCATCGGCGGGTTGTTCGAGCGGCAACACGGCCGCAAAGGCGGCCGTGCACGCGTCCAGCAGCGGGCGCGAAAAGCGCGTCACTTGCCGATGCGCGTGACGATCTGGTCAGAGCGCGTTCCGTCCGAATCCACGACCAGCACGCGCACCGGCAGGAAATCGCGCTCGGCGGCGAACCAGATGTCGGTCGCCTTGTCCTCGGGTCCGTCGCGCAATTTCGCGATGTGCAGCGTCTGCATCTCGCCCGCGGGCGTGGTGAGCGCCTCGGTACCGACGAGGGTGAAGCGGAATGGAGTCAGCCCCCGCCCGTCCGCGCGCGTCACGTCGTATTCCTTGCCCTTGGGCGGAACGAATGCAAAGCTGTAGGCGAGGCTCAAGGGATCCTGGGCGATTCCCTGCATCTGCAGCGTCTCCGATTTCCCCTTGCGCTCCTGCGTCACCGAACGCGCGTCCCAATCGAATTTCGCCGATACCGCCCAGCTGCTGCCCCGTTCGTCACGGAATTCGTCGGGCCGAAGCCCTTTCGGAGTGATGCGACCGCGGCTGGTGCGCTTCAGGACCCCGAACAGCGCGAGGATCCCCCTGCCCTTCACCTCGGAGGTGATCGCGTATGTGCGGCCGTCGTGCTCGAGCGTTTCCGAGATGTCTCCCAAGACCATCCCATTGCGCTTCATCTCGTAGGTCAGCGTGATTCGCTCCGGCGGCGCCGCCTGGACCATGGCGGTCCACAGAGCGAGCAATGCAACACCTGCTCGGCGGACCGGACGGGAGATCATTCTTCGACGAGCAGCGCCTGTCGCGCCCCGGACCCGTCAACGCGCACGATACCGTTCTCGACCGCGAGCCGGCCCTCGACGAACCAACGTATCGCCAGAGGATAGATACGGTGTTCCTGCTGCAGCACCCGCGCCGCGAGCGTCGCTTCGGTGTCGCCGGCGTGCACCGGAATCGCCGCCTGCGCGATGATCGGACCGTGGTCGACCTGCGGCGTGACGAAATGCACCGTGCAGCCGTGGAGTTTCACGCCTTCCTGGAGGGCGCGCCGGTGCGTGTGCAGCCCGGGAAACGCCGGCAGCAGCGACGGATGGATGTTGACCATCCGACCCGAGTAGTGCCGCACGAAATCGCGGCCAAGGATGCGCATGAAGCCGGCGAGCGCGACGAGGTCGGGCGAATACCGTTCGATCGCCGTCTCGAGTGCGGCGTCGAAAGCCCCGCGGGACGGAAACTCGCGCTCATCGACGACTTTCGCGGGAAGGCCCGACTGCGCGGCAAATTTCAAACCCGCAGCGTCCGCACGGTTGCTGATCACGGCGGCGATCCTCGCGGGAAGCCCCGCACGCACGATCGCCTCCATGTTGCTGCCGCGACCGGAGATCAAGATGACGACGTTCTTCACGCGGCTATTCTACCGCCCGGGTTGTGGGAAGCCGGGCAGGGGCTGCAGGCCGTCTGATTCGAACAGCTCCTGCAACTGCGCCGCGGCTTCCTTGGTAGTCTGGATGAGCTGCGCCTCGTCGTGCTGGACCACGTACTGCGCATCGAGCCGCTGCTCGTCGTGCTGCTTGAACAGGCTCACGGCGCGCTCGGAGGCGGCGATCCCGAAACCCAGGGAAAGGAGCGTGTGCCGCGCGATGTCCAGGCTTGCCGAAAAGGTTTCGCGCCAGATGAGCTTGACGCCGAGATCACGCAGGCGGAACAGATGAACACGGTTGCGCGCGCGGGCGAGAATCGGAACGTCGGGAAAATGTTTGCGCACGATCGCGGCGGTCTTTACCGAGGCCTCGACGTCGTCGATGGCGAGCACGAAAAGCCTGGCTTCGCCCGTTTTCGCCGCCTCGAGCAGCTCCAGGCGCGAAGCGTCCCCGTAGTACACCTTGCCGCCGAAGCGCCTGACGAAATCCACCTGCTGGTAGCTCACTTCGAGCGCCGTGAACGGCACGCCGCACATGCGCAGTATGCGCGATACGATCTGCCCCACACGCCCGTAACCGGCGATGATGACCGGGTTGCCGCGGCCTGCGATCGTGTCGAACTCGGGGGCCGCACGACCCTCGATCCAGCGCGCGAGCAGGCGCTCGTGCAGCTCGAACAGGGGCGGCGACAGGAGCATCGAGACCGTGACCACGACCACGAGGAGCTCGCCCGTGCCCGCATCGAATATGCCGAGCGAGCCCGCCGCAGTGAAGAGGACGAAGGCAAACTCCCCGCCCTGCGAGACGGCGACTGCCAGCCGCTGTGCGGTTTCGTTCGGCGCACGGCCGATTCTCGCGATCGCGTACATCAGAATGAACTTCGCGGTCGTCAGCCCGGCGGCCAGGCCGAACACCGTAAGCGGCCTGTTCCACACCAGAGCGAGGTTGGCGCTCATTCCCACCGCGATGAAGAAGAGCCCGAGGAGCAAGCTCTTGAAGGGCTCGATATCGGCCTCCAGCTCGTGGCGAAACTCGGAGTCGGCAAGGAGCACGCCCGCGAGGAAGGCGCCGAGCGAGGCGGACAGGCCGATTTTCTCCATGATGAGCGCGGCGCCTATTACGAGCAGCAACGCAGCAGCGGTGAACACTTCACGTCCCCCGTAGCTGGCCACGGCCTTCAGCACCGGGCCCACGACCAGGCGGCTTGCCGCGATGACCACCCCGATGACCGCCAAGGCTTTCGCCGCGGAAGTCCACCCGCCCGCGGCATGCGCTCCGGAATCGCTCAAGAGGGGCAGCAGCGCGAGCAGGGGGATAACCGAAAGATCCTGGAACAAGAGTACCGCGAACGCCTCGCGCCCGTGGCGCGTGGCGAGCTGCTTGCGCTCCGCGAGCGACGCGAGAACGAGAGCGGTGGAGGACATCGCCAGCCCGAGGCCGGCGACCAGCGCGGCCTGCCAAGAGAGGCCGAACGCGAGGCACACAGCGAAGAGCGCCGCGCCGGTCGCCAGCACCTGCGTGCCGCCGAGGCCGAACACCGGTCGGCGCAGCACCCAGAGGCGGCTGGGCTGCAGCTCGAGGCCCACCAGGAAAAGCAGGAGCACCACGCCGAACTCGGCGAACTGCAGCGTGGATTCGACCTCGCCGATCATGCCCAGGCCCCAGGGGCCGATGAGCATGCCGGCGCCGAGATAGCCGAGCACGGCGCCGAGCTTCAAACGTTGAAACAGCGGCACCAGCAAGACCGCGGTGAGAAGAAAGACGGCAGCCTGTTCGAGCAGATGCATGGCGGAAATCCGGAGGAGAGAGTTCGCCGCATTATGCGCGAGCGGCGCGGCGCGTGAAACAAGACGCCCTGAGCCCTCTCCCGCTATCTTGCGGGCATCCCGGCGACCGCCGTGAGCATGCTGACCGAACCCAAATCGTAGCCGTCTACGACGAAGGACATCGGCTCGTCGTCGCCCTGCAGCGCCGCAACGTAGAGGAGCGGCAGATAGTGCTCGCGAGTCGGCACCGACAAGCGCGCGTCATCGCCAAGCTTCTCGAAATCGACGAGCGCCTGGTGATCGCGGGAGGCGAGCGCTACGCGAATTCTCTCATTGAAGCGCACCGCCCAATCGAACGGCGCTCCCCCTGCTCTCTTCATGAGGCGCAGGTTGTGCACGACGTTTCCGCTGCCGGCAACGAGCACGCCCTCGTCTCGCAGCGGTGCAAGCCGCTTGCCGGTTTCGTAGTGGAATTGCGGCGGCTGAGTACCGTCGATGCTCAGTTGGACGACGGGGACGTCCGCCCCGGGGTACGCATGCTTCAGGACCGACCAGGTGCCATGGTCGAGCCCCCATGACCCGTCCAGCCGCACCTCCACGGGCTCAAGCAGCTCGCGCACCCTGGCCGCGAGTCGGGGGTCGCCCGGAGCGGGATACCGGACGTCGAACAGCGGCTGAGGGAAGCCATAGAAATCGTGGATGGTTTTCGGCTTTTCCATCGCGGTCACTGCGGTGCCCTCGGTGTACCAATGTGCGGACACGCACAGGATGGCCTTGGGCTTCGGGATCGACTTGCTGAGCCGGCGCCAGGCCTCCGTGTACGGGTTGCGCTCGAGCGTGTTCATCGGGCTTCCATGGCCGAAGAACACGGCCGGCATTCTGGACACGGTGCGCTGCATCAGTGCGCGCTCACGCGAGATCGAACAGCAGGACCTCGGCGTCCTTCCCTTTTTCGAGCACGATCTCAGCGGTGTTGACGGCTTTCGCCGCATCACCGGCTTCCAGCGGTTGGCCGTTCGCCGTCAGGCGTCCGCGCGCAACATGCACGTAGGCGCGCCGACCCGATTGCAGCCTGTGGACGGCGCGGTCCGCGCCATCGAGGAGCGCCGCGTACAGGTAGGCATCCTGGTGAATCGTCACCGAACCCTCGCGACCGTCGGGTGAGGCGACCAGGCGCAGCGTGCCCCTCTTCGCAGCGGCGTCGAAGTGCTTTTGCTCGTAGCTCGGCGGAATGCCGGTGACGCTGGGCTCGACCCATATCTGGAGAAAATGCGTCACATCCCGGGCGTGATTGAACTCGCTGTGCAGCACGCCCGTCCCCGCGCTCATGCGTTGCACGTCCCCCGGCACGATGGTCGAGCCGTTTCCCATGCTGTCCTTGTGCGCGAGCTCCCCCTCCAGCACGTAGCTGATGATTTCCATGTCGCGGTGGCCGTGGGTACCGAAACCCGTACCCGGCTGAATTCGGTCCTCGTTGATCACCCTGAGATGCCCGAATCCCGAGTGCTCGGCGTCGTAGTAGTCGGCGAAGGAAAAGGTGTGATAGGAGCGCAACCAGCCGTGGTCGACGCGGCCGCGGTCCTGGCTTTTGCGGATTTCGATCATTGCGGGCTCTCGTGTCAAACGGATATGGGGTTGAGCGTGGAATTCATCAAGGGCTGATGATCTTCATGTTGAACGCCCGCTCGATGAGCCAGGTTCCGGCGACTGCGGCGATGGCGATCGACCCCCCTACGAAGACCATGCGCCGGTAGAACCAGCTCGCCCTCAGCCCGTACGCGACCGGCAGGAACGCGCTCACGATCGCGAGCTGACCCACTTCCACGCCGAGATTGAAGCCGACGAGCGCGATGAGTAGCGCGCCCTGCGGGAGTCCGAGGTCTCTCAGAACGCTGGCGAAACCGAAGCCGTGAATCAGCCCGAAGGCGAAAGCGACCATCCAGCGCCGACCATGTACCACGGGAAAGACGTTGTTCAGCGCGGCGAGCACGACCGAGGTCGCGATCGCCGATTCCACCAGTCGGGAGGGCAGCGAAATCACCCCCAGCGCCGCGAGGCTCAGCGTGATCGAATGAGCCACGGTGAACGAAGTGACGATCTTAAACACGTCCCAGAAAGCCGGGGGAAACCGCGTGACCGCCTGCCAGCGGCTCCCTTCGAACACGAGCACCGCGGGGAGGAGCAGCGACAGAAGGAACAAGATATGGTCGAAGCCGATCCAGATGTGCCATACGCCCTCGCGGCCATAGTCGACGAACTGCGTCAACGCTGAGATCTTGGCCAGCTCGAATGCCTGAGTCGAGCGCTCGGGACCGAAGATCGCGGTACGCGTGGCGACTCCGTGTTCGAGCCTCAGCAATCCCCTGTGCTGCGGGTCGAGGTCGGCGAAGAGGCTGTAGCTGATCTCGAGCGTGGTCACCTCCTGGGGACAGGCGGCGGCAAAACGCATTACCGAATAAGCGCCGTCGCTGTGGTCGTCGACGAGAAATTCAGTCGCGTGGGCGGGGCAGTGGGCGTTCCCGGAACGCAGCTTCAGTCTCGCGAGAGCATAGGCGCCGATATCCGCCCGATGCGCCCTCACTTCGCCCCAGGTGATATCGCCGTCCCCGCTGTCGTCCAGCCCGATCGCAAAATCGAGGTCTCGCAGCGCGATGTCCCACTGTCCGGCGACGTTCGAGCCTTCAACGCTGATGGCAAGATAGCTGTCGCTTGGCTTGTGCGCGAGCGCAGAGGAGGCGACCAACAGCAGGAGTACCGCCGGCAGCGCTTTCATCGCTTGAGCGCTTTCAGCTTCTCCGCCGTGCGGCGCAGAGCCGGATCCTCATGCCGTGAGCGCTCGAGCCAGTCGAGTGCATCCTGCGCAGCCGCCGGGTCTTTCGTCGCGAGCGCCGCCTCGAGCAGGATGCGCGCATCACGGGGCTCGCGCTGCAGCTTCCAGTTTTCCTGCGCCAGCACGAGGGCTTTCCCCCTGTTGCCGAGAAGATAGAGGTTGAAGCGCGCTTCCTCCTGCTGGTGCAATTTGTCGCCGCGCAACGCCGCGGCATCGAACCGGGACCTGAGCGCCTCGATGTGTTCTCGCGCCTTCGGCGCCTTGAGCGCCTGCTCGGCAAGAGCGAGGCGAAGGAGCAGGATGTCCGACTTCACCCAATCGACGAGCAACGGAATGACTTCGTCGGGGCGTCCCTGGTCGAGCAGAAAGTCCGCGTAGGCGGCGAGCAGAAACTGGTCGTTGATCGGTTCTAAGTACGCTGCACGGAAATGCTCCTCGGCCTGCTTCACGTCGCCCTGTCGCAGTGACATCTCCGCAAGGCGTGTCAGCACCCAGACCTTCACTTCGGGCGGAGCGTCCGCGTTCTTGGCAAACGCTGCGGAGAGCTCGCGATACGCCGCGGCGGCATTGCCCGTGGCGCCATCGAGGTAAGCCGTGCAGCCGACGGCGTAGAGCTCGGATTCGAGCCGCTGCAGGGCCAGGCAATCTTCCCGTGCCCTATCGTAGTCCGCCTGCACCATGTGGATCGCAGCGCGCCAGGACCAGGCACGTGCATTCCGGGAGTCCGCGCGCGTCGCTGTTTCGAGATCCCTCATTGCCCCGGAGAAATCGTGGCTGTACTGCTTGAGGATCCCGCGCATCACGAGAACATCCAGCTGCGGGGCAGGCAGGTCCCACCAAGGCCTGAGCGCCGCCTGCGCGTAGCCTACGTACCGAGGGTCCCCTTCTGAGCTGGCAAGCGCGAAATAGCGCTCTGCGAGGCGGACCGCCGTTTCCCTTTTGCGCGGGTTAGCGGTCAGCTCGGTGCGCAACTGTCGCAGCTCGCGAGCGACGGGATCGCCAGGCCTCACCGGCAGTCGTTCAAGCACTGTTGCGTCGTCCTTCGGCACGTAGGGCGCGGCACACGCGGCGGCCGCAAACGACGCTATCGCCAGAGCGCGCAACCCGTCAGTGACTGTGCCGATGATGAATATCCGGAAAGTGCACATGGCTGTGGTTGAGGAGATCATGTTTGTGAGTGTGCGAGTGCGGCTCGGAGCCGTCCCAGGCAAAGTCGTGCTCATGGCGATGATGTTCGTCATGGGTATGGGGGTGAGTGTGCGTCAGCGCCTCGTGCCGGTGCAGGTGCCGGTGGCGTTCTGTGAGATGCAGCGCAACCCCGACCGCCATCAAGACCGCTGCTACCCAGAAAAACGTATCCGGCGCCTCGCCAAGCAACGCAAACGACGCGGCTGCCCCGATAAAAGGGGCAGTCGAAAAATAAGCGCCGGTCCGCGCAGTGCCGAGCTGCCGCAACGCCACCACGAAAAGCGCAAGGCTGACTCCATAGCCGAGCAGGCCGACCAGAGCGGCAGCGGCGGCGACCTCCCGTCCCGGCAGGGCCGCTCCGAAGCTCGCCGCCACGCAAAGGTTCACCGTTCCGGCCGCCAGACCTTTGATGCCTGCGATCTTGACCGAGTCCCCGGCGGAAATCCTGCGCGTGAGATTGTTGTCGAGCGCCCAGCACAAGCAGGCACCCGCGACTGCGAGTGCGGGCCAGGACGTCGCGATCTCCCCCGGCCGCCAGCCGAGAACCACGCCGCCGCAGACGATCAGAGACATCCCCAGCACCAGGCGTCGGTCAAAATTCTCTCGAAACACGAACCAAGCCAGGACGGCGGTGAACACGCTCTCGAGGTTCAAAAGCAGCGACACCGATGAGGCGGAGCTCGCGGCAAGGGCGAGCATCAGGAGCGCAGGGCCGACAACGCCTCCCGAAATAACGGCGCCGGCGAGCCACTTGTAGTCACCCGGCGCGAATCGCGGTCGCTCAGCCGTCCGCCAAAACAAGCCGCGCACGCAAAGCCAAAGGCCGAGCCCCACTCCCGACCCCGCATAGAGAAGGCCGGCAAGCATGACCGGCCCGATTTCTCCGACGAGGAGTTTGGCGATCGGAGTGCTCGCCCCGAAAAGCGCCGCGCCCAGCAGGGCGTAGACGATGCCCGGGTTCACTTGCCGATCCGTGCAAGCGCTAGCGGAACCCTGGGGATCCGTCGCGCAGTCCGGCCCCTATCTGGCGAATCCTTCGCGCTTTCAACCATATATGCTAGGATACCCCGCGGTTGACCGGTTTCCGGCGACCGGATCATTCTAATAACGCTCAGAGAGAGGAGACATTGAATGAAGAAGCTCATGTCGCTGTTGGTGGCCGCGGTCTTTGCGGTGTCGAGTGGCTTCGCTGTCGCGGCGTCCCACGCCGGCGCGCAGCCGATGAAAAAGGACGAAATGAAGAAAGGCGAAGGCAAAGACGGGAAGAAAGCCGCGAAGAAGAGCGATAAGAAGGGCGATAAGAAAGGCGCGAAGAAAGACGATAAGAAATAAGCTTTCCTATCCGCTAGAAAAGGCAGGGAAGCTTTTCCCTGCCTTTTTTGTTTTCCCTTGAGTGCGGCATGGCACCGCAGAGGGCCTGGAGGCGCGTCGCCCGTCAGGCCTTTGCTTGCGGACCGGATTCTCGGTCGGCGATTTCCCTATGCACCATCGCCATGTCGAGCTCCCTGCCCTGGGTGATAACCTGCTCGAGCGCCGAACCCGGAAGCGCGCCCGCCTGAGAGAAGAGAATTACCTTTTCGCGGAAAAGCATCAGGGTCGGGATCGAGCGGATATTGAACGACGCAGCCAGGTCCTGCTCATCGTCGGTGTTCACTTTTCCAAACACGATGTCGGTGTGCTTTTCCGAACTCGCTTCGAATACCGGCGCGAAGCCCTTGCACGGCCCGCACCAGGGTGCCCAGAAATCGACGAGGACGATTTCGTTACCGTTCACAACTTGCTCGAAATTGTCTTTGGTCAACGCGATCGTTGCCATGCGAGGATCTCCGGAATTCGCCGAGAGCCGCGATTATAACAGGGGCGTTTGCGTCCCCTAGCGCAGCGTCTTCAGAAAATCCGCGATCGAGCGCCAGTATTCGGGTTCACCGGACATGCTGTCGTGATCCGAGCGCGGAATCTCGTGCCAGGTCTTCGTACCCCGCCAGGCCTGGAACAAAGTGCGCGAGTGCGGGGCCGGGATGACCCGGTCTTCACTCGCAACAAGGCACAGCAGCGGCGCCTCGATCTGGGGTGCACGCGCAATTGAGTCGAAGCGATGCCGGAGCATGAGCGATACCGGCAGAAAAGGATAGTGGCGCTTTGCCACTTCGAGGATACTGTCATACGGCGACACGAGTATGACACCCCGCAGGACACGATGCGCCGCCAGGTGAACCGCAACCCCGCTGCCCAAACTGCGGCCCATCGCGACGATGCGTTCGGAATTCACCTCCGGACGCCGCTTTGCGTAATCGTGGATCGCGAGTGCGTCCTCAAGGAGTTCCTTTTCCGCGGGTTTGCCTTCGCTCTCCCCGTAGCCGCGAAAGTTCACGAGCAGCAGGGACCAGCCGGCAAAATGGTCCGCAACGTCGGCAAGCCATGAAACTTCCTCCGCGTTGCCGCCGAAGTAGATGACGAGCGGGGCGGGCGCCCCGTCGCCCTTCACCAGCCAGCCACGGAGCTTGACGCCATCCGCGGCAACGATGCTCACCTCCTCGACGTTCGGGCGCGGTGCAGGGCGGGAGTCCAGCGGACGCGGGAAGAACAGCATCCGATCCTGGAAAAGCCACACGAGCAGCGGCACGCCGATGGCGACGCCGAGCACTATCTTGATGATCGAACTGATCATCAATGCAGCTTGACGCTCGGCTCAGTGCCGCGTTTAAGGAGGCGCGCCAAGGTATCGAGGGCGACGCCGATAGGACCATGGAGAGCGTACAGGTGCATCTTGTACAACGACAGGTACATCAGCCGCGCGAACCAGCCCTCAACGCGGTAGCTCTTTCCTGAGAGAAAACCCATCAGCGATCCGATCGTGCTGTATTCGCCCAGCGACACGAGGGAACCGAAGTCGCGGTAGCGGAAGGGCGCGGGCGGCCGCCCGCGCATACGCAGCGCGATCGACCCAAGAAGGTGGGATGCCTGCTGGTGCGCCGCCTGCGCGGCCGGCGGCACGGGCGGTGCCTTGCCTTCGCGCGGGAGCGCCGAGCAGTCGCCCAGTGCGAAAATGTCCGGATCGCGCGTCGTCTGCAGCGTAGGCTGGATGACGAGCTGGTTGATGTGGTTGGTTTCGAGTCCGTCGAGATTCCTGAGGAGATCTGCCCCTTTGATTCCTGCCGTCCAGACAGCAAGGTCCGCGGGGTAGGATTTGCCACTTTTGCTCTTCACCTCGCTAGCCGTGATCTCGATGGCTTGCTCGGAGCACCGGACGCACACGCCCAGGTCTTCGAGCGCTACGGTCACCGCACTGGCAATACGCTCAGGGAGCATCGGCAGGATTCGAGGGTCGGCGTTGAGGAGGGTAATTTGAAGGAACCGCTCCGGATCAATGTTTTGGAGCCCGTATGCGGCGAGCACGCGCGTCGTGTTGTGCAGCTCGGCAGCGAGCTCGACGCCGGTCGCTCCTGCGCCCACGATCACCACGCGCAGCTGGGCCCGCGCGTTGCCGGGCCGATAGTTGGCCTGAATGCAAGCGTTTATCAGGCGCCGGTGGAAGCGGTCGGCTTCGGCAGCGGAGTCCAGCGCGTAGGCGTGTTCTCCGACCCCGGGGACGCCGAACGTGTTCGCGACGCTGCCGATTGCGATCACTAGCGTGTCGTAGCTCAGGGTGCGGCGCGGGATGACTTCGACGCCGCGTTCGTCCACCGTAGGCGCCACAGCGATCGCGCGGCGCGCTCGGTCGATCTTCTCCAATGCGCCACAGCAGAAGCTGAAGTGGTGCCAGCGCGCCTGCGCGAGGTAGTCGAGCTGGTGCGCGTGAATATCCATGCTTCCGGCGGCGACCTCGTGCAGGAGAGGCTTCCAGAGGTGGGTCTCGTTCTTGTCGACGAGGGTGACAGTGGCGCGCCCTCTGCGCCCCAAGCGGTCCCCCGCCCGGGTCGCCAGCTCAAGCCCCCCGGCGCCGCCGCCGACGATAACGATGCGATGGGGATCGGTCATGGATTTTCGGCTCGCCCGGAAACGCTGATATGATTTTCGTTCAGATTATGCATGACTCGACGAGACCGTATCGCGGGCGCTTTGCTCCCTCCCCGACCGGGCCGCTGCATTTCGGCTCGCTCGTCGCCGCGGTCGGCAGCTACCTCGAGGCGCGCTGGAACAGGGGCAGATGGCTGGTGCGCATGGAGGATCTCGATCGTCCGCGTGAGGCTCGGGGAGCTTCCAATGCGATTCTCAGGATGCTCGAGGCGTATGGGTTCGAATGGGACGGAAAGGTCGTGTACCAGACCTGCAGCGACGGAGCTTAAGGAGCTGGCCTAAAACGTCTCGAGCATGAGCATGCGGTGTTTCTCTGTGCCTGCACGCGGCGGGAAATTTCCGATTCAACCGTATCCGCGGCGGGCGAATCCATCTACCCCGGCACCTGCCGCAGGGGACTTTTGCCGGGACGCCCGGCCCGAGCGATGCGCGTGCGCGTCGACAACGCAGTGATCGCGTTTGAGGACCTGCTTCAAGGCAGGATCGAGCAGCACCTAGCTCGAGAAGTCGGCGACTTCATCGTGCGGCGCGCGGACGGCCTTTTCGCCTACCAGCTCGCAGTCGTCGTGGATGATTTCGAGCAGAGCATCACCGACGTCGTGCGCGGCGCCGATTTGCTCGCCTCTACGGCGCGGCAGATCCTGTTGCAGCGCTTGCTGGGTCTCCCGACTCCGCGATACATGCATCTTCCGGTCGCGGTGAACCAGACTGGCGAAAAGCTGAGCAAGCAGACGCGCGCTGCTCCCTTGACCGTCACGGAGGCTCCGGATCGGCTTTGGCAAGCCCTGCGCTTTCTTGGCCAGGAGCCGCCAGCGGAGCTCGCGGCGTGCAGAATTCCGGAGATCTGGAGCTGGGCGCTGGCGAACTGGCGCACCGAAAGAATCCCGACTCGACGCAGTATCCGGGAAGGCGACGCGGGCTGAACGAGCCGGGCTATGTCCGGTGCCGCGGCAGGAGCACAACGGCCAGGGCAGCGACGACCAAGACGAGCGCGGCCAAATCGCTCCACTGCGGATGTTCGCCCAACAGCAGCATTCCGCTGAACACACCCACGACCGGGATCATCAACGTGGAGAGCGAAGAAACGCTTATTGGCGCGTGGGTCGCGATCTTGATCCACGCCCAGTTGCAGAAGATGGAGCTTACGAGCGCGTTATAGACGAGCCCCCAGAAGGGCCAAGTCGAGAGCGCGAGCGGCGAAAAGCTCCCCCCCTCGAATAGCAAAGCGCCCGAGAGAACCGGCGCGAGGGCGAGCAGCATCTGCCAGCCGGTAAACGAAGTAGTCGGCAGCTCGACCGGCCAGCGCTTCATGATGACGGTGCTGACCGCCCAGCTGATCGCCGAAGCGATGAGCAGCAGGGCCCCGGTCGGCGAGCGCCCGACAGCGTGGATCTCGTCACCGAGAAGCACCAACATCCCGAGGACGCCCAGAACCACGCCCGCGAGCCGGCTTCCGGTCACCGGCTCGCGCAGAACCCACACTCCGAGCAGCACGCTCCACACGGGAAACGTATACGCCAGGATCGCGGCACGCCCGGATTCCATGAACGTGACGCCGTAGACCGCGAGAACATTCCAGGCAGCCACGTTGAAAAACGTAATCGCCATCAGCCTCGGCCAAGCCCCCGAAGGGACGCGGATGGGCAAGCGATTGGCCCGCGCAATCGCGAAAAGGCCCACCGCCCCGACCGCAAGACACAGCGCGCGGAAATGCAGCGGCGTCATTTCGGCCATCACCACCTTCATGATCGGCCAGTTGACCCCCCAGCCGAGCGCGAGCAGGACGAGCAGGATAAGGATGGACGGCGGCGGTGCGTAGGTACGCGGGCTCACGATTCGCTCACTGTCCGGTCTTTCCGGAGGAGGCGCGGATCATTTGAAAACAAAGAGTTGGAGGTCGGTGTCCACTGACTTCTATAGTGACGACTCCAATGTAACGCTTTATTTATATGGACTTTTCTCTCCTTTTCCCCTAGAGGTCTATTGCGTCGCACAAATTATTCTTGACATCGATTGTTATCCTTGTAAAATCCGATATGTTGCAGTGCAATAAAACCGGAATGGTACCAGGGCACTGCGAAACTTGCGGTACGAATTTTTCAGCTCAACGCAGTCTTTTTTCTAACGGAGATGATCATGAACTTCACGCCCGAACAAATCGCCAGCACGAACAAGGCCGGCATCGAGGCCATCCTGGGTCTCGCGCACACGCAGTTCACCGCTTTCGAGCGCCTATCCGCGCTGTATTTCAACGCAGCCAAGGCCGCATTTGAGGAAGGCGTTGGCCACGCCAAGGCGCTGCTTAAGGCCAAAGACCCCCAGGAATACCTCAACCTGAATGCCGCGGCAACCCAGCCGACGATGGAAAAAGCCATCGCCTACTCGCGCAGCGTATACGAAGTCGCCGCCCAAACGAACGGCGAATTAGCCAAGTTCCTCGAAGCGCAAGCCGTCGAGTTTAACAAGAACCTAGTCGGTCTTCTCGACAAGGTCTCGAAGAACGCGCCAGCCGGATCCGACGTGGCTGTCCAAGCCGTGAAGTCTGCGCTCGCCGCAGCCAACACCGCCTATTACAGCTTCAACAAGGTCGCAAAGCAGGCCACCGAGATCGCGGAAGCGAACTTCGCTGCGGCTGCAACACCTTCCAGGGAAACCCCGAGGAAGCGCGCGACGGCGTAATTTGCAGGTTTCGCGGCCCACAAGCCCTCCTCCTCTCTGTGGGCGCCCTAAAGCCCTGGCGCAAGCCAGGGCTTTTTGTTCCTACCTCTTTCAAATCATGAGGAGCGCTTTTCCCACCTGCCGCCGAGAGCGACGACCCCCAGCTTCATTTGCTCGATAGCTGGGGTCACTTCTTCCGGTGCTCCTCGCACCCCGAGTTCGATGTGACGGCGCACGCCCGCCTCGCCCATACTGGGCAGGCTGAACGACTTCAAGCTGCGGTAGCGCTGTTCCAGTTCGATCATCAGCGGCGTGACGATGGATTCCGGCAGGTCATAGACGATGACGGAAGCCTCAGCTTCCGGCGTGCCGTGAAACAGATGCGCGTAGCGTTGGTCCAGCACCCACTCGACCATGGGCCAAGCCATCACCGGGAAACCCGGCACGAAGTGGTGATCCACGAGCGAGAACCCCGGAATGCGATTGTACGGATTGGGAATGATCCTTGCCCCGCGCGGGAATTCGCCCATCTTGAGGCGCTGCGGCGTGATTTGCATGTCGGTGCGCGAGCGGATCGCCGCCTCCGCATCGGGATGCAGCGCCAGCTCCACGCCCGCTGCGTCTGCGGCGCACTGGCGGGTATGATCGTCGGGTGTCGCGCCGATTCCGCCGAAGCTGAACACGATATCTCCTGACGCCATCGTGCGCCTGAGCGTGGCCGTGATCAGGTCGGGGCGGTCGCCGAGGTAATTGCACCAGTCGAGCCTCATTCCGCGCACGCGAAGGATCTCAATCAGCTTGGCGAAATGCTTGTCCTCGCGCTTCCCGCGAATGATTTCGTCGCCGATAATGATCGCCCCAGTTCCCATCTCACACCGGCGCCGCCGTCCCCTCGATCGGCTCGCTGCGCAGCTCGCCGAGGCGCTCGAGGCCGTAGTGGATGAAGGCGAGCCCGCCGTACACGGGCATCAAGAGCCCGAGAACAGGCACGTGACCGACGAGCGCGAGCGCGACGCCCAGCAGAAACAGCCCGCCACGGTGGCGGCGGATGATCTCCGCGATCTCGGCGGCGGTCGCGTGCTCCGCGAGAGCGTCGTAGCGGAAGACACGCTGGTTGAAATAGCCGAACAGAGCCAAGGGGAGCACCGGCCACAGCAGCGGAACCAGCCAAAGCGGCGAGCTGACCGCGAAGAACAGCCCAAACATCATGAGCGCGACGAGGGCATTCCAGAGGCTGCCGGCGAACGTGCCCCCCTTCCGGCGGACGAGCCCCGGGTAGTCGCGCCCGCCGACATGGGCGGCCATCGCCGGCATGGAAACGACGCTGATAATCAGCACTGCGGTGATCAGAACTGCAGGCACGAACAACAGCAGCAGGAAGATCCAGCCGAACCATGCCGCAATGAGCTTGAGGGGCCAGACCGAGACCGCCCACTCGTACAGAGGCCACTGGTGCAGCTGTGCAGCGATCCACTGCGCGGCCGCGCCCCAGTAGAGCACGGCGAGCGTCACCCATAGGACCAACGCGACGATCACCGGCCATACCATGAGCCAGAGCATCTTCGGATGTAGCAGACTCACAAACGCCCGCGCGAGGGCATTGAGTATTGCGTTCATATGGACCCGTCTGAAGCAGTGAAAAATCAGCGCTGAATAGTTTGCCACATCTTCGACAGTCGCTTGACCGAAACAGGTACCGAGGTCTTCAGCTCCTGGGCGAAAAGCTGTACGCGCAGCTCCTCGAGCAGCCAGCGAAACTGTTCGAGCTGAGGATCACGGCTGCCCGATTTCACTTGCCTGGCCTGTTCTCGCAGCCATTGCGCGCAAAGGGGCGCGAATTCCGCGGCGAGACGCGCGTCGCGGCCGGCATCCGCTCTTAGCTTCTCGAGCCGCAGGCCCGCGGCCTTGAGGTAGCGCGGGAAGTGCTGCAGCCGCTCGTAGGGCGTCCGCTCGATGAACCGCTTGGATAGAAGTAGGGCCGTGCTCTCCTGGATGTCGCGGCAAGGCTCGGGAAACGCCTTGGACGCCTGCTGCAGCTTTTTCTGCAGCGCTGCATGCTCGGCGAGAATTATTCCTGCCAGCCGCGCGATTTCCTGCGCAAGCAGCGTGACGCGCGAGCGCGCTTCGTCGCGGCGCCGCTCGAGCTCGGCGCGCGAGCGCGGCCAAGGCTCCTGTAGGCAGGCACGATCGAAAGCCGCGGCAAGGAGCTGCTCCTTCAGATCGGCGACCTCGCCGAAAACGGCGAACTGAAGCGCCATCGCCTGCGACCCGGGCAGATTCCTCTCGATGTGGCGAGCCTGCTCCCTCAACTGCAGCCTGAACAGCCGGCGCAGGCCCGGCCGATGCGCCTCTCGGGCCTTCTCCGCGGAATCGAAGACCTCGAGGCTCACGGAATCCTCGTGGTCCACCAGACCCGGGTAACCGATGAGCGTCTGGGACCCGTGCCGGACTTCCATCACCTCCTCCAGATCCCCGAAATCCCAGGCGGTGACTTTCGTGGCCGGCGCATCCGAGCGCGCAAGCTCGGCGAACTGCTCTCCGGCCTTCTGGCCGAGCTCGGCGCGCAGCTGGGCGAGGTTGCGTCCCGTCGCGAGCTGCCGCCCGTGCTCGTCGACGATGCGGAAATTCATCGACAGGTGCGCAGGGAGCGTCTCCGGCCGGAAGGCATCGAGCGGAACGGCGAGGTTCAGCTCGCGGCGCGCGTAGCGGGCAATGGCCTGCGCCGGCGGCGCATCCGCGTGCTCGTTCGCTCGGAGGAATGCGTCGACGAACTCCTGCAGCGGGCCGAGCTGGTGGCGGAGTTTCTGCGGCAGCGACTTCGCGAGCCGCGTGACTTTCTCGCGCGCGAGCCCGGGCACGAGCCAGTCGCACCGCGCCGCATCGACCTGATTGAGCGCGAGAAGCGGCACGGTGAGCGTCACGCCGTCGCGCGGCGAGCCGGGCTCGTGATGGTAATCGAGCGCGAAGCTGCGTCCCGCCATCTCCAGCCGGTGCGGAAACTGTATCGTCGTGATCCCCGCCGCCTCGTGGCGCATCAGGTCCTCGCGCTTGAGGAACAGCAGCTTCGGGTTCGCGCTTTCCGCTTCGCGGCGCCAGCGCTCGAAATCCGCGCCGTTGTGGATGCCTCCGGGCACCAGGCTCTCGTAGAAGGCACTGATCAGCTCGTCGTCCACGAGCACGTCCGGCCGGCGTGACTTGTGCTCGAGTTGCTCGATCTCCTGGATGAGCCTGCGGTTGTGCAGAAAGAACGGCGCGCGCGTGTCGTAGTCGCCCTCGACCAGCGCCTGGCGGATGAATATCCTCCGCGATTCGACCGGGTCCATGGGTCCGTAATGCACGCGCCGCTTTGCATACAGCAGCAGGCCGTAGAGCGTTCCACGCTCGAACGCGGCGACGCGCGCCGCCTGCTTCTCCCAGTGCGGCTCGTACTGGTGCCGCTTGACGAGGTGCCCGCCAACCGACTCCAGCCACTCGGTCTCGATGGCGGCGACGCATCGCGCGTACAGCCGCGTGGTCTCGGTCAGCTCCGCCGCCATGATCCAGCGGCCCGCCTTCCTTCGCACACCCGAGCCCGGATGAATCCAGAAACGGATGCCGCGGGCGCCCAGATAATTTCCGTCCTCGGTCTTCGTGCCGACATTGCCGAGCAGGCCCGCGAGCAGCGCCCGATGGACTTGCTGATAGGTGGCGGGCGTCTCGGAAATGCGCCAGCCCAACTCGAGGACCAACTCCTTCAACTGCCCGTGGATATCACGCCACTCGCGCATGCGGTTGAAGGACAGGAAATGCTCGCGGCACGATTCATGGAGCTTGCGGCTGGATTTTCTGTGCGCGAGGGTTTCCTCGAAAAAATTCCAGAGCTTGATCCAGGAAAGGAAATCGGACTTCTCGTCGTCGAAGCGTTTCTGCGCCTCGTCGGCGGCGGCAGCGCGCTCGCTCGGCCTCTGGCGAGGGTCCTGCACCGAGAGCCCCGCGGCGATGATCAACACCTCGCGCAGAGCATTCTCCGATTTCGCCGCGAGGACCATGCGGCCGATGCGCGGGTCGACCGGGAGCTTCGCAAGCTGCTTTCCGATTTCGGTCAGCTCGCTCGCTTCGTCCACGGCACCCAACTCTGCGAGCAGTGCGTACCCGTCCTGGACGACCCTGGGGGCCGGCGGATCGATGAAGGGGAATTCCTCGACCGTTCCCAGGCAGAGCGACTTCATTCGCAGGATGACGCCGGCGAGCGACGAGCGCAATACCTCGGGATCGGTGAACGCCGGACGGGACTCGAATTCCTCCTCGGTGTAGAGGCGGACGCAGGTCCCGCTTGCGACGCGGCCGCAGCGGCCTGCGCGCTGCTTCGCCGAGGCCTGGGAAACGTTCTCCACGCGCAACTGCTCGACCTTGTTGCGGTAGCTGTAGCGCTTCATGCGCGCGAGACCGGCGTCCACGACATAGCGGATTCCCGGGACGGTGAGCGAGGTTTCCGCGACGTTCGTCGCGAGCACGATGCGCCGGCCGGCGTGCGGCTTGAATATCCGCTCCTGCTCCTCGGTCGAGAGCCGCGCGAACAGGGGCAGGATCTCCGTATGCGGCGGGTGGCCCTTGCGCAAGGTCTCCCCCGCCTCGCGGATCTCGCGCTCGCCCGGGAGAAACACGAGCACGTCCCCTTGACCCTCGCGTGCAAGCTCGTCCACCGCGTCGCTGATTGCCTCGTTGAGATCGTAGTCGTCGTCCTCCGATTCGACCGGGCGGTAACGGACTTCCACCGGGTAAAGCCGCCCGGAAACCTCTATGACAGGAGCGCCGTCGAAGTGCTTGGAGAACCGCTCGGCGTCTAGGGTCGCCGAGGTGACGACGAGCTTCAAATCCGGGCGCCGCGGCAGGAGCTGCTTCAGGTACCCGAGCAAAAAGTCGACGTTGAGACTGCGCTCGTGCGCCTCGTCGATTATCAGCGAGTCGTACTGGCGCAGCTCGCGGTCCCCTTGTGTTTCGGCGAGCAGGATGCCGTCGGTCATGATCTTGATGTAGGAGCGCGGGCCAACCTTGTCGGTGAAGCGGACCTTGTAGCCGACCGCGCCTCCAAGCTCGGTCCTCAGCTCCCGGGCGACGCGCGAAGCGGTGGCGCGCGCGGCGATCCGGCGCGGCTGGGTGTGCCCTATGAGCCCCTCGATCCCGCGGCCGAGACCGAGGCAGATCTTGGGCAGCTGCGTGGTCTTGCCCGAGCCGGTTTCACCGCACACGATCACGACTGGGTGCGAGGAGATGGCCTTCGCGATCTCCTCGCGCTTGGCCGAGATCGGCAGCTCGGGCGGAAACTCGGGACGCGGCACGAGCGCGCGACGCTGCTCGATCTCGGCCGGGGAAAATGCCATCAGGAGCGCGGGCGCGGGCGGTCGCCGCCGCCTATTTGCGACGGAGCAGGCGCTCGGCGTAGCGTGCGAGTAGAGCGAAACTCGACTTATAGTATTGATTCATAATAGGAATAGTTAGTCACTTCTGAATATACCGTCAACAATACCGTCGGCCGCCAGCAGTGCCCCAATTGTGCCACGGCCGCGCTCGCGCGCCGTCAGACGGGTTTTAATCTAGACAAGTAGTTGATAATGCGAGAAACCGCACGCGCGATCAGACTCCATCGCGGCTCGTTGCCGTCAAGTTATGTTTGATTTCACCCCCTGCGCACCCCGAGTATGTTTGATTTCACCCCCTGCGCACCCCGAGTATGTTTGATTTCGCCCCCCTGCGCACCCCGAAGCGGGGCGAGCGGAACAAGTCTAGTCGTAAAGGGTCGGCGATTCGGATACCGCGAAGTTCGCGGAATGGACGCCGGTCCTCGATCTCGCGGAGGACGTCTACAAGGTCGCGAAGGCGCTCGTCCGCTGAGAGGTCAGGCTCGAACATCTCGGTCGGGCCGATCGTGGCCGTTTTCCGGCTCCATCTTCACTCTGATCGGGCGGTTCCCCGAGAGGTGGTCGATCAGCGCCTCCTGCACCTTGCGTCCGCGGGCGAGGTCCTCGTCCGCGACCGGCAGCGAGGTCACCGCCATCTTGATGGCCCCGTCGCCGTTAAGGAGGCGGGCGAGCCCGTCGCGAATCGCTATCTGCGCCCGATCGTTATCGTCGTGCGCCCTCAGGCTGTAGATGCCCCTGCGAAGCTGAACCTAGTCGAAGTCGAATCCGAGCGACGTGGAAATTTCGAAGAGCAGTTTCGTGAACAGTTCGTCGCCGTGCTCGACCACCCGCGGATGCTTTCCACGGTTTCAACTTTCGGGTCCCGCGGCTGGTTCAGGTGATCCTGATAGGCGCGCCACGCGGCGATGACTCGCTTTTTCCGCGGGCGACTGGAACCTCAGCCCGAAGAGCCTTCTTCCGTAGAACTCCAGGTCGATCATGTTCAGGGCACGAACGTGGTCCGGCGATACCCGGGCAGCTCGGGTCGCCATCAAGGTATAGAAGAGATGCTTCCTGCCGCCGCGCTTCTCTCGCGCGCGTTTGATGAACTTCTGAGCCTGGACTGCGAGGATCGGCGACAAGACGGCCGCCGATCTCACGGAAAGGCACGGCGGCCCGTTGAAGACCTACGCCTGCGACATCCGCGACGCTCACGGCGTGGAGGCGATCGTGCAGGCGATCTGGGACGAGGGCGGGCCGCTCACGGGCCTCGTCAACGACGCGGCGGGCAACTTCATCTCGCGCACCGAGGACCTCTCCCCGCGCGGCTTCGACGCGATCGCCGACATCGTGCTGCACGGGACCTTCTACGTGACGCACGGTCGGCCGACGCTGGATTGCGGCACGCGTGAGAACGACAGGCAGGCGAGGCGGGCACTTGGCCCGTTGCAGGCCGTCGAGCCAGCAAGCTCCCGCCCGAGCACTTCCTTGTACATAAAAAGCAGCGCGGAGAGCGCCTGATTCTGCGTTCCGGCCGCCACCTTGCGCTCCACCGACAGATCGTTCAGGAAAGCCGTCACCTCCGCCTCGCCCAGATCGCGGGGATGGCGCTTGCCGTGAAAGTAAATGAAGCGCCGGATCCAATGCACATAGGCCTGCTCGGTGTGGCGGCTAAAGTACTTCCACCTTATCGCCTCGCGGACCTGATCGAGAAGTCGCGGCGCATTCGCCCTAGACCGGCCACCGCTTGATTCTTCCGACATCTCTTTCCCCTTTGCAGCCTAAACCCTTATACACCCGCGTGAAGAGCGCACTGCCCAGGCATGAAATAACACCACGCCACCCTAAACGCTTGATTCAAGGGGTCAGATGGCAGGAGGAGGCGAAGAGGAGTCTAATACACGGCATTTGCGCAGTTCACTATACGTTATAAGCTACCCGACATCGAAGAGAATCCCAAATGGCCAAAGCAATCGAAGAAACCCTGAAACACTGCTCGAAATGCCAGAGAAAAACCGTGCATTTACGGAACACAAACAAAACAAGCCTCATCATGTTTCTTGTCCATATTGTGTTGACCGTCATCACCGCAGGGGCTTGGCTCGTTCTGCTTGTAATCTGGCTAGTGCTAAACACAAAAGTTGGCGGCTGGACATGCAAAGAGTGCGGAAAGTGATTGCGCTTTTAACAATACGCTCAACTGCCGCTCACTTCGTTCGCTGGACAGCCAAAAGCTGCGCTTTTGTCTGCCCGTTAGCTTAATCGTTAGGAGTCGACAGCCGGCATATGCCCCGCAGGCGTTTCGTCATCGTAATGGTTCTGCTCATGGTCTCCGCTCGCGCTGGCACGCTCCTCGCTGACGAGCCGACCTACACCAAAACGACCTCGCTCCCGCCGCTGCGCATCACGTATGACGAACTTCAGTCTGCACTCGACAAGTCGGCGAGGTCACTCACGACCGCAAACGCATCATTCCGTGGCGACAGGGTTTCCGAGAGCGCGCAGCTTAAGCATGGAGAGACGCAGATCGAGATCCCCGGTCATCAGCTTCGGGGCGCGGGGGCGAAGCTACCGAAGCTCGCAACAGAATTCCGCTATACGGCTACGCAGTACCCGCGCAGTTCTGCCCCGGTCGCAACCGTCTCAATGATCTTCTACGACCACGACCGCCGTCTTGAAGTGGAGGGGGCATCTCCTGAGCAGGTAGACGCTGTATTTGCTGCTTTGAAAAGTGATTTCTTGGCGATTTCATCCCCTATGGGTGGGTCGTGGTTCCGACAGATGTCGGGGGGTACGTACTAATGGCCTGTTTTTTTGTAGCTGTGTTGGGCATGCTGTATTGGCTCGCGACCAGAGATGGGCGCCTCATTCTTCCAATTCTCTTTGCGTGCCTCGGAGCGCTCTTGTTGTTTACTTTGCCCTTCAGCGAGTTTCTTGCCGGCTTCTCAGTGTCTGAGTTCGATCCATCATTCGCGAATCGCTACGGCCCGGAACTCGCTATGGTTAGCCTGATCGTCGCGGTCGCAGCTATTCCGCTCTCCTATCTCGTTCCAAAATGGTTCGGAACGCCACCTCAATCTGACTCACCATCGCCCACCTCGACTCCTAACCCGTCGCTCAAGGGGACGCACCGCAAGCGGCGCGCCCCTTAGCTCCGCCGTTAGGCGGCATCATGCGTTGGTCGTTCTTCCTCAACCGTTGCTTGTCCTTGCTAAGTCGCCCCAAGACTGTTTATGCACCTGGGCGTCGTGACCGACTCCGCCTGCACTACATCGCGCGCGGCATAGGACTAGACTTCCATTCGGTCGTGTGGGAGCAACGAAAGTCGTTCTTGTGACCTTGTCCGCCCGGGCTTCGATGTTTGTGCGCGCGCGCCCCCCGAACCCCCCGCGCGTGATACGCGCATACGCGCCTGGGGCGCTTGCGCTAATAGCGCGCAATGCCACTTCAAGCGCATACGCGCAAGGTGCTCACGACGCCCCTGCGAGCAACACGAGCGTAGCCACGGCGTGACGGTGTTGGGCGCGTATCACGAGCTCTTCAATCGCGCGTGATGCGCGCAAATCCTCGATTGCAGCCCAAAATCGGCGCCTCGCCGCCCGGCTATCCGCCGCCAGATCGGCCGGGAATGTCGCCTGAGCTCGTAGCACGTGATAGGCCGTTCGCGGTCCGGTCATCGCCGCAGGTACGGCAATGCCGGCCTCCGCGCACGCTCGCATTGCGGCAAGGACGCCGTCGCGAATCTGGCGCTCCTTGATCGCGCCCACAATGCCGCCTTGGGCGGGCGCCTCGTCGGCGACATAGACGTGCGCATCCGCATCCCATCGAAGCCGGAGCTCCGCGCCCGCGGCCGCGTTGTTCGCTTTGGCGAGCTCGAGCACGAGAGCATCCTGCCCCGTCGCGACGAGACTCCATCGTGCCCGCACCGAGTTGTGCCAAGCGGTCGACCCGCTGTAGCGGTCGCCCGATTCTTTGCCGCGCGCTGCGGCCTTGTCGATATGACCGACCACCAGCACGGCGCCCTCTTCCGACGTGAGCGAGCGTACCGCGCGAATGAACCGGCGCACGTGCGGACGAATGATTTCGGAGCAGCCGTAGAGATCGCTCGCGCCGTCGAGGACAATCAGATTTCGAGATCGGCCGCGAAGTTTTCCGTAGAGTGGTGTGAGCTCGGGCCCATCGCGAGTGTCTCGCATTAGCTCCGCATCGGACCCCGAGACGTCGACGACCTCCAGCAGCCCGGCAAGATCAACCATCGCCGCGCCGAGGTAGCGCGCGATGCGCGTCAGGCGCCAATGCAAAACCTTGGCGCGATCCTCGGCCGAGAGATATGTGACGCGGCGCTGCTCGACCGGCAGTCCGTGCCATGGCCGGCCCAAGGCGATGCACATGGCGAGGTGCAATGCGATGACGCTTTTCCCGGAGCCGCCATGACCAGAAAGCAACGTCACCTCGCCCGCCGGCAGCCACGCGGGCACAATGTGCCTGGGCGCGACGGGCTCGCACTCGCCGAGGGCGACGAGATCAAGGGCGCTCAGGCCGCGATCGGCAGCGCCCAACGCGCTCAACTTTTCTTCGATCTCCTGCCGAATCGCTTGGGGATCCGCGCCGGGCTTCTTTGCCGCGACCGTCAGCTCGACGCCGGTGTCAAAGAGCCTGCGCAGTTGCGCATGCTTAACTACGACAGCAGCATACGCTGCGATGTTCTGCGCCGAAGGTGTGTTGCCGGCCAGCGCAGCGAGATAGGTGAAGCCGCCGCTCTTGTCCTTGTCCTCGCTCGCCTTGATCGACTCGGCGACCGTGACCACGTCGGCCGGGCTTCCTCTCGCGAGTAGGCGGGCGATGTGCCGGAAGATGCGCCGGTGATCGTCCCGGCAGAAATCTTCCTCTGCGATCACGCCGGCGATTTTGCCGAACGCGTTGTTGTCGATCAGAAGCGCTCCGAGGACGGACTGCTCGACCTCGACCGAATGCGGCGGGGCCGAGTCGAACGGGATCGCCGCGGCGGGCTCACCCATGACGATGCTGCTCAGAGTCAGGCATGATGAAGATGTAGAAGAGGATGAAGCTCGCCGACGAAGCCGAGGGCGATCGCCCCGCCGAAGACGGAGCGGGGCGAGTGTCACGCTCCCACGGTTTCCCGGCTGTCGCGCCGCGCAACGCAAGCGCGAATCCATTCCTGAATTTCCCGCTCGTCGAAGGCGATGGCGCGTCCGGAATCGCTCAGCTGAATCCGGCGTGGGAACTCTCCACGCGCCAACCTCCGATAAATTTCAGAGCGGCTCAATCCCGTCAATTCCATGACGGCCGGCAGTCGAAGTAGTCGCACTCTCGGAACCTCCTTAGAGTTCCGAGCCTATCCTCTTTTCTACCGATTCCTACAGATCCGCGGTCCTCGGGTCCAGCGTATTTTCGCCTTTTTGTTCAGCCTTCGAGGCTTTCCCGTCTTACGATGTTCCGGATCTGCTGCACGGTGAGACCGTACTTTGTCGCGAGCTGTCCACGCACCCAGGCGAGCTTACCGTACGGCTTCGAGCCGGCCTCCGGCTTGCGGGCCAGGGCGCGGGCATCCGTCAGGATTTTCCGGTGCAGCTTGGCCTTCGTCTCGGCCTTCGCCTTGGCGCCGTCGCCTTGCGCCTTCGCCTGTCTGGTGCGATCTTCCATGTGCCGCTGATGCTCATGCGCCTCGGCCTCTAGCTCGGCGAGCGCCGCTTTGATGATGTCTGCGTCGCGGCTCTCCAGCCGGCGCCGCAGGTCCGCGGCGCGTTCCTCATGAATGCGGCGGTGCTGCTCGTTGAGCTCACGCAGCCGACGTCGGTGTTCGTCTTGGTCGAGCGCGACCTCCTCCAACGTCTTCTTCAGCGCCTTCACCCCTTCGGAGGTCCACGTGCCGTCGACGACCGTTCGGCGCGGCGTTTTCGGATTGATTTGGGTTGTCGGCCACGGCCACGTCGCCGCACCCGGTCCTTCGACTGTGAACTTCGGCTTCCCAGCCAGCGCCCACGCCTTCTTGTGAACGGTGAACCTCGCCATGCCCGCGCCCCTTCACACGGTTCGCCCTTTGCGAGAGGAGCCGCGCCGGCCGGGCAAGGGTGTCCCGGCTTTCGCCCCGTCGGGCTAGGCGCGGCGGTTCAAGCCGAGAACTTCGTTCTTAAATCGACCTTCAAGGTTCAGGAGAAGCCCTTATTCAGCACCGCGATGCAGGACCCCGACAGCGATCACAGAAACGAGGAGGAAGGCCATAGAGTTTGTTCCTGTAAAGGTCGTTCTAACGCGCTACGCCGCTTTTTTTCGACCGAACGGCTTGATTTTGCGCCGAAACGGGATGACCGGGAGGAGTCGATGGCACGATTTTCGGTCGATTTAACTTCGATTTCCGAGCGTTAAATCTACTACTTCTTACCGTCGGGCGCCCATCCCGCTTTGATTCTTTTCGCGCCGCATGGAGCCGTCGAAGGAGGGAGCAGCCGGCAGCCCAATCATAGGGGCTGCCCACCGTGGAGCATCGTCGGGGTCGGCGGCTCAACAATCGGGCCGAGAACTCCCACGAGCCGACCCGAGAACGGGAACGGAGAATGCGAGGCTTCAAATCCCCCGGGCACGCCCAACGTTTCCTGCGGTCTTCGGAGAAACCAAGTAGGAACGCAAGCACCTTGATGCTCATAGTCCTCCGATGGTAAGCGGCAAGTCAGGGGCTTGATTGACAGGCATTGAAGCATGGTCTTCCTGTCGTTGGTCACCTCCTCCGCGCCATCGCCTGCCGACGCCCGCGTGACTCGCAGTCTCGCGAGTCAGGATCCGGATACCTTCGGCCGTGCCACGCCTTCCGCGAATTCAAACCCCTGCTTCAGCACTTCCTCGTCGATGAGCGGCTTCAGCTTCCGAGCGGCCGTCAAATCGCGCTCGGCGCTGGCCGTGTCGTTCAACCGCAGCTGAGCCAACGCCCGGCCGTACAGCGAAAGGGGACGCGCCTCCAGCTTGATCGCACCGTCAAAGACTCTCTTCGCCTTCGCCGCATCGCCCAGGCGCAAGTAGGTCCAGCCCAGGCTGTCGCGATAGGCCGCTGCGCCGTCGTCCCTATGCACGGCCTCCTTGCAATCGTCGAGCGCCAGCGGCAGGTCGATGTTCAGTCGAGCACGCAGCCAGCATCGACTGTTGAGGACTCCGGCCAGCCGTGCATCCTTTTGGTGGGTGCTCACCCAGAGGTCGAACTGCCGCAGCGCCTCGGGCGCACGATCGAAGCTCGCATACAGAGCCGCCATGTCGGCGCGCAGGGGGGCCGACGGCGGCAGTGCCGCATCGAGTTGCGTGAGGTCCGCCTGCGCGCCGGGGCGATCGCCCAGCTCGGCGCGCACGACGGCGCGGCGCATGCGCGCCTCGGCCAGCGCAGGATCGAGACGCAACGCCTCGTCGAGGTCGGCGAGCGCCGGACCGCCCTGGAGCATCGCCAAGCGCACCCGCGCACGGGCGTAGAAGTAGTCCGCCACCCCCGGCGCCAGCTCGCAGGCGCGGTTCAGGTCTTCCAGCGCGCGCGGGTAGTCCCTTGCGGCAATGGCGGCGGCACCGCGCCGAGCCAGCGAGTCGGCGTCATCCTTCGCGACGTCCTGCGGCAGCGCCGCATAGCGGGTGTCGTAGCTCCCAGGCATCGCGCGACCCTGCGCGAAGACGGGACCGCCGTTCCAGGTGACGTAGACTTGTCGCTGCAGGCGCGAAACGTAGATGCGATGGGACAGGAAGTAGTCCAGCCCCAGGAGCACGCCGAAGTCGGGATGATGGGTGTCGTCGATCTTAAGGAAGTTTTCGGTGATCTTCTCCCCGCCCAGCTCGAACAGGGCGACCCGGCCGCGCCATGACTTCACCAGGCCCTCGCCGGCGCCACCGGTACGGCCAGAGGGCATCAGGTCGCGCTCCTCAACACCGGCGCGGCGCGCTGCGCTCAGCGTCAGCGACGTCCGGGGCGTCCCCGTATCCAGCAGAGCCAGGGTCCGGGTGCCGTTGATGCGGACTCCCAGGCGGATCACCGTGTCCCGGACGTGGTAGAGCTCCAATGGGGTCACTACCACGGGGGCCTCGCCGGCCCAGTAGGCGAAGTTGGTCTTGTCGCACTCGCCTTTCGGAAAGCTCAGCCTCACCACGCCGTGCGCCAGGTCGTACTCGGTGTCCGCTGCCGACAGGATGTTGCGGCCCAGCACCCCCATGATGCCGGCGCCCAGCTCGTTGCCGCCGACGAGGAACTCGCGGCGGGACAGCTGGACGCCGAGCAAACCGACCTTTTCGACGACGGTCAGCTTGGTTTCGATCTGACCTGTATAGCCCTCGACACGGAGGCCGGCGGGCAGGCTGAGCAGTGGCAGCTTCAGTTGCTTGGCGGTGGACGCGCTTAGCGTGCTGAAGAAGGCGCCGCTGTCCACCAGCAGCGGCACCTCGGTTCCGTTGAGCGTCAGCGTCGCGACCGGGCGCAAGTCGACGATGCGGACCGGGATCTCCATCTGCTGGAGCTGGCAGCCGGCCCAAGCCGGGGGCAACGACAGCGACGCCAACGGCAGCACTGACAACACTTGGCGCAACAAGCGCCACCCCTGGCTGGACGCGGCCGCGCCCAACCCGGAGATTCGTTCACTTTTCTCCCTCAAGATTCCCTCTGCTGATATCTTGTTAATTTACCACTAAACTCCGCTCCGCTCCCCCCTGCGCACCCCGAGCGGGGGCGAGCGGAGCAAGTCTAGTGGTAAATTATCACCACGCCCACGCCCAATCGGCAAACATCCCGTCAACCGCCAAACATATGTCCTCACGGACCAGGTAGCCGAACCTCTCAACGGTGCATTTAGCCGTGTGGCCTAACAACATCACCCGGCAGATCCCCTGCTGTCTGCACTGGAGTAGCTTGGCCCGGACCTCGCGGGGTGCGGAGCTGCTTAACACAACCACCCGAG
>CAYQVE010000002.1:0-35189 GCA_964420785.1 uncultured Enterobacteriaceae bacterium | reverse complement strand
CTCCCTTGCGCCGATGATTATTCGCGCCTGGCGGAACAGGATCCAGTTGAGCGAGTGATCGTAGTCAGAATGCGTGAGGATGCCGTCGGTCACGTCGGCGGGTTCAAGGCTGCGCTTCGCGAGCTGCGCGATGAGCCGTTTCCTCATGCTGAATCTGCCCAGCTCCACCAGAGCAACGTGCCCGCGCCCGCGGATCAGCGCGATCGTGCTCCAGCCCAGTCCCCCGTGGCAGACCATCCTGCCGGGAAAGCCCTGGATCAGGACGTCGATCTCGTAGTCTTCCAGCTTGATCGCTTCCATTTTCACTCCGCCCGGATGTCGGCTTCCCGGATCAGCTTGGCCCATTTCTCGGAATCCGCGCGCATCACCGCGCCGAACTGCTCGGGAGTGTTGCCGACCGCCGTCGCCCCCATCGCGGCGAGTCTTTCCGACACCCCGGCGCCCTGCAGCACCTTGACCACGTCGGCGCGAACCTTCCCGATGATCGCGCGGGGCACGGCCGCGGGCGCGACCAGGCCGAACCAGTTGGTGAGCTCGTAACCCGGAAGCGATTCGGCGACGGTCGGCACCTCGGGGAGCAGCGGCGAGCGCGCGGCGCCGAGCACCGCGAGCGCGACGAGCCGTTTGTCGCGTACGTAGGGCAGCGCCTGCACCAGACTGTCGCAGGTGAGCGATACCTGCCCTCCGAGCAAATCCTGGAAGCTCGGCGCGCTGCCCTTGTACGGGACGTGAACAATGTTCACCTTCGCCATGCTCTTGAAGAGCTCGCCCGCGAGATGCGGCGCGCCGCCCGGGCCCGAGGACGAGTAGTTGATTTCCCCGGGACGCGATCTTGCGAGCGCGATCAGCTCGCCCACGTTGCGGGCGGGCAGCGAGGGGTGCGCGACCATCACGAAATGCACCGCGACGACCTGAGTGACCGGAGCGAAATCGCGCAAAGGGTCGACGGGCATCTTCGCGATCAGGTGCGGGTTGACCGCGAGGTTGCCGAGCGTTCCCAGGAAGAGGGTGTGGCCGTCCGGCGCCGAGCGCGCGGCGAACTCGGTGCCGATCACCCCGCTCGCCCCGGCGCGGTTGTCCACGATCACCTGCTGGCCCCAGAGGTCGGTGAGCTTGGGCGCGAGCATGCGCGCGACGATGTCCGTGCCCCCGCCCGCCGGGAAGGCGACGACGATGCGCACGGGCTTCGCGGGGAACGTTTGCGCCATCGCGCCCGCGCCTGCGGCGGCGAGCAGGGCGGCGATCGCGATCCTCTTCATGTCGCTCCCCGGGAATCCAAGGGCTGGGCCGAAACGTCGAGCTTCGCGACACCGGCGCGCGCGGCCTCATCCTGCAGCGGGTCGATCTCGGCGGCGCTGTACGGGATGCCGCCCCTCTCGCGCTTCTCTTCCTCGCGCGCCTCGAGCTCCCCGGGCATCAGGATCTCGTCGAAGCCCTCCGCCTTCGCGCAGGCACGCACGCGCTCGACCAGCGTGTCCATGCGCAAACGGTATTCCTTTTTCGAAACGAACAGGTCCGGCCTCATCGCGAGGAAGAAGTGTCCCACGTTCTGCGGCCGGTCGAAAACCCTGTATTGATCGGTGACGTCGCCGGCAAAGCCCGCACCCGAGAGCACGCCTCCGAAGATGTCCATCAGCATCGAAAGGCCCGAGCCCTTCGGCCCTCCGATCGGAAGCACCACGCCCTTCAGGGCCTCCGTCGGGTCGGTCGTGGGACGCCCCTGCGCGTCGAGCGCGTAGCCCAGGGGAATTTTCTCGCCGCGCTTCTCGGCGATCCGGATCTTGCCCCGCGCGGCGATTGCGGGCGACATGTCGAGCACGAAAGGCGCGAGCTTTCCCCCCGGGGCGCCCGCGGCGAGCGGGCTCGTGCCGAGAAGAGCCTCGCGCCCGCCCCAGGGCGGCATGGCGCGCGAGGCGTTCGTGAACACGAGCGAAACGAAGCCCGCATCGAGCGCCTGCAGCACGTAGGACGCGGCCATGCCGAAGTGGGTGCTCCTCCGCGCCGAGGCGATCCCGATCCCGGATCTGCGGGCGAGCGAGATCGCTTCCGCCATGGCGCGCGTGCCGATCACGAATCCGAAGCCGTTCTGGCCGTCGAGCGCCGCCGCGGCGGGCGCGACGCGTTTCGGGAAAAGCTTCGGCTTGGGGTTGATGAGGCCGCGGCGAAGGCGGTCGAGATAGCCCGGCAGGCGCGTGAGGCCGTGCGTGTCCACGCCGCGCAGGTCGGCGCGCACCAGGCACGCCGCGACGGTCGCGGCGTCCTTCTTCGGAACCCCGTGCGCCGCGAGCAGCGCCCTAGCAAAGGCGTCGGCCTCGTCGTGCTCGACGAATACGCGCTCGCTCATCGCAACGCGATCTCGTGGACCTGCTTCGCGCGCTCGGTAGATTCGGCCAGCAGGAACGCGAGGTCCGTGCCGGTCGAAACGTAGCGCGCGCCCATCTTGACGAACTCGGCGGCGAGCTTGGGGCGGGTCGCGAGGCCGCCCACGCCGACGTGCTTGCCGTGCCTGCGGCAGGCGGCGATCGTGCGCGCGTAGGCTTCGCGCACGCGCTCGTGCTCGTATTGCCCGGGAAGTCCCATGTCTGCGAGGAGGTCGTTGGTGCCGATCAGCACGATGTCCACGCCCTCGACGGCGGCGATCTCCTCGGCCTTGTCGATCGCGTCGGCTGTCTCGGACTGCACCACCACCATGGTCGCCTCGTTCATGGCGGCGTTCGCTTCAGCGGCCGGGAAGGAGCGGTAGTGCAGATGCGGCAGCGAGCCCCCCATGGAGCGCTCGCCGAAGGGGGGATATTTCGCCGAGGCGACGACTTCGCGCGCCTCGGCCGCCGAGCTGATGTGCGGCGCGATCACGCCGAGCGCGCCGCCGTCGAGCGCCCGCGCTACGTGCTCGGGCCGCGTGCTCGGCACGCGCACGAAGGGCGCTACGCCGATCTCGAGCGCGGCGATGCAGATCTGGCTGGTCGTCTCGAGCGACACGCTCGAGTGCTCGACGTCCACGTAGATGGAATCGAAGCCGGCTGTCTTGGCGATGCGCGCGATCTCGATCGAGCGCACTAGGCGCACGGTCATCGAAGACACGACCCCGCCGCGCGCGAGCTTCTCCTTGACGTTGTTGCGTACGATTTCGCTGGGGCGCGCGGACATGGGTTACTCCCGGGGACGGCTATTGTATGCTTCAATTCCCGCTCACACTCCACGGAGCCCACCCATGAACAGCCTCGCCGCGCTCGCCGGCCGCATACTCCTCGCGCTGATCTTCCTGCTGTCGGGAATCGACAAGTTCGTGCATTACGCCCCGACCCTGGGCTACATGACCAAGGCCGGCCTGCCGTTTCCCGAAACGCTGCTCATCGTCTCCGCCATCCTCGAGGTTGTGGCGGCGCTCGCGATCATCGCCGGGTGGAATACCCGTTGGGCCGCGGCGGCGCTAGTGTTGTGGATGATTCCCGTCACCCTGGTGTTTCACAACCCGGCGGCCGGACAGGAAGCGATGGCTCATTTCATGAAGAACGTCGCCATCACGGGCGGGCTTCTCGTGCTCTGGGCGCTCGGCCCGGGCGCATTGAGCCTCAAGCGTTCCAGCTAGGCGAAGCGGCGCAACCTCTTTTAACTCACTTCTTCGTGAACACCGACTTCGGGATCATGCAGTGCACGCCCTTGCGCACGTCCACGATCTGCGACACGCGGCAGTCGCCCACCATCGAGACGATCGAGTAGGCCTCGTAGCGTGTGAGCGGCACCGTTTTCTGCGCCGCGAGGAAATCCACCGCCTCGCGCACCGCGTTCACCATCGCCTTGTTGAGGTCTTCGTCGAATCCGACCGAGATCCAATGGGTCCGCGTCTCGATGCGCGGCCACTCGAGCTTCATGTCCTTGCGAACGATCGGCTGAATCCTGATTTCCTTGAAGGAGCACTCGAGCGCGGTAAGGTTCACCTCGCCGTTCCCCTGGCGGCAGTGCGAGTCGCCCGTCCAGATGAGCCCGCCTTTCAGGAATACCGGGAAGAAGACGGTCGAGCCGGCCTGCAGCTCGTTGATGTCCATGTTCGAGCCGTTCTTCCACGGGCGCAGAGTCGACACCGGCGCCATCGGGTTGTCCTTCACGCCGCCCTTGCGGGGCGAGGGATCGGCGGGGTCGATGCCGACCGCGAGCGTGCCCGGAAAGGGTTTCAGGTCGATGGTGATCCCGGGCTTGAACTCGGCGGTGCGTGTTTTCAGGTCGAGCGTCATGAAGCGCACGAAGCCGTCGGGCATCTCCGGAGCGAGCGCGCCGATCGTCGGGAAATCCTTGCCCGGGAGATTGAAGTTGACTCCGAAAGGCTTGGGCACGATTTTGAGGATGCGCACTTCGAGCACATCGCCGGGCTCGGCGCCCTCGACGTAGATGGGCCCGGTCATCGAATGCGGCCCGCCGCCGGGGTTGGCCTTGCGCAGCGCGACGATGTCGTCCATCGTGGCGCCGGGCTTGACCTTGTCGTGCGCGTGCATCATGGTCTCGATGGAGACCGTATCGCCGGAATTCACTCTGAGCTTGGGCGGCTCGTTCGGATCGAGCCAGCCCCACTGCACCGTATCGAGCGTCGCGGCGAGCGTGTGGTGCTTGCCGCCTTTCTGCTGCGCCAGAACCGTGCCGCTGGCCGAGAGCGCGAAAGCGGCGATGAACATCGCATGCATCGTGGAACGGCGGTGCCGCATGGGGATCCCCTCTGTGGTTTGTTCGAGGGCGTATCCTCGGCCCGGCCCGCGGGAACGTCAAGCCCCGCGCCGCACGGCCTGACCCCGCGACCTCACCGATCCGAGCTCATCGCCCGCCGGCAAAGATCCAGGCGGCGTGCCAGCTCATGCGGAACTGCCGCCGATTCCTGACCGCGAGCAGCATGCGACGAATCATTGGAGGATCTCCGCCGGGGCTAGGGAGCGGGCGACTGCAGCCACTCGGTCGCCGAGCGCACGTCGGGAAAGTTGCGCACGTTGATGCCGCGATTCTCGGCGACGAGATCGATCATGTCGTTCGCCTTGTAGAGTCCGGGCGTGTGATGGACGAGAGCGATCCGGTGCTCGTGCGTGAGCCCGAGGGCGGGCAGCCTTTCCACCAGAAGGTACTGGCTCGCGTCGGAGAGCGGCCGCCTCTGAGTTAGCTCGACCAGGATGCGCTTCAGCCCGTTTCGACGGCATTCTTGGAGGATCGCCCTGCAAATGTGAGACGGAGGATTGTCGGTTTCTCTGCCCCATATGTGGGCCCGCAACAGATCGCCGTCCAGGCGGATCGTGTAGTTGATGACAGGTTCGGGCGTCATGCCAAGGCCGCGATTTTCTCCAGGAGCACGTGGTGGTCGATCGGCTTCATCAGATAGTCGATCGCGCCCTGGCGCAGGCCCCAGAGGCGGTCGGTCTCCTGCTTTCTTCCGGTGCAGATGATCACCGGGATGTGCCGGGTCGAGTCGTCGCGGGCGATGGCGCGCGTCGCCTCGTACCCGTTCGTGCCGGGCATGACGACGTCCATTAGAATGAGGTCCGGCTGCTCGCTCTTCGACTTGGCGATCGCCTCGGCTCCGCTCTCGGCGGTCACGCACTGGTAGCCGTGCTTGGAGAGCTTCTCAAGCAGGAATTGGCGGTCGGTCGGTGAATCGTCGACGATCAGGATTTTCTTGATTGGCATGAAGGCTCCTTAGTTGGGTTGTGTTTACTTGCGATTCTCTCGAATCTCGATGCGAACGATGTCGCCCGGATGGATCAGATCGGGGTTCCGGATATTGCTGAGCTCCCGCAGCTCCGGATAACGGAAAGGATCACCGACATATTTCTTCGCGATGTCCCACAGCGTGTCGCCGCGCACCACGACGTGCGTGCGAGTGTCGGGATTCACGGGTCTCGGCGGCGCGCCGCTCGCGGGCGCAGCGGGTTTCGCGAAGGCCGGTCGCGCGTCGCCTCCGGAGAGGCGTTCGACCGTCAGGGTCAGCTCCTCGGACTCGATCGCGACGACTCGCTGGGGCGCGGCGTCGCTCGCGGGACCTGTTGCGGACGGCGTCCAAGCAGCGGGTTCCGACACGTCACGGAGGGAACCCGGCGAAAATGGGTGCAATGCTGTGGCGAGCAGTGTGACCGCGAGCGCCGCGCCGAGGAGCCAGGATCGAGTCGCGGCGGACAGTTTGCGGCCGATGTCGCGAGGAAGATCGGCATTTTGATTCCGGTCTTGCGTTTCCGCGGCAGGAACGTCTTCCGCGGAAACCGCCGGCAGCGGTTCAACGCTCGGCCGCCGGTCGACGCTCGCCTCGGCAGGCGTCGCCGAAACCTGCGGGGCTTCGACTGCAGACTGGGCGGGCTCCGCGAAGGTTTCCGGTTGTGGTGCGGGAGAAAGGGGCGCCGCGGCTGCGACCTCCAGCGGTTGCGTATTCTCAAAGTCCGCGGAGCGCCTCGGCGGAGGGCTTGCCTCCACGATGGTGTTCGCTTCAGCTTCATCCTTGCGTTGCCCCGGGGCCAAAGTCAGCGCCGTCGCGAAGAGCCGCGTCGTATCCAGGATGGGTATCGCTTTTTCTTGATGCAGGAAACAGGAGCAGCTGAAATGCTTGAGCGCCGGGGGATCTTCGGGCAACGGGCAAGCCATGTCGTCGCTCGCCCAGACCTCGACCGGCGCCGCGCGCACCACCAAGGCTCCGTAGCGCAAGGCTTGCCCGGGCATTTCCTGGTAGGCGAGGACCACTGCGCGGCGCACGCCGTGCTCCTGCGCTCGAGCTCGCTCCGATAGAACCGGGGCGAGATCGAGCAGCGGTATCATCCGTTCCTGCCAGATGAGGACGCCCAGGCAATGCGCCGGCATGCGCGGCAGGCTGTGAGTGGGCGGCGACAGCAGATACTCGACGACCCGATGGGCGCCGACCGCCACGCGCCAACCCGCGCCGACATCCATGACCCAGCCCCTAGTCGCGGCGCCTGCCATGATCTTCCTCCGCGAGAAAATCGAGATAAGCCTTCAGCTCGGCGGCACTCGTTACGACCGCAACGCCGTCTTGGAATCTCGCCAAACCGATCGTCGGCGAACGCGGGCCGCTCATGCATCTCCGCGGCGGCTCCGGGCGGAGATCCGCGTCCGCGGCAAGAGGCCACACCCGGTCGCACAAGATGCCGCGTGCGTCGTCCTGCGTGCCGAAAAAGACGCACAGGCGGCGCTCCGCCGGAGTCGAGCTCCGCACGCGAAGCGCCCAATCCAGGCAGTAGGCGGGCCAGGGCTTGCCGTTGCGGCGCGAGAGCTGGCCGATCTCCGGCCCTCCGTCGTCCACATGCTCGAGGTCGAAAGCAAGCTCGATCTGGAGCGCTTCGCTCTGCGGCAGCGCCAGCCGCAGTTCCTCCATCGCCAGCACCAGCCAGCCTTCGACTGGGGCCGCGACGGAGGCGGGATCGGATTTGAGCACCGCTGACATTTATGCCGCCTTGCTCAGCATGGCTTGCAGTTTCGACAGGAGCTCGGCGTCGCGGTACGGCTTGGTGAGGTAGACATCAACGCCCGCGAGCTGCGCCTGCTGGCGGTGCTTGTCGCTGGAGCGCGAGGTGACCATGATCACCGGCAATCCGCGCGTGCGCGGATCGGCGCGCAGCCGCGAGGTGAGCTCGAGCCCGTTCATGCGCGGCATCTCGAGATCGGCCACCACGGCCGCCGGCCGGTTCTTGGCGACCTGTTCGAGCGCTTCGACGCCGTCCTTCGCGGTGTGCACCGAATAGCCTTCGCCGTTCAAGAGCAGGGTCAAGGCCTGGCGCACGCTGAGGGAATCGTCCACCACCAGGATGTCGACGGTCCGCGCCTCGCGCGCCGCAGGGCTGCTGTGCACGAGGTAGGGCCGCGCGACAGCCGTGGTGCCATGCTGAGCGCGCAGCAGCGCCTGCAGGTCGAGCACCGGCAGCACGCGCCCGTCGCCGAGCACCGCGGCGCCGATGACGTCTTTGGCGCTCGCCAGGTACTGGCCAAGGCTCTTGACCACGAGGTCGCGCCCGGAAAGCAGCGCGTCCACCACCACCGCCTTCTTGCCTCTGGTGTCGTTCACCACGATGACCGGGCGGTTGTCCTCCGCGTCGCCGAGCGAGCGCTCGCCCGCGGAACCGAGCAGATGGGCGAGGTCCCGCGCCTCGAGACTTTCGTTCTCCTCGCGGTAGACATACTGCTCGCCAAGGCGCACGACGTTCAGCGCGCCCTGGTAAACGGCACGGTCGAGGATGTCGGTCGGAATCGCGGCAATCTCGCCGCCCGCGCGCACCACCAGGCAGTGCGCCGTGCCCAGCGTGAGCGGCAGCCGCAGGGTGAAGCGGCAGCCTTTGCCGGGGACGGTGGAAATGTCGATCGTGCCCTTGAGCTTGCTCACCGCCACGTTCACCACGTCCATGCCGACGCCGCGCCCGGACACTTCCGAGGCGGTCGAGCGCGTGCTGAAGCCTGGAACAAGAATAATCTGCGCGATCTCGGACTCGCTCAAGCTCACATCACCGCGCACGATCCCGCGTTCGACGGCGGAGGTGTGGATGCGCCGCAAATCGAGGCCGGCGCCGTCGTCCTCGCAGCGGATCACGAGATGATTGCCCTCGCGCGAGAATGAAAGCACGATCGCGCCTGCTTCGGGTTTGCCGAGCGTCGCGCGCACTTTCTGCTCCTCGATCCCATGGTCAACGGCGTTGCGCAACAGGTGCGAAAGCGGACTGATAATGTCGTTGATCACGTGATCGTCGAGCATCACGTCGCCGCCGCGGAGCTCGAAGCGCGCGGCTTTCCCCGTGGCCTCGCACACCTGGCGTACGGTGCGCGCGAGCCGCGGCTCGATGCTGGCGGCGGGCACCATGCGGGCGCGCATGGCGTGCTCGTGCAGCTCGTTGTTGATGAGCCCTTCCTGGGTGATAGAGGTTTCGATCCCCGACAGGGTGTCGAGCAGCCGCGACTCCAGCGTCTGCAAGTCGGCGATGGTCTCGAGGAAACCGTGCACCGCGCCGTGCAGCTCGCTGTACTGGTCGAGCTCGAGCGCGTCGAACACCGAGGTGCCGGCCGCCTGGGCGACGGCGCCCAGCTTCTCGCCTGCGGCGACGCCGCGCACGGTGATGATGTGATCGATCTCGCTCGCGCGCTTTTGCAGCAGGCCGTGGCGCTCGCTCATCTCGGCTGCCAGACCGGTGGCCTGGTGCAGGCGCTCCTGGACGTGCGCCCGGCCAATGGTCATTTCTCCCGACAGGCGCAGCATCTCGTCTATGGTCGCCCCGGCGACGCGAATTTTCGCCGCCGGTTCCTTGGATGGAGGGGCTTCGGGTCTGGACTCCACCTTGGGCGCGGGCTCCGCCTTGGGCGCCGTCGCTTCGGGCTTTGCGCCTTTCCCGGCAGGCGAGGGCGTGATCCCGGAATCGGGTTTCTCCGCCACTGCCGCCCCCGGATCCTCGCCGCGATCGATGGCGTTGGCTGCGTCGAGGAGGCGCTGCACCACCGAGTGCGCTTGCTGGGGTGGAACTTCGGCGCCGATGAGCGACTCCAGCATCATCTCCAGACAGTCGGCCGCGTCCATGAGGAGTTTGGCGAGCCTGCCTTGCGGCCTGAGCGCGCTTTCGGCGAGATATTCGAGCAGATCTTCGAGATGATGGGTCAGCGTGACCACGCCGCGCACGCCGACCGTGTTGGCCGCGCCCTTGATCGTATGGACGATGCGCCGCGCCTCGTTGAGCATTTCGCCGGGCGCGCCGCCGCCCGAAGTCACCTGCTCCACCAGGCTCGTATATGCGCCGGCCTGCAGCGGCGCCTCGGCGAGAAATGCTTCCAGGAGCTCGGGGTTCACGTCCGGTGCGACATCGAGCGCGACGTCTTCGGGGCTGGCCTCGGCGGGCCGCTCGGGCATGAGCTCGGCTTCCGAGGCCGACTCGTCGATGTCGGCGAGCAGGGCCTGGATCTCTGCCGCTTCAGCTGCTCGGGCGGGCTGCGGCCAGAGGGGATTGCTCAGGTACTGCGTGAGCGCCGCGCAGCTTGCGGGGTCCTTGGGCGCGCGCAGATACTCCACGATCAGGTTGGGACCCCGCAGGAACACGGCGAGCGGCTCGCGCGGGGGGACGCCGGCGGCCTGCAGCAGCGCGACGTTCTCCTGTATTCGGGCGCACAGCCGACGCAAGCCCGTCAGGTTGAGCATCTCGGTGACGGTGACTATCCTCCCGTTCTGCTCGGCGAAGAAATCGAGCGCTTCGCGCAAACGCTCGTCGTTGGAGGAGTCGTTCAGGTCGGCGAGGGCGGCCGACATCCGGTCCGCGACCTCGCCGACCTCGTCGGCGAGGACCGCCAGGGCTTCCAGACGGGGCATGGCCCTACGCCGCCCGGCGGGTTTCGCCCGCACGCTGCTTGGCAGCGGCCGATCCGCCGACCAGTTCCGCCGGCAGCTTGAATGCCTGGATCGATTCGATCAGCTGGCCGCCGAGCTCGTCCAGGTGCGTCACCTGTTGCGCCGCCTTTTCGGCAAGCTCGCCGCCCTTGACCACTTCGCCGATCGCCCGGTCCATGGTCGCCATGGTGTCGTTGGTCTCCGACTGAATGGTGGTCACCAGCTTGCCGATCTGGTCGGTCGCCTGCTTGGAGCGCTCGGCCAGGCGCTGCACTTCGTCGGCCACCACGCGGAACCCGCGCCCGGCTTCGCCCGCCATGGCCGCCTGCATGTTGGCGTTCAGCGCGAGCACCGAGGTGCGTTCCGAAATATCGTCGATCAGCTTCACGATGCCGGTGATTTCCTGCGAGCGCTCTCCCAGGCGCTTGATGCGCTTGCCGGTTTCCTGGATCGAACCGCGGATTTCATTCATTCCGCGCGCGGTCTGCAGCACCGTGTCGCGGCCATCTTGGGAGGCGGAACGCACTTCGTGCGAAACGTTGTTCACGCCCGCAAGCGTCTTGGCGGTCGCGCTGGACATGGAGTTGATGGCGTCCGAGAGCGCGCCGGTGATGTCCTCTCGCACCGGGGCTTGTATCGTCAAGTCACCCTGCGCCGCCTTGGCGACCGCGCGCAGGATGTCGATGATCGAGTTGTTGAGCGCTTCGCTGTCCTTTTCCTTTTTCGCCAGCGTCGCGACGCGCTCGTCCAGCATGGTGTCGAAAGCGGCGCTCAGGGCTTCGAGCTCGTCGCCGCTCTTCACCTTCGAGCGCGCCTCGTAGTCGCCGGCCGAGACCTTGCCCACCGTGGTGGCGAGCTGGCCGGCGGCGCGCGTGATGTGGCGCGCGGTGAAAAACGCGAGCAGAGCACCGAGCGCAAGGGCAGCGACGACCATAGCAACCATCACGTTCCTCGAAAAGCTGTATTCCGCGACCGATTGCGCCTTCATGTCCGTAAAGCTAGCGCTCGCCCGGTCCTGGATGTCCTTTACGACCGCATCCATGGCATCCGTCGGCGCGCGGTCCATTCCTTTGACGAGTCCGTCCACGACGCGGGACCCCTGGTCGTAGCTCTTCAAAGCCTCGCGATACTTGGCGCCCAATTCCTTGTGAACATTGAGTAGGCGATCCACGGCGTCAGTGCTCAGACTCTGCCGCTTCATGAGATCCTTGAGCGTTGAGAGTTCCCGCTGGACCGCCGCCTCTTCGCTGGTGAATTGAGCGAGGTACTTGTCGAAGTTCTCGCGCTCGAAGCCACGCAACAAGAGGTCTTTCCACTCCTGCACCTGTTTCTTAAAATGGACCTGAGCGCTTCTCGCGGTATCGACCGCCTTAATCGACAAGGCGCCCGAATCCACGTTCGTTGCCGACCGGTCCTGAAAATTGCCCAGAGCGATCAAGCCGAGCAGGCCGATGCCGAGCAGCAGCACGGTCATGAGCCCCGCCATCATCGCGAGACGACTCCGGATGCTGAATTTCTTGAATATCGCCATGCTTCCTTGTTGTGACACGATTCGCTCCTTAAATGATTAATCGATTAAAGTCCAGGACAGTTCCAAAGATATCTTTCACTCGCGCTCGAGCTGCGATGCATTTCCCAGGGTTGCGAACAGCCACCCCGCATTGACGTCGAGCCACACCACTCCTTCGCGTTCGTAGCCGCCCGCGACGTGCCCGGTCAGACGCTCAGGGTGCGGCGGCACGCCGCGCATTCTTTCCTTCTCATCGAGGCGCGCGATCACGGGCAACCCGTCCACCAGCAGGCCGAGCGGATCCTCGGCGGTGCCCATGACAAGCAGGTAGGGGTGAAGCGCGGTCTCGTGCTCCACTCCGTAGGCCGCGGCCAGATCGACGACGGGGAGCAGGGTGCCTCGCACGTTGGTGACCCCGAGCATCCACGCCGGCAGGTGCGGCAGGCGCGTCACCGGCGGCGGCAGCACGACTTCGCGCCCCGCGTCCGACGCGCACAGCATCCCGACGGGGCCGACCCGGAATGCAAGCCGCTCCGCCGAATCCGCGCGCGACTCCCCGGCGGCGCCGCTCTCGGGCAGCACGAACTCGCCGGCGAGCGCCGCGACGGGCGAAAGCGGGGGCTGCGATGGTTCGACAAGGTTCATGGGCTCGCTCGCGGTTACAGGGCTTTGAGCTCTTTGAGCAGATCGTCGGACGTGAAGGGCTTGGTGACGTAGCCGCGGGCGCCTTGTTCCTGGCCCCAGAGCTTGTCGGTTTTCTCGCCCTTGCTGGAAACGAGTATCACCGGGATGTTCTTGGTGTCGGCGTCGCTCGTGATCGCGCGGCACGCCTGGAAGCCGTTCATCTCCGGCATGATGACGTCGAGGACCACCGCGTCCGGACGCTCGGCCTTCACCTTGGCCACGGCCTCCTTGCCGGATGCGGCGGTGATCACCTGATAGCCTGCGCCGGAGCAGATGTGCTCCATGTTCTTGAGGTCGGTGGTCGAATCGTCGGCCACCAGTACTTTGCGGATTGCCATGGCTTTGTCCTTTTCGATGACGTGCGTTTGTTTTCGGGGAGCGCGCTAGAGCGCCCGCAGCTGGCTCAGGATGTGATCGGGCGTGTAGGGCTTGGTGACGTAGCTCTTCGCACCCTGCTCTTCACCCCACACCTTGTCGGTTTTCTCGCCCTTGCTGGAAACGAGTATCACCGGGATGTTCCTGGTCTCGGCGTCGCTCGTGATCGCACGGCACGCCTGGAAGCCGTTCATGTCGGGCATGATGACGTCGAGCAGTATCGCGTCAGGGCGCTCGGTTTTCGCCTTGGCCAGCGCTTCCTTGCCGGATGCGGCCGTGATGACGTGATAGCCGGCGCCGGAGACGATCTGCTCCAGATTCTTGAGATCGGTCGATGAATCGTCCGCGATCAGGACTTTGCGAATTGCCATGTTGTTTCTCCTTTGCTGTAGGTTTGATTCGATACGGGTGTCGACGCGATTTGCCGCGCGCATCAGGTCGATTGGGTTGCATCGAAGGCGGCATCGGCACGCTCGCGCCTCGGAATGAACTTCAAAATGACTTCCAGCAGTCTTTCCTCGTCAACCGGCTTGGTCAGATAGGCGTCGCAGCCGGCCATGGTGCCGCGGATCTTGTCGAAGGGCGACGTCTTCCCGGTGAGCATGACCACGGCGGTCGGCTTTCCTTCATGCTTCTTCTTCTTGATCGCTTTGCAGACCTGGTATCCGTCCACGCCCGGGAGCATCACGTCGAGAAACACGCAGGTATAGTGTTTCTCGGCGGCGAGAGCTATGGCCTTTTCGCCCGATTCGGCAAAGTCCACGCCGATGGAGTAGGGCGCGAGCTTCAATTCCATGAACTTGCGCACGGGCAGGCTGTCATCCACGACCAGCGCGGAGTCGATTTCGCGGGCCCGGGGCTGGGACGGCGCGGCGGGTGCGACCGAGTTTTCCAGGAGCTTGAGCAGCTGCACCCATTTGATCGGTCGCTTGACGAAAGGGTAGGGAGTGCCGCAGTTCGAGTCTCCCACCAGCACGACCGGAACGGGGTGCGTGACGACGACGCTGAGTGTTTCATTCACGAATTCCTTGCTGCTCGCGTCGACCAGGAACAGGCCGGGCTCTTCGCCCATGTCCGGATCGAACGGGGCGAACGAGGTCGGGCGCCGCGAGGTGAGATCGAATATGCCCTTCAAGACGTTTCGTTCCTGGGCGCTGAAACCGATCACGGCAACGCTGGTTGAATTCATGGTTTCCTCGGACTCGTCGTTTTCGTGGTTTGCGAACGTTCGGGCCATCCGTCGGTGCAGCTAGTCTGCAGTCGCAGGCCCCTGCCGGTCTGTAGGGAAAACTTGATGCTTCGGGGCCAGCAGTTTTTCCAGCGCCGCGGCCGGGAGAGGCCTGAAGGTGTAATAGCCCTGGCAGTCGTCGCAGCCCAGTTCCTTGAGCAGCCCATGCTGCTCGGCGGTCTCTACGCCCTCTGCAACGACCCTGAGGCCGAAGCTTCGCGCCAAGGCGATGGTCGCATCGACGATAGCGACGTCGTTGCTGCTGTCGCAAACGCCGCGAACGAACGATCCGTCCAGTTTCAGGGTGTGCACGGGGAAGCGCTTGAGATAATCGAAGGTCGCATAGCCGGTGCCGAAGTCGTCGATGGCGAAACCGACGCCCAGTGCCCGCATCGCCTGGAGCACGGCCTCGGTGTCGGGGTCCTTGCCGACCATGACGCCCTCGGTGATTTCCAGCTCGAGGCGCGCAGGCGCAAGCGCCGTCTCGGCGAGCGCCCGGGAGACTGTCTCGACGAACCTCGCGTCGAGCTGCCGCGCGGACACGTTGATGCACATCCTGATGGGCCGGAGGCCGGCGTCCTGCCAGGCCTTCGCCTGCGCGCAGGCGGTCTCGAGGACCCACGCGCCGATCGGCTGAATGAGCCCGGTCTCTTCGGCAAGCGGTATGAACTGCGCCGGCGCAACCCAGCCGAGCTCCGGGTTGTTCCAGCGGAGCAGCGCCTCGACCGAATTGATCTCACCGCTGGCGAAGCCGACTTGCGGCTGATAGTGAACTTCGAGCTCGCCGTACTCGAGCGCACGGCGCAGGCGGGTCTCCATGTCGAGCCCGCGGGAAATGCGGGTCTCGGACTCTGCGGAGTAGAACTGGTGGTTGTCGCGGCCGTGCTTTTTCGCCTGGTACATGGCCACGTCTGAGCGCTTGAGCAGCTCTTCGGCCGACTCGCCGTCGCGGGGAAAGACGGCGATCCCGATGCTCGCGGAGATGTAGACCTCGCGCTCGGCCAGTGCAAACGGACGATTGAGCTCCGAGCGGATCCGGTCCGCGACCGCGGAAACGCGCGACTCCGCCTCGACCCCTTCCAGGAGAACCGTGAATTCGTCGCCGCCGAGCCGCGAAACTGTGTCTTCGTCGCGCACGGCGCCGCGTATGCGCTTGGCCGCCTCGCAGAGGACCTGGTTTCCTGCGTCGTGTCCGAGGACGTCGTTGATCTGCTTGAACCGGTCCAGATCGATGAAGAGAACCGCGAGCGAGCGGCCTGAGTCTCGCGCGCCGGAGATGCCCTGGCACAGGCGATAAAGGAACAGGCGCCGGTTGGGCAGACCGGTCAGTACGTCGTGATCGGCGAGGTAGAGCAGGCGCAGCTCGGTCTCCTTGTAGCCGCTGATGTCGGTGATGGATCCGGCGAAACGCAGGGGCTTGCCGCGAGCGTCCCAGACCGCGTGTCCGCGCCCGCGGAACCAGCGGAAGCTGCCGTTCTTGCATCGCAACCGGAATTCCTCGTCGATCGGAACCTGTTCCTCGAAAAGGCGGCGCATCGACTGTCTCATGCGCTCGACGTCCTCTGAATGAAAGGCCAGCTGGAACCGGTTCAAGGGTTCTTCCGCGGAGTACCCCAGCAGCTCGCGGAAACGGGGAAAGTAATGGACTCTGTCGTTGCGGAGGTCCCAATCCCACAGGCCCTCGAGCGAGCAGCGGCGCAGCAATTCGCCCCGCTCGATTTCCGCCGCGCTCGCGCGCGGTCTTGCCGAAACGGCGTGCGCGGGAGCGATCTTCTTCAGGAGCCGCGCAACGCAGCGCAGCAGCGAGATGGGTCGTACCCTGATCATCGTGAGGACGTCGTGAGTCATGAGCGCGGGCGCGACTGAAGCAGGCATTCGACAGTCGCCTCGAGCAGCGTTTCCATGTCGCGCTTCGCGATGTATCCGGCGGCGCCGGCTTTTGCGGCCGCGAGGCGGTGACGGGGAGTGTCGTGCGTGCTGAGTATCACGACGGCTGTTTTCGGCGCCTGGGCCTTCATGCGGCAGGTTGCCTCGAGTCCGTCGATGCCCGGGAGGTTGATGTCCATGAGCACGACCTCCGGGCAGGCGGCACGGGCATGCGCGAGCGCCTCTTCCCCGGATTCGACGCCCTGGACCAAGCTTCCGGGAAACCGGAGCTGGAGCCAGTTCACGACGCTGAGCCGCAGGGATCGATGGTCTTCGACGACCAGGATCGAAGGTCGGGCTGGGTGGGGTGTACCGTTCATCGTCTCTTTCGTCGAATGAGAGTCTGTAATCAAGAGTCGCCGCAGTTTAGCGGCGGACACAGGGCCGATCTGTCGGGAAACCTTGAATGCCGCCTGCGCCCGTTACAGGTTCCCGGATCATTCGAGCGAAGTGAGCCCGTGCCGGATGGCAAATTTCACCATGTCGGGCATGCCCCGCATTCCCAGTTTCTGCATCAGGCGGCTGCGGTAGGTGTCGACCGACTTCGGCGAGATGCAGATGAGGGCCCCGATCTTCGCGCTGCAGTGGCCCTCCGCGACCAGCTGGAGAATCTCGCGCTCGCGCCGCGACAGGCTGTCGAGCGGCGACTCCGTGTCGGACCGGGGCTGAAAGCTGGCAGCGATCCTGCGGCTGAGGAATTGCCGGCCGATGTGCACGGTGCGTACCGCTTCGGCGATTTCCTCGGTGGCGGATTCCTTGAGCAGATAGCCCCGGGCGCCGGCGCCGACCGCGCGGTGGTAGTGCTCGATCGTGGCGTGCATGGACAGGATGATCACCTTGGCCGCGGGATGGCGGTCGAGGAGCTGCCGGGTCGCGTCGATGCCGTTCAGCTCGGGCATCGAGATGTCCATGAGCACGACTTCAGGCCGCAGTCGCAGCGCTTCGCGCACCGCCTCGCGGCCGTTCGCGGCAAAGCCGACGACGTCGATGCTCGCGTGCGCCGCGAGCAGCGAGCGCAGACCCTCGCGCACCAGCGTGTGGTCGTCGGCAATCAAAGTCGTGATCGGCATCGCTTCGTCCCTCTTCGTATGAGCGGGTATTGTGATCGAGGGGAAAAGAGAAAAAAATCAGCGCGCGCCTACTTCCCTGTGGGAATCGGCGCACCGGCGCGTAGGGAAATTCCTACATGTCGCCGCAACCGCGCGGCAAACGTCACGAACGGGGAGGGCCCCGGGGTCCCGGGCCGCGGCCCGGCTACTTCACCAGGTGGTTTGCGAGGGCGTAGCGGATGAGCTCGGCGTCGGATTGCAGATTGAGCTTCTGCATGATTCTCGTTTTATAGGTGCTCGCCGTCTTCGGACTGAGGTGGAGCTCTCTCGCGATGGCCTTGAGGGTCTTTCCGGAGGCGAGCAGGAAGAATACCTGGCTCTCCCGGTCGGAGAGCAGCTCGTGCAGCGGCCTGCCGGCACTGTTGCCGAAGGCGAGCTGCTCGGCGAGTTCCGCACCGATGTACCTTCCGCCCGCGGCGACCTTTCGCAGGGCCGCAAGCAGCTGCTCGGGCTCGCTGTCCTTGGTGATGTAGCCGGACGCACCCGCTTTCAGCATTCGCGAGGCGACAGGTCCCTCCGCGTGCATGCTGTGAACGAGCATGGCGACGTGAGGATGCTGCGCCTTGATGCGCGCGATCAGCTCGACAGGATTGGTGGCGGGCATCGTGATGTCCATCAGCAGGACGTCGAACTCGCCGGCCTGCAGCTTCTCGAGGACCTCCGCGCCGCTTGCGGCCTCGCCGGCGATGGCGAGATCGGGCGTCGTGTCCAGTATGTGCCTCAAGCCCCGCCGCACCACGGCGTGGTCATCGGCCACGAGTATCCTGATCGTTTTCATCGGCTACGCGATCGGCATGGACACGGAGACGCGGGTACCGCCGCCGGGCGCGCTGGTGATGCTCAACTCCCCGCGCAGCATGATCACCCGCTCATGCATGCCGAGCAAACCGAAGGTTTTCTTGCGGCGCGCCGCGTCCACGTCGAATCCGACCCCGTCGTCCTCGACGTCCAGCCGAATGCGCTCGGCGTCGTGATCGAGCAGGATCTGCACGTTGCGCGCGCCGGCGTGCCGGGAGACGTTCGTCAGCGATTCCTGCACGATGCGGAACAGCACGATGCTCCGGTCCTCGCCCAGGGCAATGTCGCTGTCCGCGACGCTGACCGTGCAGCGGACTCCGCTTCGCCTCTGGAACTCCTCGACCAGCCACTCCACGCCCGGCACGATACCGAGGTCGAGCGCAGCCGGCCGCAAGGCGGTCGCCACGTCCCTCACGACCTGGATGATGGCATCGACCCGTCCCTTCAGGTCCTGCACCTGTTCCCTGATCTGGGGCGTGGCTTCGCCGAACTTCAGGGTCAGGACGGAGAGGTCCATCTTGAGCGCCGTGAGGGCCTGGCCCAGCTCGTCGTGGATCTCGCGCGCGATGCGGGCGCGCTCTCCTTCGCGCACCGAGTCGTGATGCGCGGACAATTCCCGCAGCAGCTCTTCGTGCTCGCGAAGCGCTTTCTCGGCGTTCTTTCGCTCGGTGATGTCTATCCCCTGGAACAGGATGAGCTTCTTGCCTTTGAAATCGATCAGGGCCGCCGAAATGAGTATGTCGCGCAATTCTCCGCTCTTGTGCCGCAGGCGGATTTCACGCCCATGTACGACTTCGTCGCGCCGCAGATCCGCGACGATTCTGTCCCGGTCCTCCGGATCGGCATAGAACCCGAGCTTCAGGGCGCTCGTGCCGATCAACTCCTCGCGGGTGTAGCCGCAAAGCCGCTGGCCGGCGGGATTCACCAGAATGAACGTCCCGTCCTCGACGCTCGCAATCGTGATCGCCTCCGGACTTGCCTCGATCATCTTCGCAAGGCGCGCCTCCGATTCGCCGAGCGCAGCGCTTTTTTCCTGGGCCTGGCGCAGACTCGTGAACAGGCTTTCCGCGAGAAGGTGGACGGTGACGGCGATGATGACGAAAACAAGGCACACCCCTACCACATAACGCAGATCCGTGAACGAGCTGAAACGGTTGTGCAACAGGCCCGAGATCTCCGCGTAGCCCGTGGACACGACCACCGCCAACGCAGCCATCGTGAAAATCATAAGCGTGCGCCGCGTCAGCAGGATGCCGCTGACGACCAGCATTCCGGCGATGGTGATGACACCGGTGTCGTGCACGCCGTCCCGGGTGAGCAGGAGATTCGCGGATCCCGCCAGAATGACAGCCGGCAACAAGTTGCTCGCGACCCGGAGGTAGCCCAGGCGTGCCGCGGCGATCAGCGCGGCGACGCACGCGAAAACCGCGGGCAGAACGACCGGGAAGCCGGCCCGGCTGAAAAAAAGGTTTGTGAACATGGCGACGCCCAGCGCCAGGATCACCGCAAGGCAGACGATATTGAAGATGCGCGCGAGCGCGTCGCGCTCTGCGTCATCGGGATAACCCGGACCGGCCAGGAGCTGCTTGATCCCCACTGATCCCGTCCCTTCCTCGAGGTGCGCGCCGGTCCGCTCAGCGCCGGTGACTGGTGCGCTACTCCGGCTCGATCTTCAGGTCCCGCACGACGCGGCTCCAGAACGCGCGCTCGTTCCTCAGGAACGCGTCGATCTCCTCGGGCGGCCCCGTGCCCTCGGTATAGATCCCGAGCGCGCGGAGTTTAGGTTCGATTTGGCCGTCCAGGAGGATGCGGTTGAATTCCATGTTCATGCGCTGGATCGCCTCGCGCGGCGTTCCGGTCGGTGCGACCACCGCGAACCAGGCGTTGAATTCGAACCCCGGCAAGGTCTCGGAAAGGGTCGGAACATCGGGCAGCTCGGGAAGGCGGCGGGGTGAGCTCACCGCCAGCGCGCGAAGCTGCCCGCGTTGGACGATTGCGGCGATCGCCGGAATTCCCTGCGTAGTGAGCTGGGTGCGGCCGGCGATCGTGTCCTGCACGCCCTGCGCGCCCTTGTAGGGGACGTGCAGCAAACTGATGCCCGCGCGGATCTTGAGCATCTCGCCGAACATTCCGGGGAGCGTTCTCAGGCCGGGGCTCGCAAAGGCGAGCTTGCCGGGGTTGGCCTTTGCGAGCGCGATGAGCTCCGCGAGCGTATTCACGTTCAGCTCGGGGCTCGCGATGAGCGCGAGCGGACTCGAGCCGACCATCGCGACGCTCGCGAAATCGTCCTCCGGGCTGTAGGGAAGGACCTTCGCCATGAACTGATTGACTGCGAGCACCGAGGCCGGGGCGAACAAATAGGTGTAGCCGTCGGCCGCGGCGCGTGCGGCCGCCTGCGCGCCTGTGGTTCCGTCGCCCGCGCGGTTGTCGACGAGGACCTGCTGGCCCAGCTCCCGCGACAGCCGGCTGGAAATGACGCGCGCGACGATGTCGGCCATCCCGCCCGGCGCCTGGGGAACGATCATCCTGACCGGGCGCGAAGGCCAGCTCTGCGCGATCGCCATATCCGCGAGAACGAGAGCGGCGAGCAGGGAAAGGAATGCGCGGCGCATTTGGCGGGTTGCGTGAAGGGCCCGAACATCGCCATGCTAGCATTCCGAGGTGTGATCGGAGTATGCCCGCATGAAGCAATATGTCCTCGTCACGCACTGGCATCTCGATGCACCGATCGGGCGCGTGTGGGACTGGGCCGCGTGAGTCGGATGGCTGCGTCGCTCGCGGCATTCGCCGCGTCGGTCGCAGCGGCGGCCGCGCTCGCTCAGTATCCGGCGAAGCCGATCCGCCTCATCGTTCCGTTCGCCGCGGGAGGCGGGAACGACAACGTCGCGCGCCTGGTCGGCAAGCGACTGTCCGACAGCCTCGGCCAGCCGCTCGTCATCGACAACCGGCCTGGAGCAGGAGGCGCGCTGGGCGCGGAGCTCGCGGCGAAGGCCGCGCCCGACGGCTACACGCTGTTCCTCGGCGGCGTCGGGAGTCACGCTGTCAATCCGAATCTGAACGATAGTCTTCCCTACGACCCGATCCACGACTTCGCGCCCGTGGCGCTGCTCGCATCGGCGCCGCTCGTGCTGGTGGTGCATCCGTCGGTTCCGGCCGATTCGTTCAAGGCCTTCGTCGCTCTCGCGCGCTCCAGACCGGGGCAGCTCAACTACGCCTCGAACGGCAACGGCAGCTCGTCCCACCTCGCCGCGGTGATGTTCGATTCGATGACGGGCGTGGACATGGTCCACGTGCCCTACAAGGGACTGTCGCCGGCGCTCACCGACCTCCTGAGCGGCCGGGTGCAGCTCATGTTCAGCAGCGTGGTTGCGATCCTGCCTCACGTCAAGGCGGAAAAATTGAGAGCCATCGCGGTGACGGGGACGCGGCGCCTGGCTTCGATGCCGGACCTTCCGACGATCGCGGAATCGGGCCTCCCCGGCTACGAAGCGAGCTCCTGGTACGGCGTGCTCGCGCCGGCGGGAACGCCGCGGGAAATCGTCGCGAGACTCAACGCCGAGCTGGTGAAAGCGCTGGCGCAGCCCGACGTGAGGACGAGCCTGCTCGCGGAGGGTGCGGAGCCGATCGGCGGCACTCCGGAGCAGTTCGCCGCCCACATCCGCTCGGAAAAAGAGCGCCTCGGCAAATTGATCCGGGAAGCGAAGATCCGGCTGGAATGAGCAAGAGCTCCAACCCTTACACGCGCGGCGTCGCCGAATTCGTTTCCGGACTCCGGTACGAAGCGATCCCGGGCGAGGTGCGCGAGCGCATCAAGCTGCTCATCCTCGATTCGCTCGGCTGCGCGCTCTACGGAACGCATCTCGAATGGTGCAGGATCCTGCGGCGCACCCTGAAGAGGCTGGACGGCTCCACCGCTTCCGGCGTGTGGGGAACCGCGCAGCGGCTCTCGGCGCCGCACGCGGCGCTCGCGAACGGCACGCAGGTCCAGGGATTCGAGCTGGACGACGTGCATCGGGAAGGCGTGCTGCACGTCGGCGCGGTGGTGCTGCCGGCGCTCGTCGCGGTCGCCGAACTGCGCCGCGGAATGAACGGACGCGAGTTCTTGACGGCGGCCGTAGCCGGCTACGAGGTCGGCCCGCGCGTGGGACTGTGCATGGGGCAGGAGCACATCGGCCAGGGCTGGCACTCGGGCGCGACGCTCGGCGTTTTCGCGGCGGGCGCCGGCGCCGCACGCGGCCTGAAGCTCGACGCGGACAAGACGGTGCACGCGCTCGGCATCGCCGGCACGCAGGCGGCGGGGCTGATGGCCGCGCAGTACGGCGCGATGGTGAAGCGCATGCACGCCGGGCGCTCCTCGCAGAGCGGGCTCTACGGCGCGCTCCTCGCGGAGGCCGGCTTCACCGGGATCGCGGACGTGTTCGAGAGCGAGTACGGCGGCTTCTGCACCACCTTTTCGCGCTCGCAGGATCGGTTCCGGCTGGCGGACCTGACCGCGGGCTTCGGCGAAGTCTGGCAGACGATGGGCGTCGCGCTCAAATTCTATTCCTGCGTGGGCAGCAACCACACCACGCTCGACGCCCTGCGCGAGATGCAGGCGGAGCGTTCATTCGGCGCGAGGGACGTGAAAAAAATCATCGTGCACGCCTCGCAGGTGACCATGGATCACGCCGGCTGGAAATACCGGCCGGAAAGCCTCGCTTCGGCGCAGATGAACCTCGCCTTCTGCGCGGCGACGCTCCTGCTCGAAGGCGATTGCTTCGTCGATCAGTTCAGCGAGAGGATCGTCGCCGACCCGGAACGCATGGCGCTCGCCGAAAAGGTCGAAGTCCGGCCGGACCCGGAAATCAGCGCGAAGGGCGCGAAATACCGCCACAGCGTGCGGGTGGAGGTGATTCTCGACGACGGCAGCCGCCTGGAGCGCACGGTGGACGCCTCGCGTGGCAGCGAGCCCCATTTCGCGGGCGAGGCGCAGGTCGTTGCGAAATTCGAGAAGCTCGCTGCGCACGCGCTCCCGCGGGGACGGAGTGCGCAGCTGTGCGACGCCGTGCTCGGAATGGAGAAGCTCGACGATGCGGCGCGCGTCGCGCAACTGATGGCGGTGCGGAAAGAGGAGCGGCGTGTCGTGCTATGAAAGCGCTCGTATACTGTCGGCCCATGCGTCAGCGGAAATCCAGTTTGCGCGTCAGCGTAGTCCTGCTGGGAGCGGCCGCAATGTCCGCGTGCGACAGCGGACCGCGCTACACCAATCGGGACATGTATGCCAGTGCGGAAGAATGCCAGAAGGACTGGGGGCGTCCGGAATACTGCGAACCGGGATACCGCTCGGGTCCCGCGGGAGCGTCACGCGTCTGGTACGGCCCGGGCTACGGCTCGAACTCCAATGCGGCGCGCAGTTCGCGGGCGGTCGGCACCACATCCGTCAATCGCGGCGGGTTTGGATCATCGTCGGCGTTCCACAGCGGTGGCGGTTGAGCGGGCGATGGCAGGCGCCGCCGCATGAGGCGCAGCTCGACGCCACCCCGGGAGGACTGGCAGCGCCGCTGCGAGGACGTCGGTTTCTCCTTTCACTCTCTCGGCGGGCGGTATTGGGAGGAAACGGCCTGCTATGTCTTTTCCAGCGAAGAGATCGACATCCTGGAGGCGGCCGCCGAGGAATTGCAGCGCCTCTGCCTGGAGGCATGCGAGCACATCGTGCGCAAGAGGCGCTGTGCCGAGCTCGCGATCCCTGAGGCTTTTTGGGCTTACGTCGCCGATTCCTGGGCTCGGCGCGACCCCTCTGTTTTCGGCCGATTCGATCTCGCCTGGGACGGCCAGGGGCCGCCCAAGCTTCTAGAATACAACGCCGATACGCCGACCGCGCTCATCGAGGCGAGCGTGGCGCAGTGGTTCTGGCTGGAAGACCGCAAACGGTTGGAATCCACCGCGAGCGGCGCGATAGGCGAGAGCGCCGATCAGTTCAACTCGCTGCACGAAAAGCTCATCGAGCGGTGGAGGAACATGAACGGTGCCCTGGGTCCGAAGACGCTCTATTTCACGTGTGTCCGCGATCATGAAGAGGACTACGGCAACACCCATTACCTCCGCGACACGGCGGTCCAGGGGGGCGCCGCCACGCAATTCATATTCATCGAGGACATCGGCTGGAGCGCAGACGCTGCCTGCTTCGTCGACCTGGAGGGAAATGCGATCGAGGCCCTGTTCAAGCTCTACCCGTGGGAATGGCTGGCGCGCGAGAGCTTCGGCCTTCACATCCTGGAGGAGCCCCGCTTCTGGATCGAGCCGCCTTGGAAGATGCTGCTTTCCAACAAGGCGGTCCTCGCGATTCTCTGGGAACTGTTTCCGGAGCACCCTAACCTTCTGCCGTGCTATTTCGATTCGGCTCCCCTGGCGGGAGCCGATTACGTCAGGAAACCTATCCTCGCCCGGGAGGGCTCCAACATCAGCCTGCGGCGCAACAGCGGCGCGCTCATGACGGGCGGAACCTACGGCAAGGAGGGATACGTCTTCCAGAAATACGCGCCGCTCGCGCGTTTCGAGGGAAACTACGCGGTCATCGGGGCATGGATCGTGGACGATCGGGCAGCGGGCATCGGAATCCGCGAAGACGATTCTCCGATCACGAAAAACAGCAGCAGGTTCGTGCCGCATTATTTCGAATGACTCTACGTTCCGAGAAGCAGAAGAAGGGGCAGCCTCATGAGTGATTTCATCGCTTCCGTCGGTGGGGTGGACGATTTCCTTGTTTACTTCCTGATGGCGTTGGCCCTGGTGGCCGTTTTTATTGCGGTCTACACGTGGGTCACGCCGTATCGCGAAATCGCGCTGATCCGGCAAGGCAACGTCGCCGCGGCTCTTTCCCTGTCCGGCGCGTTGCTCGGATTTGTCATTCCGCTTGCCAGCGCGATCGCGCACAGCGTCGCGTGGTGGGATATGTTGCTTTGGGGGGCGGTGGCCCTGGTGGTTCAGCTCCTCTCGTACTTCGCCGTCCGGATGATCGTGCCCACCCTGGCGCGGGACATCCCGGAGGGAAAGGTCGCGCAAGGCCTGCTTCTCGGCACCATCTCGCTCGCGATAGGGATCCTGAACGCCGCATCGATGACCTATTGAAGGCGGAATGCGCTCGATGAAATGCGTGCGAGTGGTGTCAGCGGGGTTCGTCGCCTCGGTACTTGCGGCGGTGGCCCTTGCTCAATATCCCGCGAAGCCGATACGCTTGATCGTGCCTTGGCCGGCGGGCGGCACGGTGGACGGCGTCGCGCGCGTCATCGGCCCGAAGCTCAGCGAGGGTCTGGGCCGCCCTGTGGTCGTCGAGAACAAGGCGGGGGCGGGCGGCTCGATCGGGCAGGCGGAGGCCGCGAAGGCGCCTCCCGACGGCCACACCGTGCTGCTCGTGTTCGACACCCACGCCGTCAATCATCTGCTCTACAAGAACCTCGGCTACGACCCGTTCAAGTCCTTCGAGCACGTGAGCCTCCTTGTGACCTCGCCTCAGGTGCTCGTCGGCGCGACCAACTTCGCGCCGGGCTCCGTGCCGGAGCTCGTGGCCTTCGCGAAAGCCAACCCGGGCAGGGTGACTTACGCCACGGTGGGCGCGGGAAGCTCGAACCACCTGAACGCGCTGCTGCTTTCCAACCGCACCGGGATCGAAATGACCCACGTGCCTTACAAGGGCGGCGCGCCGATGATGATCGACCTGGCGGGCGGCCAGGTGAACGTCATGTTCGTGTCCGCGCCGCAGGCGATTCCGCAGGTGAAGGCCGGACGCATCAAGGCGCTCGCGATCGGAGCCGCGCGCCGCATCCCCCAGCTGCCGGATGTGCCGACCGTCGCCGAGACGCTCCCCGGGTTCGCGGCGCAATCCTGGGTGGGGATGCTCGTGGCGGCAGGAACGCCCAGGGAGATCGTCGCGCGGCTGAACGCCGAAGCGACGAAGGCGCTCGCCGATACGGGAGTGCGCGGCAAGCTCGATGCTCAAGGGTTCGACGTCGTCGGAAGCACGCCCGAAGGGTTCCTCGCGTTTGCGCGCGTCGAGTCGGAGAAGTGGGCGAAGGTGATCCGCGATTACAATATCCGGGTCGAGTAAAGGAGTCACCATGGCACGCGACGCGAAGTGGATTCCGCAGGGGGTCATCCCCGCTGTGCTGCTGCCGTTCCACGAGGACCTGTCGATCGACGAGCCGTCCTTCCGCGCGCACTTGCGCGACGTCGCCTCGGTCGAAGGACTGTCCGCGATCACCATCAACGCGCACTCGACCGAGGTTGCTTCCTGCACGTTCGAAGAGCAGAGGCGCGTTCTCGCGATCGCGAGGGACGAGATCGGCGGGCGGCTCCCGATCGTGCACGGCGTATACGCCGAAGGCAGCCTCGAGGCGGCGCGCATCGCAAAGATGGCGGCGGAGGGCGGCGCGGCGGCGCTGCTCGTTTTCCCGCCCGGGCCCTTTACGATGGGCCAAGGCCCCGAAATGGCGGTCGAGCACTTCCGGCGCGTCGCCGACGCGGCGGCCCTCCCGATCATCGCCTTCCAGTACCCGCTCGCAGGCGGCCAGGGCTATCCGCTCGCGACCTTGTTGAAGCTCATCGAGGCGGTGCCGCAGGTGGCGGCGATCAAGGACTGGTGCGCGAGCCCGCAGCTGCACGAGCGGCAAATCCGGACCCTGCAGTCCCTGAATCCTCCGGTGAACGTGCTCACCACGCACAGCTCGTGGCTGATGAGCTCGCTCGTGATGGGCTGCAACGGCCTGCTCTCGGGAAGCGGCTCGGTGATCGCGGATCTGCAGGCCCGGCTCTTTCGCGCGGTGCGTGCGAACGACCTCGCCACCGCGCGGGAGATCAACGACCGCATCTGGCCGACGGCGGAAGCGTTCTACTCTGAGCCCTGGGTCGACATGCACAACCGAATGAAGGAAGCGCTGGTGATGATGGGCAAGCTTCCGCGCGCGGTAGCGCGCCCGCCGCTCGTTAGGATTCCGCAAGCCGAGATCGAGCGCATCCGCAAAGCGCTCGTTGCCGCGGGCCTGCTCGATCACGCCGGAAAAGCGCGCCAGGCCGCGTTGTCATTGCGCATTTCACGAGGAGCCTGACCGTGCCGCAAATTCGCCTGGGCCTGCTCGTACTGGGGCTCGCGACAAGCCCGTTCGTCGCCGCGCAGGCCGACATCCGGCCCGGCCTGTGGGATATGAGCGTCGAGTTCTCGGTTCCTGCGGATCCGGCATTCAAACAGCCCGCGATCTCGCGCCATCAGTGCCTCACGGCCGCCGACGCGCGCGACCCCAGCCGGTTGCTCGCGGAAATGTCGGTGCCCGGCGCGACGGGCTGCGCGATTTCAGGCAATACCGGATCGGCCGGGCACTTCGAATTCGACGTGAAGTGCGAGGGTATTTTCGCGATCGGGGGCCACGGCTCCGTCGACTACACGCCGGACACGTTGCAGGGCACGGTGAATCTGGACTTCAGCCTCGGCGATCCGAAAGCGGCCAAGCGAACCGGGTCGGTCAGCCGGATCGCGGCGCGGCGCGCCGGGGACTGCTGAACCGGCTGTGCGGATCGAGTGCGTCCTCGAGTGCGCCAACCATCTCGGCGAGGGCCCGGTCTGGGACGTCGAGGAAGGCCGCCTCTACTGGGTTGACGGGACCGGCCGGCGCGTCGGCAAACCCTCGATCTGGCGGCTCGATCCGAAGAGCGGCAGGACCGAGAACTGGGCGCTCACGCGCGACGTGGGGGCGCTCGCGCTCAGGCGCAAAGGCGGCGCGGTGCTCGCGCTCGACGACGGTTTCCATTTCTTCGACTTCCAATCCGGCAAGCTCGACGCGATCCGGCTCGTCCACGCGGGGCAGCCGCGCACGCGCCTGAACGACGGCAAGTGCGATCGGAACGGGCGCTTCTTCGCAGGCGGCATGGACGACAAAGAGGAGCTGAAGATCTGCGGGCTGTGGCGCCTCGATCCCGATCTCTCCGTCACCCTGGTCGACGACGGCATCATCTGCTCCAACGGCCCGTGCTGGAGCCCCGACGACAGGACCTTCTACTTCTCCGATACCTTCCAGGGCGAGATCTGGCGCTACGATTACGACCTCGCGACGGGCACGCCAGCCAACAAGCGGCTTTTCGCCTCGTTCAAGAACGACACCGGCGTCGCCGACGGCTCGACCGTCGACGCCGAGGGCTGCGTTTGGAACGCGCAGCTGATCTCGGGCGACCTGGTGCGCTATGCGCCCGACGGGAGCGTCGAGAGGCGCATCGGCATGCCGGTGAGGAACATCACCAGCGTCATTTTCGGCGGGGACAAGCTCGACGAGATCTACGTGACCTCGATGGCGCGCGTGAAGCACCCCGCAGCGCACGGCCGGTTCGCACGAGAAGCGAAACCGCAGTTCCTCGCGGGAAGCCTCTTCCGCATCACCGGCCTCGGAATCCGCGGCGTACCCGAGCCGCGCTTCGCGGGCTGAGGAGATCCGGGGGAGCCGATGGAAAAACGCAAGCCTAAGGGCCCGTCACCCGACGAGCTCCTGGACGTAATCGATCTCAGGGACTTCGCCCGGCGCGCGGTGACGCGGTCGTATCCGAAGAACACCGTCGTCGTCAGGGAGGGCGAGCGCACCGATTCGCTGTACATCATCGTCGCGGGACGCGTGAAGATCTACGTCAGCGACGAGGGTAAGGAGGTCGCGCTCGGCGAGGCCGGGCCCGGGGAGTACTTCGGGGAGATGGTGCTCGACGAGGGTCCGCGCTCGGCCTCGGTGATGACGCTCGTGCCGACGCAGTTCCTGGTCGTGCCGAAGGAGGACTTCAAGGAATTCGTGACGAAGAGCCCGGAATTCGCGCTGCACCTCATCCTGAAGCTGATCAAGCGGGTGCGCACGCTCACCAACGACGTGAAGACCCTCGGGCTCATGGACGTGTACGGCCGCGTGGCGCGCATGCTTCTCGATCTCGCCGTGGAGCGCGACGGCGTTCTGGTCGTCGAAAACCGGCCGAAGCCGCAGGAGATGGCCGCCCGCGCTGGCGCTTCCCGCGAAATGATCGGCAAGATCCTCGACGACCTCGCCGAGGGCGGCTACATCGAGGTCAAGGGCGACCGCATCACCATCGCCCGCGCGCTGCCGCGGACGTGGTAGCGACGCGGATCAATCCGCGCGCAGCTTGTTCGCGCGGATGATCTCGCCCCAGCGCGCGTAGTCGCGCCGCACGATCGCGTTGAACTCGTCGCCCGAGACTCCGGAGGGCTCGACACCGAGGTCGCGGAAGCGGTTCGCCACTCCCGGGAACTGCAGCACTTGCCGAATATCGGCGGCGAGCTTGTCGAGCACCGGCTTCGGCGTACCGCCGTTGGTGAAGATGCCGTGCCATCCTGGTATACCCAGGCCCGGAAAGAGCGAGTCGAACGGAACAGCGCCGGGCAGCTGCTCGAGCGGCACGCCGCCCGTCACCATGAGGGCGCGCAACTTCCCCGATTTCACGTGGGGAATCACCGCGACGGTCACGTCGAGCATGATCGGAGGCTCGCCCGAGAGCACCGCCTGGAGCGCGGGTGCCGCACCCTTGTAGGGCACGTGGGTCAGGTCGATGTCCGCGGCGCTCTTCAGCAGCTCGACGTAGAGGTGCTGCCCGGAGCCGTTTCCGGCGCTCGCGTAGTTGAGCCGCCCCGGTTCCTTCTTCGCGCGGGCGATCAGATCCTGGATCGAGCCGATCCCGCTCGCCGGATTGACGACGAAGGCATAAGTGAGGAGCGTGGTCTGAGTCACGCCGACCAGATCCCTCAGCACGTCGTAGGGCACCTTCTGCAGGTGCGGCAGCGTGACGAGCGGGGTCGAGCTGATGATCATGAGCGTGTAGCCGTCGGGGGCGCTCTTCGCGACGTGCTCGGGCCCGATCGTGCTTCCGGGCTTGTTCTCGACGACGACCGGCTGTCCCCAGCGGTCCTGCAGTTCCTTGCCGATCAGGCGCCCGGAGATGTCGAGCGGACCTCCCGGGGGGAACGGAACGACGAGCCTCACGGGCTTCGAAGGGAATTCCTGCGCCGCCGCGCTCGCGGCGAGCGTCAGCACCCACACGAGAACCGCCGTGGTCCGTCTCATGATTCCTCCTCGCCGAGAGACTATCAGACCCCCGCCTCCGGGGGAAAGCGCGTCGCGCCGGGCTATAATTGCCCGAAGCCGATTTGGGGGAAATATGACTCAGGTCCTCGCCGCTCAGCAAAAGAACAAGTCATCGATCGTCAATCCGATGCTGCTCTCGCACGGCACCCTGATGTGCAAGAACCTCGCGAACTCGCGACGTTTCTACGAGGAATTTCTCGGGCTGGACGTGGTGCGTCATGCGCGGCCCGCCATGATGCTGCGCCTGAGGACGGGGATGTACGTGGTCGCCGTGTGCATCGGCGAGAACGTCCCCAACCAGCACGTCCTCACCCACTGGGGTGTGAACGTCGCCACGCGCGCGGAAGTCGAGCGCGCGCACGCCGAGGCGCACCGGCTGAAGGACAGGTACGGAATACGGAAAATCAACAAGGTGCTCGAACGCCACGGCGCCTACGGCTTCTACTTCCAGGACCTCGACAACAACTGGTGGGAGATCCAGCACGAGCCGCGCGCAATCGACGATTTCTTCAATCGCGGGGACATCGTCGACGCGAGCGTGGTCGCGACCGACTCGTCCGAGTCCCACGAATAGGGAAGCCATGAGTGGAACAGCAGCCCCGAAGGCCGAAGCCGGCGCGGTGACCGCCGGTCTCCACTACACCGTCGACACCGGCGTGAAGCCGGTGAACGAGACCTTCGGCCCCAACAACATCCGCCGTCGAGTCTCGGGCGAACATGAAGTGCGGCAGATGACGATCCGAAACGGCCGGCCGCTCGCGAACGAATTCGACCTCGAGGTCACCGGTTTCGAGTTCGTGAAACACGAGACGCAGGTCCGCGACTTCTTCGATGCCGAGGAGCTGAAGCGCGTCTATTACCCCGAGGTCGAGGCGCTGATAAGGAAGGTTTCCCGCGCCTCCCGCGTCGTCGTCTTCGATCACACGCTTCGCTCGGGCGACGAGGCCGAGCGCGAGGCGCGGTTGGTGCGCGAGCCGGTGCTGAACGTGCACAACGACTACACCGAGTGGTCCGGGCCGCAGCGCGTGCGCGACCTCTTGCCGGACGAAGCGGAGGCATTGCTGCAAAGGCGCTTCGCCATCATCCAAGTGTGGCGCGCGATCAACCAACCGATCCAGTCGAACCCGCTCGCCATCGCCGATGCGCGGAGCCTCGCGCCGAAGGACTTGATCCGCGCCGAGCGCCGCTATCCGAACCGCGTGGGTGAGACCTACCGCGTCGGCTACAACCCGGAACACCGCTGGTTCTACTTTCCCCGGATGCGGCGCGACGAGGCCCTGGTCTTCAAGGTGTACGACTCGGCGAAGGACGGGCGCGCACGCTTCACCGCGCACAGCTCGTTCGACGATCCGAACACCCCGGAGGGCGCGCCGCCGCGCCAGAGCATCGAGGCCAGAACGCTTGCGTTCTTCGACCAGGCGCCTGCGCTCTTCGGCTAGCCGATCCTGACGTTCTCGTCCGCGATGTAGTCGCGGATCACGGCGTCGATGCCGGGATCGGCCTTGAAGCCGAGCGCCAGCGCGCGCGCCGTCGCGAAGCGCACCGGCCAGGTCTTCACGATCGCATCGATGCGCGCGTCGAGCTTCCAGGACACGCGCTTGACGACCCGGGACCCCGCGATCTTCCCCATGGCCGCGATCATCTCGGCGACCGTCACCGTGATCCCGGGCAGGTTCACCACGCGGCTGGAACCCCAAGCCGAGGCTGGAAGATCGTGCGCATGGATGAAGGCCTCGACCACCTTGCGGGGTGAAAGCAGCCACACGCCGGTTTCGGGCGGAAGCGGGCATTCGTAGGCGATTCCGTTCAGGGGCTCGCGCACGACGGCGCTCGCAAAAGACGAGGCCGCGGCGTTCGGTTTTCCGGGTCGCACGACGATGGTCGGAAGGCGCAGCGACCTGCCGTCGACGTAGCCCTTGCGCGAGAAGTCGCTCACGAGATATTCGCCGATTACCTTCTGCGTGCCGTAGGAAGTCTGCGGCGCGGGCGTGGTCGAGTCGTCGAGAACTCCGGGCAGGTCCCCGCCGAAGGCCGCGACCGAGCTGGCGAACACCAGGCGCGGCGGCCGCGCAGCCGCGTCGAAAATGCGTCGCGCCTGATCGAGCACGTTGCGCATGCCTTGCAGGTTGACCCGCATTCCGAGGTCGAAGTCCGCCTCCGCGGCGCCCGAGACCACCGCGGCGAGATGGAACACCGAGCCCGTGTCAGGCGAGATCGCGTGAGCGGCGAATTTCGGATCGGAGATGTCGCCCGCGAGCGCTTCGAGCCTCGGATCTTTGGGCAGATCGGGCGGAAATGCCTGATCGACGAGCGTCAGGCGCGCGATTCTCTCCGCGGCGAGCGTTCCTCGCGCGAGCAACGCCTTTGCCAGCTTCGAGCCGATAAAGCCTCCGCCTCCGGTGATGACGATCTTCATGGCGGGCGCGATCCTAGAAAAACCGCCGCGGCAGCCACAGCACGATCTCGGGAACGTAGGTGCACACGATGAGCGCTGCAAGGAGCGGCACGAGCCAGGGCAGTATCGCCGTGGTAGTGCGTTCCACCGAGAGCCTTGCGGTGCGCGACAGGACGAACAGCACCGTGCCGAGCGGCGGGTGCAGCAGGCCGATCATGAGATTGAGCACCATCACCAGGCCGAAGTGGACGAGGTCGATGCCGAGGGTCTTGCAGATCGGGGCTAGGATGGGCACGAGCAGCGTGATCGCCGCCACCGGCTCGAGGAAGCAGCCGACCACGAGCATCAGCACGTTCGCGAGCAGCAGGAACACCCAGGGCGTGTGGGTGAAGGCGAGGACCCAGGCCGCGACCGCATCGGTCACGCGCGTGACCGTGAGCAGCCACCCGAAAATCGATGCGGCCGCGACGATAAGCAGCACCGTTGCGGTCGTCTCGATCGTGTCCATCGAGATCTTCACGAGCATCTTCAGGGAGAGGGTGCGGTACCAGACGAGCCCCAGGGCGAGGGCATAGGCCGAGGCGATGATCGCGCCTTCGGTCGGAGTGAACACGCCGACGGTCATTCCGCCCAACAGGATCACCGGCGTCATCAGGGCGAGGAAGGCATCGGCGAAGGTGCTGCCGAGCGCGAGCCAGGAAAACGCCGTGTCGCGTCCGTAGTTGCGCCGGTGCGCGTACCAGGTCACGGTCGCCATCATGAACAGGCCCATGACGATCCCCGGTATCACGCCCGCGAGAAAGAGCTGTCCTATGGAAACGCCGGCCATCATTCCATAGATGACGAAAGGCAGCGAGGGCGGAATGATAGGGCCGAGCGTCGCCGAGGCGGCGGTCACGCCGACGGAGAAATCTATCGGATAGCCGTGGTCCTTCATCGCCTTGATCTCGATCGTCCCCAGGCCGGCGGCGTCGGCGATCGCCGTTCCCGACATGCCGGCGAAGATCATCGAGCCGACGATGTTCACGTGCCCGAGCCCGCCCCTCAGCCATCCGACCAGCGCCAGGGCGAAGTTGTAGATGCGGTTGGTAATTCCCGCGGAATTCATCAGATTACCTGCGAGGATGAAGAAGGGCACCGCGAGCAGCGGGAAGGAATCGATGCCGCCGTACATGCGGTGGATGACGACGAAGTCCGGAACGGTGCCGGAGATCATCACGTAAGCGAGCGATGCGACGATCATCGCCAGCGCGACGGGTACTCCTGCGAGCATGAGCACGATAAAGCCGACCAGCAGCACTGCGGTCACGCCTTGTCCTCCTGAAGCACGTCCGGGCGCTCGAGCACGCTGTAGCCCCGGCGCCAGTGCTTCCATGCGACCTGCAGCGCGCGGCCGAACATGAGCGCAAACCCTGTGAGCATGGCGCCGAACACCAGGCCGATGGGCAGCTCGACGACCGCCATCCTCTGCGATCCGATCCGGTCCATCAGCAGCCAGGTCAGGCACACCGCGTAGCCGAAAAAGGCGACTCGCACGGCGTCGACGAGGAGAGAAAGGGCGCGACCTGCCGCGCGCGGAAGGAAGCGGTAGACGAAATCCACCTGGATGTGCGTGTTCCGTCGCACCGCCATCGCGCCGCCGAGGAAAGTGACGGCGATGAGCAGGTAGCGGGCGATCTCCTCGGTCCAGCCCGCCGCGTCGTTCAGGACATACCGCGTGAAGACCTGGTGGAAGACGACAAAAGCGAGAATCCAGAACACTGCAAGGACGATCCAGTCCTCCCAGCCGTAGATCGAGAGCCGGACCTCCTCGTCCACGGCGTGGAAGCGTCCGTCGGCGCCGAGGACGTGGTCGGCGCCCCCTTCACCCCCCGCAGAAGCACTCATCCGAGCTCCGCGCTACTTCAGCGCCTGCACCTTGTCGTAGAGCGCCTTGTCCCAGGCCACGTCCGGGCCGACGAGGAATTTCGTGAACGCCCGCTTGAATGCGGTGCGATCCGATTTCACCACGGTCTTGCCGTATTTCTTCGCGAATTCGTCGACCAGCCGGATCTCCGACGCGGCGATCTCGGCGGTTGCCCTGGCGCAGGCCTCGCGGAACACATCCTGGAATACTTCGCGCTCGCCCACGGAGAGCTGGCTCCACAGCGGCCCGCTGACGATGACCAGCAGCATCTCGGTGATGTGGCCGGTGAGGTTGATGTGCGACTGCACTTCGTAGAATTTCTTCGCGAGGATCGTCGGCAGGGGATTCTCCTGCGCATCCACGGTGCCGTTCTGCAGCGCGAGGTAGACCTCGGCGAATGCGATCGGCGTGGCGTTCGCGCCGACCACCTTGGGGTACATGATGTAGAGCGGCGCGTCCGGCACGCGCAGCTTCAGGCCCTTCATGTCATCGGGCTTCACGATCGGCTTGTTCGCGGTCGTGTGGCGCACACCGTAGTAGACGGCCGCGATCGGCTTGTTGCCGCCCTTCTTGTAGTAGGCCTCCTCGAGGTCATGGAGCACCGCGCTCTCGGAGTATTTCTTCCAATGGCCGAAGTCGCGGAACATGTAGGGCGCGCCGCCGATCCCCAGCGGCGGGTAGGTGCGCGCAGCGAACGCTTGCCCCGTGTAGATCACGTCTACCGTGCCCAGCGAGAGCGCCTGGTTGATCTGCGTTTCGTTGCCCAGGGATGACGCCGGGAACACATCCACGGTGTAGCGGTTGTTCGTGCGCTTGGCGATCTCGCCCGCCGC
>CAYQVE010000001.1:26087-35779 GCA_964420785.1 uncultured Enterobacteriaceae bacterium | reverse complement strand
TTGTATCGGGCCGGACGGTGACCTCCACGTTCTTGGCCCCGGCGTGGCGCGATATGTTGGTCAGCGACTCTTGCAAGATGCGGAATATCACGATGCTTCTATCCTCCGCAAGATGGGTCTCGGCGCCCAGAAGCTTGACCGTGCAGTGAATGCCGCTGCGCTTCTGGAACTCCTCGACCAGACCCTCCACTGCGGCGAAGATTCCGAAGTCGAGCGCCGCTGGCCGTAGCGCCGTCGCGACATCGCGGACTACCTGGATGGTGTTGTCCAGGCCGGCCTTTAGCTCCTGTACCCGCTCCTTGATCGCCGGATTGCCTGCGCCGAATTTCATCCCGAGCATGGCCAAATCCATCTTGAGGGCGGTCAACGCCTGCCCCAGTTCGTCGTGAATCTCGCGGGCGATATGGGCGCGCTCCTCTTCCCGCACCGACTCGAGATGCACGGACAGCTCGCGCAGCAGCGCCTGGTGCTCGCGCATGGCTTGCTCGGCGCGCTTGCGGTCGGTGACGTCCTGCAGGGGCACGATGATATGTGGCTCCCCGTCGATTTCCATCGGCTCCGCGGAAACCAATGCGTCGATGACCGCCCCGGACTTCTTGCGGAATCGCGCCTCGAAATCCCGCAGACCGCCGCGCTCCCCGATCTGTTCCACGAAGCGTGTCCGGTCCGCCGGATCGACCCAGACGCCCAGATCGAGCGAGGAACGACCGATCAGCTCCTCGCGCGTGTAGCCGAAGAGTTCGAGCCAGCGCTGGTTCACCTCGAGATATCTGCCATCCTCGAGGCGGCTGATGACGATCGCATCCGGGCTCGCTTGGAAGATCTTGGCGAAACGTTCCTCAGACTGTTGCCGCAGACTCTCCGCATGCCTGATGTCGGTAATGTCCACCGCCGACATCAGCATCTGCTTCTGATTGTCGACCTCGATCTGCGCAGCCGAGAGCAGTAAGTTCCTAAGCTCGCCCGATTTCCTGCGCACCGTGACCGGGCGGAGTTTCAGCGTTCCGCTCGCCCGCAGCGCCTTGACGAACTCGGCGCGATCCCCCGGATTGGGCCACAGGCCAAGCCCGAGGGCGGTTTGTCCGATCATCTCCTCGCGAGTGCGGCCGAACACGTCCAAGGCCGCCTGATTCACCTCGACGAAGGTCCCGTCTTCGAAATGGGTGATGGTAGTCGCCGCGGGGCTCGCCTGGATCATCTTCGCTAGGCGCGCCTCGCTTGCGCGCAGCGCCTGGTTCGCGCGGCGGCGCTCGCGGGTCATTGCGTTGAAGTCATCGGCAAGATCGCCGAGTTCGTCCTGGCGCGACATCTGGACCAGCGCATTGCTCTCGGGATCGCGGTGGATTCTGCGGATGGTGTCGCGCAGCACGCCGATCGGCGAAAGCACGTACTGCATGCCGAACCAGACCAGCGGCGTAAGGAGCAGCGCGAGCAGTCCGGTGATGCCGACGGCCCGAGCCTGTGCGGCGGTGATGGGCGCATAGGCTTCCTCGACCGGCAGGGCCGCCACGAGTACCCAGGGCACCGAAGCGAGCTGCTTGTAGCTGTACAGGGCCCTCTCCCCGCGACTGTTGACGGACTCCTCCCAGCCTTCGCGTCCCGCCATCGCGTTGTCCAAATAGGGCGTGACGCCGGGCTCGGGGCCCTTGGTCATGATGCGGTCGGGTTCCCGGGACACGATGATGGTGCGGTCCCTGCTGAAAAGGATAAACCGGCCGGTGACCCCGACGCGGGCTTCACGCAGCTTGCCGAGGAGATTGACTTTGAGCGGATGGATATTCCCCGAAAGTATCCCCACGACCTCGCCGCTGCGGTCCAGGATGGGTGCGGTCATCATCACCGCGGGTTCCTTCACCGGGCCGCGGCCGATGTAAGGCTCGGAGATCACGGGTTTGCGGGTGTCGAGGGTGCGGCGGAAGTAGTCGCGGTCGTGGACGTCGATGCCGCGGCGTTCGAGCACGGGCAGGTCGATCAGCACCAGGCCGTTGCGGCGGATCAGAAAGACATCGTCGAAAAACGAGCGGTATCCGGGCTGGCGACGCAGGCTGCGTTCCATGGCTGCGAGGTCGGCGAGCATTTCGGGCGGCGTCGCCTCCGCGGTGACGATCAGCGCGCGGTGCGTGGACCTGATCTTGTCGTCGAGCTCGCCAGCGATGCTGGAAATCAGCGTGAACTGCTGCGCGCCCAGCACCGCCTGCATTTCCGTGCGGATGTGACGGAGCTCGAACACCGTAAAAGCGGCGAACAGCAGCAGCACCCCGGCGGTCGTGACCAGCGCTGCCTTGGACTTGACACTCAACGGATGGAACAAGGCACCCACGCCGGCTCCCTCCTAGCACCACCTTACCTCAGTTGAGGATTTGGGAACAAATTCGTGCTGGTTATATCCGTTTTAGGCAAAAGATTGGGCGACTGGCGGTAGGGTGTGGTTTTACCAAAGCGGCTTGCTCAGATTTTCCGTGAACGAAGAGAACATGATGTTGAAGCTAATGCTGATTCTCTCTTCTTCGCTCATGTTGCCGTCGACGGAATGCTCCAAATAGGAGGGGAACATCAGAAGAGTTCCGTTCGTCACCCTGACTACAACCTGGTCGGTATTCTCAGCAGTGAGTTCTCCAACCGGCGGCCTGATAACACTGGTCTGATTTCTCGGGTCATGAAAGTTTATTGTGTCCGCACCCGGGCGAGTTCGAATGTAATAGACGCCGCTCAAGAAGTTATTGGGGTGGCTGTGAGCCTTGTGTATAGCCCCCTTCGCGAGAACAGTAGCCCAGCATCCGGTGATTTCGAAAACCTCATAGCCGATTCTTAAGAATCGCAGAATGCTCTTTGCGGCGTTACCAACGCAAGAGACGAGATCTTGTAATTCTTCACGTTCGTGTAGCGTTCGTTCTGACTGCCACCCGTGGCCGGGCTCGAGTTTCGGCAGGTCGCGCCTTATTCTTTCAAGCGTCGCTAGAATCCTCGCCTCTATCGCGTCGCGCAGCCCGGCCTTGAGCAAAATCTTCCAGACCAACGTCGGAAACATCGGAATGACATCGGAGGCTTCACTCCACCGCTCGCCTTCTTTGAGCATGAGCAGATTTCGACAATTCCTCGGTTGATACGGCATCATGGCACACTCCTCGATCCCGATGCCACTTGGACGGGCGCAGCGATCCAGAGCGCGCGATCGCATCGCCGGGATCGAGTTGAATCTGCCATCGTAGAAAGGGGTGCTGAATGAACATCAAGCAGTTATCCGTACTGGTTCTGGCGGCGCTCCTCGCCGGTTGCGCCTCTTCGCAGGGCCAAGCGACGCAAGACCTCGCCCGCATCGAACATATCGTTGTCATCTACGCAGAGAACCGCAGCTTCGATCACCTCTATGGGCTGTTTCCCGGTGCGGACGGGATCGCAAGCGCAACGCCTGAGCAGAAAGCTCAGCTCGACCACGACGGCAAACCGCTGCCACACCTCCCTCCGGTTTACGACGGCGGCAAGCCCAGCCCCGAGTTTCGCCTGGGGCTGCCGAACGGCCCGTTCCGCATCGACGCGCCGCCGGTGAACCGCCGGATGGACGAGATTCTTCCCAGCCCGATTCATGCCTATTACCACAACCGCGAGCAGATCAACGGCGGCAAGAACAACATGTTCGTCGCCATGTCCACCGCGGGCGCATGGGTGATGGGCTATTTCGACGGCTCGAGGATGAAGCTGTGGAAGTGGGCGCAGGAATACACGCTCGCTGATCATTTCTTCATGGCGGCGTTCGGCGGGTCCTACCTCAACCACCAGTGGCTCGTCTGCGCGTGCACGCCGATGGATGCCGGCGCGCCTGCGAGTGTGAAGCCGCAGCTCGATGAGAAGGGAAACCTGAAGAAGAAGACCATCTCGCCGGCGTCAGTGATGCAGGGGCCGGTGGAAGTCTTCGACGGCCGCGTGACGCCCGACGGCTACACGGTGAACACCTCGCAGCCGCCGTACCAGCCGAGCGGCATCCCGCCCGCCGCGGGCGCCAGCCTCGACCTCGCCGATATGGCGCGTCACCCGGTGCCGCCGCTCAAGGAAAAAACGATCGGTGACACGCTCTCCGCAAAGAGTGTCAGCTGGGTGTGGTACGCAGGCGGCTGGAACGAAGCGCTTGCCGACGGCCGGCAGGATCCGAAGGCGAAGCGCAACGTCATCTACAACCGCGACACAGGCAGCCCGATCTTCCAGCCGCACCACCAGCCATTCAACTACTATGCGCGCTTCGCACCGGGCACCGCCGACCGAGCGCGCCACCTGAAGGACGTCACGACGTTCCTTGCCGACATCGAAAAGGGCACGCTGCCACAGGTAGCCTTTTACAAGCCGACGGGGCGTCTCAACCAGCATCCGAGTTACACCGATCTGGCGAGCGGCGACGAACACCTTGCTGACGTGCTTGGACGGCTGCGCAAGAGTTCCCAGTGGGCAACGATGGCGGTGATCGTCACCTACGACGAGAACGGCGGCTACTGGGATCACGCGCCGCCGCCCTCGGGACCGGGTTGGGGCGACCGCTGGGGACCGGGCACGCGCGTTCCCGCGATCATCGTTTCGCCCTTCGCCAAGCGCGGCTACGTGGATAAGACGCCCTACGACACTACGTCCGTCATCAAGTTCATCACCCGACGATTCAGGCTCGAGCCGCTTCCGGGCGTGCGCGCCAACATGGGCGACCTCACCAACGCGTTCGATCTCCGGCAGCGCTGAAGTAGATACCGCTACCCTTCGATCAGAAGTCGACCGGCGGCCCCCGCCAGGCGTGGTCTCGCGGTCGGGCGCGAGCGAGCGCCTGAGCGGCCCCGCACCAGCCCTCGCATGCGTTGCGCCCCGGCTGGCGTCGCCAGACATTCAAGAGCCCCTTGCACATCGCATAGAAGTGGAAAAATCGCAGCACGTTGCGGCGCTGCGACGGGCTCAGAGGCTCGTCGCTGCAAACGAGTTTGTCGTCCCTCATGCCGCGGTCGATCAAGGTCACGGCTCCCCCCGCCTTAACCCGTATCCGGGTGCCATGCGGCAGGCGCGGCCCGAGCACCAACGCGTCCAGAAAATCACCTTCGAGTCCCAGGTAAATCGGCACGGAGCCGTAGTTAAACGGACACGGCAGGGGCGATATGAAGTCAACGTGGCCCGTGGACCCGCGTTTGAGAAAGCTGCCTCGCGGAACCTCGATCACCACCTCTACCTCCGGCGGCGCGGGCGATGCCTCGCTCGCGGGGGGCTGGCTGTCGTTCGCATTCCTCACGGCGCAAGCCTATCCCGATTTCAAGTCAATGAGATCGGGCCCCCTTGGTTCCGCGCGCTGCGCCGTCTCCGGCGGAACGAACAAAACGCTGCGCAGTCGTTCATCCGGCGGCCCCGCCGCGTCAGGGTTTGACTGCGACCGCCGAGAGCCTGATGTTGGCCCCTGTTATGGCCACCGCGATTCCGTTGACATTCATCAGCGCATCGCTCGTGGTGCTCGCATTGTCCACGATAAGGAGCGCGCTACCGATGCCGCTGAGAGCATTGGAAACGGCGTAAAGCTTGTCGCGACTCGTATCCACGAAGATGAAGTTCTGCGTGGTATTGCCCATCACCGTGATGGTCCTGTCTGGCGTGGGCGTCCCGGTGAGCGCATGGGCGTTGTTGAAGACCAGAAATGGCCCGTTGAACTGGGCTACGTACAGTCGATCGCCAGCTTCGTCCAGGTAGAACGCGCCGGCCCCTCCGAGCGCGATCGTTCGATCGGGCACGAGCGAGTTGTTTGGCATCGTGTTCGTGTTCACCGTCGACGCACCGTTGAAGACGATCATGAACGCCAGGGCGTTTTGGGGGGCGATACCGACGTAGAGCATGTTTCGGGTCTTATCGACGGCAATGCCGAAGGCGGTCACGACGATCGTCGTTCCCAGATTTGGCGTGACCGTTCGATCGGGTGTCGTCGCACCGTTCCGGGTGCTCGCGTTGTTGAATACGTGCACCTCGCCAGCAGGATCCACGGTGTACAGAATATTATTTGTAGTATCCAGGTACAGACCGTAGAAATTGACGCTATGAGACCCGCCACCGGTATCAACACTGGCCGATATGCGACGAGAAAACGGAACGTTGCCGTCGGCTGTCCCGATATTGTCGAAAACGACGGCATTCAGCTGGGTTGCCGCGAACAGACGATCGTTCGCCGCATCGAGCGCAATGCTGGGAATGCTCGAGATCGTCGGCGTCCCGCCCACCGCGCCCAGTCCGGTACTTGGACCCTCAACGACCCGGTCGATAGAAGGGTTGGATCCGACAGTAGGGGTGGGGTTTATCATCGAGGCGATCGCATGATTGCCCCCATCGGAAATGAAAAGCTTGCTGCCTGGGAGGGGAGGCGTACTGCTTCCGCCTCCGCCCCCGCCGCCGCAGCTCGCAACGGCAAGCAGGGCCGCTGCGAGCCCGATAGATCTCCACCGCCCGGTTACAGTTACCGATCGCATACCAGCCTCCCTCCTCATTACATTTTTATTGCGGCTTGCGAGTAGCGGCTAAGGCCGCTCGGTTTTGCTCGTCCGCAGGAGGAATTTGCCAGCGCCGAGGAGGAATGTCAAAAAGGGCGGACTCGCCCCTCAAACGGTGAGAAATGACAACTACTTTAGCGCCCCGTTGAGGATGGCCGCGAGGCGAACTCCGCCCCTCGATAGCTGCCGGCGCACCACGGGCAGCGCTCGGTTGTCGTATTTGGAGTCCAGCCGCTCACCCTTGCCGCCGTGGTCGTCGATGAATTGCTGTTCGCCGGAAAAGTTGTAGGACACTTTTTTTGCGCTGTCGAACGATTCCTTCGCCCAGTCGGCCGGCGTGCCCTTCGACCATTCGTTGTCGTTGGCCGTCGTGATCTGCTTGTTCAACGCGGCGCCGACCACTTGGGCGTCTTTGCCCAAGCGCTGCACGAGATTCTTGTCCCAGTAGGCGTGCAGATTGTCTGGGACCGTGCGCTTGGCGTACAGGACCGGCACCTGGTTCCCACCCCGATCCTTATGATCGGCAGCGTGAAGCGGCTGATGGAGATCGCCGACGAAGTGCTCGATGAATTTGAGGGCGAGGATTTTCTCCGCCTGCGTGGTCGAGGAATCGCGCAACTCCGCAGCGAATTCGTTGATCTTGTCGACGACGCAATCGTTCGCCGGCCCCGCGCCCGCCGCCATACCTGCAGGCAACGGCGGATGATTGAAGCAGGCAGCGTCGATATTGGGGCTGTCGATCTCTATGTCCACGAAGTGCCAGTTGTGCGTCGCGTTGTAGCGGACCTTGGTGGTATTCCGATCTGAATCTCGCCACTTGTCCGCCCATGTCGCCCGGCTCACGAAGTCCGGGGCACTCAACGTATCCCTATCTGCCGCCAGGAGCGCGTCGACCTTCTTTTTGACCGCTGGTTTGAGGTGGGCGTAAGCGATGACCGCGACAATCCTATGGCCTTCGTCGCCCCAAGCCAACGCATCGTGACACTGCAACGCAACGGCCATCACCAGCGCGAATCCGCAGAGCTTCATGTGACACCTCCATTCGCTATCGTGTTTTCACACTCTAGTCGCCTGAAGCTGTCGGAATCTTTACGAATTTGGCTGCAGGGAATTCCCTTACGGTGAGGTGTAAAGTTTGCTGGACAAACGGGGATCAAGATTGATCAGGCGAGCGGCGCGACCTGATCGGTAACCAGTTGGAGAAAGTGCGCTCGCTGCCCCCGCTTGGCGCTCCTTTCCGTGTTCCCGGATCTTGAACGGGTTGTTCGCGGCGAACCATTGCTCCGCGCGCTTGCGGAACGCGGCCGGGACGGACTTTAAATGTTCGGACTTGGGGTCGAGGTAGAGCGCGATGGCCGTCGCGCGCAGCCGCTGCTGCTCGTCGGAAGAGTATTGCGCTTCCAACGCATACGCCCAGGCGCTCACGGGCATGATCTGCTGATGGCGGCGTGCCCAGTCGAGCGCGAACTGCAGGTAAGTTTTCTCGCCGGTCGCTCGGTAGAGCCACTCGCAGCCCTCGGCCCACTGGTACTCGGGGAAAATCGGCCGCTTTTCGGTAAACGGGCGGTGACGGAATGCGAGCAGCAGGTGTTTCTTCGCGGCCTCATGTTCGCGGCGCAGGCCGGCGAAGAATGCCAGCGCCAACTCGCGGTCGAAGTCCTGGCGCGAAGCGGGCAGCGCTCGGACGAACGCCTCGAGTTCGAGCTTGTCTCCGGTGTTGGCGCTGGCCCAGGCAAAGTAGGGCAGCGCGTATCCGGGGAAATCGTGCAGCGGAGAACCCTCGACCGCGTAGTACTGCGCCATCCGATCGAACCGCTCTACTGCAACCTTGAGATTGCCTCGGCGCAGCTCCGCGTAGGCGTCCGCGAAATAGACGAGGTCGGATTCGACCAGCGTTCCCTCGCGTACCGGCGCCCGGCTCTTGGCTCGGAACGCGGATCGCGGGTAACCTATTTGTCCCTGGCCGCTCGCCGGCTTGCGCAAGACCATGAAAGTCTCGACGCTGGTGTTGGGCGGACCGGCAAGCTCGCGCAAGGTGCCCACGAGATCCGGCGCGGGCGATCGGTCGATCGCGTTCAACATGAGCGCAAGCCGCACGCCGTGCGCGGTCCCAGCCGATGCGGACGACTTGTAGGGCTCGGAGAGCAGCCAGCGCTTGTTCTCCTGCCAATTGCCTCCCCTCAACCGCAAGCCCACGTCCGCGGCAAGCCAGACTTGGGGATTGTCGAAAGCGGCGTGCAACCGGTTGAAACCTGCCCAGGCCTCCTCTCCACCGCCGAACACGAACAGCCAGGAGAGGAAATCGCGCCAGGCGTACGCGCTGCTGTAGCGCTGGCCCCTGTTGCGTGCGACCTCGAGCATCGTTGCGTAGTCCCCATCGAGCTGCGCAAGGCGCTGCTCGCTTGCGAGCGAGGCATCCGACCCTGTGTTCAGCTTCGCGGCGACGCCGTAGAAGCGGCGCGCTCCGTCCAGTTGGCCTTGCCAGAAGAACACGTTGCCGGCCGCATAGGCGCGGTTGCTCAACTCCACCGCGTCATAACGGGACGGATCCGAGAATCCCGGAAACCGCCCGTACATGTTGGCCGCGGCTGCGTAGTCTCCCTGCTCGTCGATCAAGCGGCTTCCCTGCTCGGCGTAGTAGTCCCAGCGATCCGGACGCTCCTGAAACTGCGTCTCCGAAAGCTGTCTTCGCTCGGCCGGCGATCCGGCGAGCGCCTGAAGGAGCCTGGTGCGCTCCGGATGTCCCTTGAAGCGCTTGTCCAGCACATCGCGAAACTCGCGCTTCCCCGCCTCGTCCTGGAGGAGGAAGCGTGCGGCGTCCAGGTCCATGACCGACGCGGCGACTTGGCTGCGGAGCACATCCCGGTACAACTTCGGATCGGATGCGTCGCCGCCGGCTTGGTACCCGCTCGGCGGCACGACGTACCAATAGGGCCGCGCCGGCAAGTCGAATTGGTAAGCGCTCAGAAGAGGCGCGGACCACTGCGACGGCACGCCCAGCACGCGCAGCGCCTCGGCGGTGGTCTTGCTTTGACCTTGTTCCAGCAGCGCCGCCGCGACCGCCAGTCGTATCACTTCCGCAAAGGCCGCGTCCCTTTGCGAAGCGGGCAGCTTCTGGGCCATTCCCAACCGGGCTCCGGCTTCGAACGCCAGGATCGCGGGATGGCCTTCCAGCTCGGGCTTGAGCGCTTCGGGGTTGAG
>CAYQVE010000001.1:4665-26077 GCA_964420785.1 uncultured Enterobacteriaceae bacterium | reverse complement strand
GATCAGCAGCAGGGCCAGGCAAGTGCGGCCAAAGCTTGCGCGGCCAAAGCTTGCATGTTGACGAGTCTGTGGAGCTCCCGGATCGAGCCTGAAACGGCGACCGCTTCGAGAAGATCGAGGTAAGCGCCGGCGACGCAAGGCTCGGGTGCGGCAAGGCACGCGGCTGCCGCGCGATGCTCGCGCCGCGCGCGCCCAACGTGATGCAGTGCTATTTTGACGAGTGCGTCGGCGCCCGGCCGCTCTCCCGTGAGCCTCATGCCGGCGAGCTGCTGATCCAGCTGTTCACCCGGCAGTTCGAGATCGCGGTCGAGCAAGCGCTTGGCCAGGGTGACGTCGCCCGTCTTCCATGGATCGAGATCTTCCAGCCGGCGCTGCATCAGCGGAGCCCACGCCGGATATTTGTCGAGGAACGCATCGAGAAACGGGGTCGACTCCGCTGCACCCGGGTGCTTGTACGCCGCCTGCAAGGCCTTGAGATCGATTTCCAGCAGGAGCCGCGGCAACTCGTCCTTGATCCCGGCCACGGCCTCTGCGAAATCCGGAAGATTGCCGTTCAGGAATTCGCGATAGGCGCGCGCTTCGGGAGCGGTCGAGCCCGCGAGAGCATTGAGCGCGGCCTCTCGTGCTTGGAGGTCGCGCCACGCCCGGGCGACGAAGAGCGCCGAATAGGGATGCTCGCGCGCCAGCGCCTGGGCGGCGATGAGCGCCTGCTCGAAAAGGCGCTCGCGGCTGCGGTCGGGCAATTCCGGCGCCAGGCTGGCGATGAGTTGCAAGACGACGGCCCGGCCCACGGTATCATCGGCCTTGGTCGCCATCGCCTCGGCAGGCGACGCCGGCAGGGCCTGCTTTGCCGCAACCGTGGCCTTCCTGCGAACCGTAGACCCATCGGATAGCGCGAGTGCGTCCAGCATGGCGGGCACGATCACTCTGCTCACCGCGGAAGGATGCTCGCCGGCGGCGAGAGTGAATTCCAGCGGCTTCAGCTTTGGAGCCGCTGGGGCGCCCTTGATGGTCAGAACGCCAACCGATGCCGTCAGGTGACCCTGGCGATCGTGCGCCACTCCGACGATCACGGCCTTCTCGATACCTAGCGGCTTGGCGAACACGGCAATCTCGCCGGTCTCGATGGTGCGCCGCCCTTCGCCGAGCGCTCTGGACAAGACGTCAGGATTCGGGACGCGCAGCTTGCGCGCTACCAGCTCTCTTGACAATGCCTTCAGTATGAGCGAGCGGGAGATCCGGTCGAGCGCATAGCCCTCCGAACGGATCGGCGCCACGAGCACGTCGTACCGGCCGGGTTTGAACAGTTCGGCAAAGTCGCGCATTTCCCTTTCACGCCACGGGGAAGAGACGCTAGGCTTGCCTCGCGGGAAAGCCCGCTCGAGGGAATCACGCCTCCGAGAGACATCGTCCTCCGGCGGGGGTTTTCTCCCGAACCTCATGCTTTCCTCGAAGGTAAGTCCCGATCGCTCAGTTTGCGCGGACGCGACGCCGGCAGCGCCGAAAATCACCGCGGCCAGGACTTGCGCGAGCAGCAGACCGCCGCCCAGAGCGATTCCGGCTTTCACGGTCTACCGCTCAACCCCACCCATGCACAAATACTTCACGACCAGATAATCCTCGATCCCGTACTTCGAACCCTCGCGTCCCATGCCCGATTCCTTCACTCCACCGAAAGGCGCGACTTCCGTCGAGATGATGCCGGTGTTGATGCCGACGATTCCGTATTCGAGCGCCTCCGCGACGCGCCAGACGCGGTTGACGTCGCGGCCGTAGAAGTACGAGGCGAGGCCGAATTCGGTGTCGTTCGCGAGGCGGATCGCTTCTTTTTCGTCCTTGAATCTGAATAGCGGCGCGACCGGGCCGAAGGTTTCTTCGCGGGTCACCTTCATGCTGGTGTTGACGTTGGCGAGGACGGTGGGCTCGAAGAAGGTGCCGCCGAGCGCGTGGCGCTTGCCGCCGGTCAGGATTTTTGCGCCTTTCGACAGCGCGTCGCTGATGTGCTCCTCGACTTTCTCCACCGCCGCCTTGTCGATGAGCGGGCCCTGCACGACGCCTGGCTCCATGCCGTTGCCGACTCTCATCGCCTTCACCTTTTCGGTGAGCTTGGCGGCGAAGGCGTCGTAGACCTTGTCCTGCACCAGCAGGCGGTTCGCGCACACGCATGTCTGGCCGGTGTTCCGGTACTTGGAGGCGAGCGCGCCTTCGACCGCCGCATCGAGGTCGGCGTCGTCGAAGACGATGAAAGGCGCGTTGCCGCCGAGCTCCATCGAGGTCTTCTTCACGGTCTTCGAGCACTGCTCGAGCAGTATCTTGCCGACTGCGGTCGACCCGGTGAACGTGACCTTGCGAACGATCGGATTGGACGTGATCTCGCCGCCGATCGCGGAGGAGCTGCCGGTGAGCACGCTGAAGACGCCCTTCGGGATTCCCGCGCGCTCGCCGAGCTCCGCCATCGCGAGCGCGGAGTACGGGGTCGCCGTCGCGGGCTTCAAGACCATGGTGCAGCCTGCCGCGAGCGCCGGGCCCGATTTGCGCGTGATCATGGCGTTCGGGAAATTCCAGGGCGTGATCGCCGCGCACACGCCGATCGGCTCCTTCAGCACCACGATGCGCTTGTCGGCCTGGTGTCCGGGAATGGTGTCGCCGTAGATGCGCTTCCCTTCCTCCGCGAACCACTCGATGAAGGAGGCGCCGTAGGAGATCTCGGTGCGCGCTTCGGCGAGCGGCTTGCCCTGCTCGGCGGTGAGGATCTTGGCGAGGTCCTCCTGGTTCGCCATCATCAGGTCGAACCATTTGCGAAGGATAACGGCGCGCTCCTTCGCGGTCTTCGCGCGCCAGGCGGGAAACGCGGCGTTCGCCGCCTCGATCGCGCGGCGCGCCTCCGCCGCGCTCATATTGGGCACGGTCCCGAGGATCTCGCCGGTGGCGGGGTTGTTGACGGGAATCGACTTGCCGCTGTCGGCGTCGGCCCATCTGCCGTCGATGTAGCACTGCTGGCGAAAGAGAGACGGGTCCTTGAGATTGAGGGCGGCGATGCCGGAAATCTTGGGGTCGTTCATGGGAAGCTCCGATAGGAAACTGGAAGGCCGGTGCGGCCGGAAACGCGGAAATTCTACCGCAAACGTGGCTCTACTTCAGGATCCGGCACAGGTCGCGTTAATGCGCGGGGCGAGTTTTCGTCGGCTTGTCTTTTTTCGCCAGCCGTAGAGCGACGACAAGGGAGATCGCGCCATACAGCACGACCAGGCCCATGCCCAAAAAAACCGCAGTTTGCATCGTCATGGCCGAAGATTACTCCTTCGTCGTGTCCTACTTCAAAATCCTATACAGGTCGCTGTAGTCGTCGGTCCACAGCCTCACGCGCGGCACCGCGTCGATCCGTTCCGCCGCTTCCTTCAGCAGGTCTCCTTCGAAAGCCGTGGGCGAGGCCGAAAGCAGCATCCAGTCGGAACGGTACACCCCCGCTTCGTCGTCGTCGTCGCTTTCCACCTGGCGCACCTCGAGCGACAAACGCCGCCCCGCCTGCTGCACCACGGGAACGAGATCGAGGTAGCGGTTGGAGATATGCACGGCGAGGACGCCGCCCGGCTTGAGATGGCGCAGGTAGGTCTTGAAGGCCTCCACCGTGAGCAGATGCACCGGGATCGCGTCGCTCGAGAAGGCGTCGAGCGCGAGGACGTCGAAATTCTGCGCCGGCTCGCGCTCCAAGGACAGCCGCGCGTCGCCGAGCGCCACCTCCATCTTCGCCGGGCTGTCCTTGAGAAAAGTGAATTCCGAGCGGGCGAGCTCGACCACACCGGAATTGATGTCGTAGAAGCGGAACACGTCGCCCGTCCTGCCGTAGGCCGCGAGCGTCCCCGCGCCCAGGCCCACCACGCCCACCCGCAGGGGCGCGTGCGCACGCGCGTCGAGGAGAGCGAGCCCGATGCCCGACCTCGGTCCGTAGTAGCTCGTGGGCAAGCCGCGCCGGTCCGGATCCAGGAACTGCTTGCCGTGGACGATGGTGCCGTGCGAGAGCACCCGCATCGCGTCCGGCCCCTCGCCCGAATCGTGCACGTTGAGCACGCCGTAGAAGTTGCGCGACCTGACCCGGGTATCGGACGAATTCTCCGCGTACGTCCTGTACAGGGCGGCGGCGAGCGCCGCCGTCAGCGTGAGGAACAAGATCCGGGCGGCGACTCCCCAGCGTCCGTGGAGCACGCTCGCTCGATCGCGCAGCAGCGCGGCGATCACGAGCAGCGAGAGCGCGAGCATGCCGATCGGCAGCTCGTAGAGGTCCTCGAACGCGTTGGGCGCGACCAGCCCGACGAGCACCCCGCCCGCCGCCCCGCCCAGGGCGAGCATGAGATAGAAACCGGTGAGATGTTGTGGATGCGGTTTGGAGCGCGCGAGTTCCCCGTGGCACACCATGCACGCAGCGAAGAGCGTGGCGGAGTAGAGGGGTATCAAGACCCAGATGCTCGGGTTGGAGTGGGTGAGCGTCACGCAGACTCCCGCGAACCCCGCGGCGACGAGCGGCAGAAACAGCCAGCGCCGGTACCAGCCCGAAGCCTCGAAACAGAGCACGAAGCTCAAGAGGTAGAGCGCGAGAGGCAGTACCCAGAGGAAGGGGATGGCGGCGATGTTGAGCGTCATGTGACCGGTGAAGGCGAGGAGCAGCAGGGAAGCGCAGCAGGCGAGCGACGCCCAGAACGCCTGCAGTCGCGGTCCGGGCTTGCCCGAGTCGCCTCCCGCGAGAGCTCGCGCCTCGGCGCCCCGGCTGCGCCAGGCGAGCGCCGCGCACGCAAGAGCGAACAGCGCGAAGCCCGCCGACCAGACGGCCGCCTGCGTGCCCAGGGCGAGAAGAGGCTCGACGGCGAGGGGATACGAGACGAGCGCGAGCATCGAGCCCAGATTGGAGAGCGCGAACAGGCGATAAGGCGCGGCGCCTTCGTGGGAGCGCGCGTACCAGGCTTGCACCAGGGGGCCCGTCGTGGAGAGCACGAAATAGGGCAGCCCGATGCTCGTCGCGAGCAGCCCGAGTATCCGCCACGTCGGGTCTTCGCCGCCTGCGGGCTTCCAGGCGGCGCTCGCGGCGAGAGGCAGCGTCGCCGCGCCGATGGCGAGCAGCGCGATGTGAATGTGGCGCCGCGCGGGGATCCGCAGCCGGACGTAGGCGTGCGAATAGACGTAGCCGGCGAGAAGCAGCAGCTGGAAAAAGAGCATGCAGATCGTCCACACCGCCGCGCTGCCGCCGAACCAGGGCAGGATGATCTTGGCGATGAGGGGCTGCACCTGAAAGAGCAGGAAGGCGCTCAGGAAAATCGTGATGGCGTAGAGGATCATGAAGAGAATGGAAGGGGGTGAGGGCCGCAGAGTGTCGCCGGAGTATCGCCCGATGCTCCGGTCGATATGCAGAACGCTCAGAACGTGCCGGGGTAGACGCCGCCGTCGATCAGGAAATTCTGGCCGGTGATGTAGCCCGCCTGGATGCTGCACAGATAGGCGCAGAGCTCGCCGAACTCCTCGGGCGTGCCGAAGCGGCCCGCGGGAATCGCTTTCTCGATGTCGTGCCTCACCTCTTCCACGGTCTTGCCCTTCTCCTTCGCGGTGAACTCGGTGTTGCTCTTCAGCCGGTCGGTCCAGAAGCGCCCGGGGAGCAGGTTGTTGATCGTGACGTTGTGCGCGACGGTCGCGCGCGCGAGGCCCGCGACGAAGCCGGTGAGGCCGCTCCTCGCGCCGTTCGAGAGCGCGAGCTCCGCGATCGGGGCCTTCACCGCGCTCGAGGTGATGTTGACGATGCGCCCGAAGCGCCGCGCGACCATCCCGTCGACCGTCGCCTTGATCAGCTCGATCGGAGTGATCATGTTGGCGCCGACCGCCTTCAGCCAGTCCTCGCGCGAGAACTTGCGGAAATCTCCGGGAGGAGGGCCGCCCGCGTTGGTCACGAGGATGTCCGGCTGGGGGCAGGCGGCGAGCGCGGCGATGCGGCCCTGTTCGCTCGTGATGTCCGCCGCCACCGCCACGACCGTCGCGCCCGTCGCGGCGCGGATTTCATCCGCGGTTCTCTCCAGCGCCTGGCGCTCGCGCGCAACCAGAGTGACGCGGCAGCCTTCGCGCGCGAGCGAGGTCGCGCACCCCCGGCCCAGCCCCTTGCTTGCGCCGCACACGAGCGCGGCCTTGCCACGAATTTTCAGATCCACTGTCCGATCTCCAGAGAAATCATCTTGGCCCGGCGCGAGAAGCGAATGATAAAATTATAAGCTTTCCCGAACTCAAGACGCGCCGCTCCGCCATGGCAGGACACTCCAGATGGGCCAACGTAAAGCACAAGAAAGCGGCCGCGGATGCGAAGAAGGGCAAGATCTTCACGCGCCTCATCAAGGAGGTCACGGTGGCCGCGCGACTGGGCGGGGCCGATCCGGCGATGAACCCGCGGCTGCGCCTTGCGGTCGACAAGGCGTACGACGCCAACATGCCCAAGGATACGATCGAGCGCGCGGCGAAGCGCGGCGCGGGCGGGCTTGAGGGCGCCACCTACGAGGAGATCCGCTACGAGGGCTACGGGCCGGGCGGCGCCGCGGTGATGGTGGATTGCATGACCGACAACCGCACACGCACCGTGGCGGAGGTGCGCCACGCGTTCGCGAAGAACGGCGGCAATCTCGGCACCGACGGCTCGGTGGCGTTCCTCTTCAAGCACTGCGGGCAGTTCGTGTTCGCGCCCGGGACGAGCGAGGAAAAAGTCCTGGAAGCCGCGCTCGATGCGGGTGCCGAGGACGTGGTCAGGAACGACGACGGCTCGGTCGAGGTGATCTGCGCGCCCGCCGATTTCGTCACGGTGAGGGACGGGCTCGCAAAAGCGGGGCTCGAGCCTGCGCTTGCCGACATCACGATGAAGCCGACCGCCGAAAACGTCCTCAAAGGCGAGGAAGGGGCGCGGATGCAGAAGCTGCTCGATGCGCTGGAGAACCTCGACGACGTGCAGGACGTCTACACCACGGCGGTGATCGACCAGTAAGGGCAAGAACGGAACGAGAATCCTTGATCCTCGATCTATTCACAGGAGAACCTGCATGTACTCTACGACACTCCAGCTGCTGGCCCTCGCCGTTGCCACCCCCGCCTTCGCCGCCGAGAAGGCGAGCGCCACCTCCCCCTGGCTGAATTCCCGGATCACGCAGTCCGCCCTCAAGTCCGGCCATGTCATGGCCAACGGGGTGAGCTACTACTATCAGGTGCACGGCAAAGGCGGCCGCGGGCGGGCCGGGCCTTTGCTGCTCCTCCATGGCGGCCTGGGGCAGATCGAGATGTTCGGCCCCAACCTCACGGCATTGGCCAAAGGCCGCCGGGTCATCGGCGTCGACTTGCAGGGCCACGGCCGCAGCTCGCTGGGGGACCGCGAGATCAGCCTCGTCGAGATGGGCGATGACATGGCCACCGTTCTCAAGTCGCTGGGTTACTCGAAAGTCGACGTGATGGGTTACTCCATGGGTGGCGGTGTCGCGTTCCAGTTGGCCGTACAGCATCCGGAGATGGTGCGGCGGCTGGTGCTGGTGTCCGCCGGATTCTCGCAGGACGGCTTCTATCCCGAGATGCTGCCCATGCAGGCCACGGTGGGCGCGGCGATGGCGGAGCAGATGAAGGGCACGCCTATGTATGAATCGTACATGGCGCTGTCGCCGCGTCCGCAGGATTTTCCCAAGCTTCTCGATCGCATGGGCGCGCTGATGCGAAAGCCCTACGACTGGTCGGGCGATATCAAGAAGCTCACGATGCCGACGCTGCTGGTTTTCGGGGACAGCGACATGTTCCGGCCTGAACATATCGTGAAGTTTTATCAGTTGCTGGGCGGTGGGTCGAAGGACGCCGGCTGGCAGCGCGAGAACATGGCCAGGAATCGGCTCGCGATACTCCCGGACGTCACGCACTATGAGATGGGTCTGGCGCCGGCGTTGGCTGCGACGGTTATTCCGTTCTTGGATAAGGCGGAGAAGAAATAGCGCAAGCGACTCGTTTGGCTGTTCATCACCCGTGTGGGGGGCTTGCCTTCCTTGATCCTTGATCGTCTATCCTGAATAATCCCCGGATGCCGGCCGCTATCGTTCGAATCCTGGGCATCGACCCGGGTTTGCGCGTTACCGGATTCGGGATCATCGAGAAGAACGGCGCGAGCCTCGCCTATATCGCGAGCGGCTGCATCAGATCCGGCAACGCCGACCTGTCCGATCGCTTGAAGACTATCCTCGGGGGCTTGCGAGAAATCATCGGCGAGCACCGCCCCCAGCAGGTCGCGCTGGAGAAAGTCTTCGTCAACGTCAATCCCGCCTCCACGCTCGCGCTCGGTCAGGCGCGCGGCACGGCGATTTGCGCCGCGGTAGATGCGGGATTGCCGGTCGCCGAGTACACCGCCCTCCAGGTCAAGCAGGCCGTCGTCGGCAACGGCCACGCGAAAAAAGAGCAGGTCCAGGAAATGGTCAAGCGGCTGCTCGGGCTTGCCGGGGCACCTTCGGCGGACGCCGCCGACGCGCTCGCCTGCGCGATCTGCCACGCCCACGGCGGGCGCCTGGGCAAGCTTTCGACCCGCGGTTTCCGCGTGAAGAGAGGCAGGCTCGTATGATTGGACGAATCGCGGGCGTGCTGGTCGCGAAGAACCCGCCGCAAATACTGGTCGACGCGGCGGGCGTGGGTTACGAAGTGGAAGTTCCGATGAGCACGTTCTACGGCCTGCCCGCTACCGGAGAAAGCGTGACGTTGCTCACTCACCTCGTCGTGCGCGAGGACGCGCATCTTCTCTTCGGCTTCGCCACCGACTCGGAACGCCGCGCCTTCCGGCAGCTGCTGAAGATCTCGGGCGTGGGCGCGCGCACCGCGCTCGCGGTGCTTTCCGGCCTGAGCGTTGCCGAGCTGATCGAAGCCGTCGCGATGCAGGAATCGGGGCGGCTGGTGAAGATTCCCGGAATCGGCAGGAAGACCGCCGAGCGCCTGCTGCTCGAGCTAAAAGGCAAGCTCGGCGCCGAAGCGCTGAGCGCGGTCGCCGTCAACCGCCCCAGGCCCGTGGCGAGCGACGTGATGACCGCCCTGCTCGCTCTCGGTTACAGCGACAAGGAGGCGCAGCTTGCGGTGAAGCACCTGCCCGACGGACTTTCCGTTTCCGAGAGCATCCGGCAGGCCCTGAGATCCTTGTCGAAGACGTGAAGCAACGGGCGGTAAGATAGCGAATGGCCATCGAAACCGACCGCCTGATCTCGGCGGCTCCCGTCTCGCCCCAGGAAGAGGCCTTCGAGCGCGCGCTGCGCCCCAAGTCGCTCGCCGAGTACATCGGCCAGGAAAAGATCCGCGGGCAGCTCGCGATCTTCGTCGAGGCTGCGAGGAACCGGAAGGAAGCGCTCGACCACGTGCTGCTCTACGGGCCGCCGGGCCTCGGGAAGACGACGCTCGCGCACATCATCGCCCGCGAGATGGGCGTGAATCTGCGCCAGACCGCGGGACCGGTGCTCGAGCGCCCGGGCGACCTCGCTGCGATCCTCACCAACCTCGAGCCGAACGACGTGCTCTTCATCGACGAGATCCACCGCCTGTCGCCGGTGGTCGAGGAAATCCTCTATCCCGCGCTCGAGGACTACCAGATCGACATCATGATCGGGGAGGGGCCGGCCGCGCGCTCGGTGAAGCTCGATCTGCCGCCTTTCACTCTGGTCGGCGCGACCACCCGTGCGGGCATGCTCACCAATCCGCTTCGCGACCGTTTCGGCATCGTCGCGCGCCTCGAGTTCTACACCGAGGGAGAGCTCGAGCGCATCGTGAACCGCTCCGCGGGACTGCTCAAGGTGGAAATCTCCCCCGAGGGCGGGCTCGAGATCGCGAAGCGCTCGCGCGGCACCCCGCGCGTATCGAACCGGCTGCTCCGCCGCGTTCGCGATTTCGCGCAAGTGCGCGCTCAAGGGTCGATCTCGCGCGAGGTCGCGGACGCCGCCCTGAAAATGCTCGACGTCGACGTGCTGGGCCTGGACGTGATGGACAGGAAGCTCCTCTCCGCGGTCATCGAGAAATTTTCGGGCGGCCCCGTGGGCCTGGAGAACCTCGCGCACGCGATCGGCGAAGAAGCCGACACGATCCAGGACGTGCTCGAGCCCTATCTCATCCAGCAGGGCTATTTGCAGCGCACCCCGCGCGGGCGCGTCGCGACGGTCTCCGCCTACCGGCACCTGGGCCTGACCGCGCCGAAGCAGTCCGATTCCGGGGCGCTGTTCGGACAATGACAGGGCAGGCCGGCCGCCCCTCCTTCTCCTGGCCGCTTCGCGTCTACACCCAGCATACCGACGCCGGCGGCGTGGTCTTCCACGCCAACTATCTCTCGTTCATGGAATGCGCGCGCACCGAGCTGCTGCAGTCGCAGGGGTTCGATTTGGGGGAACTCGCCCGCCGGGACCGCGTCCTCTTTGTGGTGCATTCGGCGCAAATCGCCTACCATAAGCCCGCGCTGCTGAATGATCTGCTGACCGTGACGGCCCGGGTGAAGCATGTAGGCCGGGCGCGGCTCGAGTTCGATCAGGCGGTCATGCGCAGGGAGGAGGTGCTGGCGAGCGCCGAGCTGAGCCTGGCGTGCGTCAGCGCGAAGAGCTACAGGCCGGTCGCCGTGCCTGAGGCGATTCGAAAAAAACTAGAAGGATTGCGATGACCACGACCCAGGACCTCTCGATCCTAGCGATGATCGCGAACGCGAGCATCGTCGTTCAGCTGGTGATGCTGCTGCTCGTGGTCGTGTCCTTCATGTCCTGGTACTTCATCTTTCTCAAGCTCTTCACCATACACCGAGCCCAAAGCAGGACCGAACAGTTCGAGCGCGACTTCTGGAGCGGCTCGGACCTTCCCGCGCTGTTCCAGAGCGCGGTGAACCACCGGCATTCGACCGGGAGCCTCGAGCGAATTTTCGAGGCCGGGTACCGCGAGTTCTCGAAACTGAAGAGCCAGCGCGGCATTGCCGACCCGAGCCTGATGGTGGACGGGGCGCGCCGCGCGATGCGCGCGACTTACCAGCGCGAGATGGACCGCCTCGAAGCCAGTCTCTCTTTCCTCGCCTCGGTCGGTTCGGTGAGCCCCTACGTCGGGCTGCTCGGCACGGTGTGGGGCATCATGCATGCGTTCCGTGGCCTCGCCAACATGGCGCAGGCGACCCTTGCCGCCGTCGCCCCGGGGATCGCCGAGGCCCTGGTCGCCACGGCGATCGGCCTTTTCGCGGCGATACCCGCAGTCGTGGCCTACAACCGCTTCTCCCACAACGTCGATCGCCTCGCCGTGCGTTTCGAGAGCTTCATGGAGGAGTTCTCCAACATCCTGCAGCGGCAGGCGCAGGCGAGGCTCGCCAGCGCGCACGAGGCGAAGGGGGCCTGAGGCGATGCGCGCGCGCCGTCTCATGAACCAGATCAACATCGTCCCGTACGTGGACGTGATGCTGGTGCTGCTCGTGATTTTCATGGTCACAGCGCCGCTCGTGAATCCCGGCGTGGTCGATCTTCCGAGCGTGGGCAAGTCCTCGCAGCCGCCGGCCTCGCCTCTGGAGGTGATCGTGCGGCGCGATCAGTCCTTGATGCTGCGCGAGCGCGACAAGGGCAGGGCGGACGAGCACGCGGTGACGGCGGCGCAGCTCGTGGCCGCATTGCGCGAAAGGCAGAAGAAGAGCCCCGATCAGCCGGTGGTGATCTCCGCAGACAAGGAGGTGCGCTACGAGGCGGTCCTGAAAGTGATGGACGAGCTGCAGCGGCAGAACATCCGGCGCGTCGGGCTGCTCGTGAAGCCCGCCACCCCGTGAGCTACGCGATTCCCGCGGACGAACCGGGCGGCGTCGCACCAGCGGCGCTGTCGGTGCTCGTGCACGGCCTGCTCTTCGCCGTGCTGGTTTTCGGGCTGCGCTGGCAGTCGAGGAATCCGGCCCCGGTGGTGGCCGAGCTCTGGAGCGACTTGCCGGCGGTCGAGCAAGCCGAACCCAAGGTCGAGCCCAAGCCCGAGGTCAAGCCGCAGCCGAAACCCGAGCCCAGGGTCGAGCAGAAGCAGTCCAAGCCCGACATCGCCATCGAGCGGGAAAAGAAGCTCGCGAAGAAGAAGGAAGAGCCGCCGCTCAAGTTCGATACCACCCAGCGCATCCGCGAGCAGCTTGCGCAGGAGCAGCAGGCGCTCAACCGGACCCGCGAGCGGCAGGAGGCGCTGAAGCAATTCGCATCGCCCGCCCTCCCCGTGGGTGATCCCCGGTATATAGAAAAAATCCGTGCGCGAATATGGGCTAATATCGTTCCGCCTTCCGACCTCAAGGGAAACCCGGAGGCGATCTTCGATGTCGTACAACTGCCCACGGGCGAAGTGCTTTCCGTGCGTCTCGGGAAATCGAGCGGCAGCAAGGCCCACGACGACGCGGTCGAGCGGGCGATACTGAAGAGGTCGCCGCCGCCCAGGTCCGGCCGGCCCGATCAGTTCATACGCGAGCTGACTCTCAAGTTCAGGCCGAGGGAATAGGGGGAGTGATGAAGGTATACTGCGACCCCTGATGACACGGTCCGCAACGCTGCTCGCGGCATTGCTCTTCCTGACCGGCGCCGCCCGGGCCCAGCTCACCATCGAGATCATAGGGGGCGGCGCCAACCAGATTCCCATCGCGGTGCTTCCGTTCGTCGGGGAGTCTGCACTGCCGCAGAGCATCACGGAAATCATCGAGCAGGACCTTTCGCGCAGCGGCCGCTTCCGCGCGATATTCGTCGGCGGGGTCAATCCTCTTCCCACCGAGATCGCCCAGGTCGATTTCCCAGAATGGAAGAGCCGTCTCGCCGACGCGATGGTCATCGGGCAGGCGCAGCGGCTTCCCGACGGAAAGCTCGAAGTGCGCTTTCGCCTGCTCGATGTGCTCAAGCAGTCCCAGATCGGCGGCATCGCGTTCACCCTGACCGCCGCGCAAACCCGCCTCACGGCCCACAAGATCGCCGATTTCATCTACGAGAAGATGACCGGCGAGCGCGGGGTGTTCAGCACGAGGATCGCCTACATCGTCAAGCAGGGCACGCGCTATGAGCTGCGCGTCGCCGACGCGGACGGGCAAAACGCCCAGTCGATCCTGATCTCCTCCGAACCGATCATGTCGCCCGCATGGTCGCCCGACGGCGCGCGAATGGCCTACGTGTCGTTCCAGAACAAGAAGCCGATCCTCTTCGTGCAGAGCCTCAGCGCGAGCAAGCAGCCCGCGCCGGTCGCGAACTACAGGGGCTCGAACAGCGCGCCGGCGTGGTCCCCGGACGGCAAGCAGCTCGCGGCCGTGCTCACCAAGGACGGAACCTCCCAGATCTACCTGATGAGCCCCGACGGCACCAACCTCCGGCGGCTCACGTCTTCCCAGGCCATCGATACGGAACCATTTTTCACCCCGGACGGTCAATTCATCTACTTCACCTCGGACAGAGGGGGCAGCCCGCAGATTTACCGCATACCGGCGACCGGGGCGGACCCTGTGCGCATGACCTTCGAAGGCGATTACAATGTATCCCCGCGCGTCAGCCCGGACGGCAAGATCCTCGCGTATATTTCCCGGGTCAGCGGGCGGTTCCAGCTGATGGTCATGGACTTGGAGAGCAAGCAGATCCAGGCCCTGACGGACGGGCAACGCGACGAGTCTCCGAGCTTCGCGCCGAACGGGCGGATCATTCTATATGCAAGCGACGTGGACAACCGCGGAGTGCTCGCGGCGGTGTCGAGCGACGGCCGCTTCAGGCAGCGGCTCGGGATCCAGGCGGCGGACGTGCGCGAGCCCTCCTGGGGGCCGTTTTTGGGTAACTGATGGACGCTACGGACCGCCGTTTGCGACCGCAACTTAGGGGAGCACGCGGGGAGAAATCCTCCTCGTTTTCTCGAGACCACAAAGGAGATCGTCAATGAAGAAGACGTTGTTTTCCGCTCTGACCCTGGCGCTGCTTTACGGCTGCGCCAGCACGCCGGTCGAAACCGAAAAGCCCGCGGCACCCAGCGTCCAGCCGGCTCAAGGGCCGGTGTCGCCGCCGCTCGCGGCGCGCCCGGTCCAGCCCGTCCCACAAATCGACTTGTCGAAGCGCTCCGTTTTCTATGATTACGACAAGTACGACATCAAGGACGAGTACCGCCCGGTGTTGCAGGCCCACGGCAAGTATCTCGCCGAGAACCGCGGCAAGAAGATGCTCATCCAGGGCAACTGCGACGAGCGCGGCAGCCGCGAATACAACATCGCCCTCGGGCAACGCAGGGCCGAAGGGGTGAAGCGCATGCTCGTGCTGATGGGCGCGACCGAAACGCAGGTCGAGCCGGTCAGCCTCGGCGAGGAAAAGCCGCGCTGCACCGATCACAACGAAGGATGCTGGTCGCAGAACCGCCGCAGCGACATGCTCTACGGCGGCGAATACTAGGCCGATGCGGCTGCGGATCACGCTTGCGCTGTGGGCCGCGCTCCTCGCGGGCGCGGCCCACGCGGCCCTGTTCGACGACGACGAGGCGCGCAGGCAGATCTTCCAGCTGAGAAACCAGGTCGAGGCGCGCCAGAAGGCGATCGAGGAGCGCCTATCCGCGATCGACGCGCGGCTCGGGCAGCTGGATTCCTCGGGGCAGAACCGCGTCGTCGATCTCGCCCAGCTGATCGAATCGCTGAGGCAGGACGTCGCGAAGCTGCGCGGGCAGATCGAGGTGCTCTCGAACCAGACCGAGACCCTCGAGCGGCGCCAGAAGGACCTCTACGTCGACCTCGACAACCGCCTGAGAAAGCTCGAGCAGACGCAATCGCAGCTGCAGGACAAGCTGAGCCAGGGCGAGCGCAGCGCCGCCGCGGAAAAACAGGCGTACGAGCTGGCGCTCAACCAGTTCAAGCTCGGCAACTATCAGCTCTCCATCACCAGCTTCCAGAATTTCATGACCAATTTCTCGAGCAGCGAGCTCCTGCCCTCGGCGCAGTACTGGATCGGCAACGCGTACTACGCGATGCGCGACTACAAGTCCGCCATCGCGGCCCAGCAGAAAGTGGTCAAGCTCTGGCCGGAGAATTCCAAGGCGCCCGACGCGCTGCTCAACATCGCGAGCTCCCAGGGGGAGCTGGGGCAGAGCCCCGCCGCGCGCGAGACGCTGCGCGCGCTCGTCAAGAAATATCCCTCCAGCCCGGCGGCCGAGCAGGCGAAGCAGCGCCTCATGCAGAAAAAATAGGCGGCGCCCCGCGCTAGGACACCGGGGCCAGTCCGAATAGAGGTCACTTGACCCAATCCGATCCGGCAGCGCTCGCCTCGGCAGTGGTGTGGGGGGCCTTTGCGCTCGCTTTCCTCTTCGGCGCCGTGGGCAACAAGACGCACTTCTGCACCATGGGAGCGGTGTCGGACGTGGTCAACATGGGCGACTGGAACCGCATGCGCATGTGGCTGCTCGCCATCGCCGTGGCGACCGCCGGCGCAGGCGCGCTGCAGCTGGCCGGACTCGTCGATCTGTCGAAGACGATCTACACCGTGCCCCGGTTCACCTGGCTTTCCTACGTCCTGGGCGGGTTGCTGTTCGGGATCGGCATGACGCTCGGCTCGGGCTGCGGCTCGAAGACGCTGATCCGCATCGGCACGGGCAACCTCAAATCGCTCGTCGTCGCGATCGTGCTCGCGATCACCGCCTACATGACGCTGAAGGGGATCCTCGGAGTGTTTCGCGTGGCGGCGCTCGATTCCGTGAGCGCGACGCTCGCCGGAGAGCAGGATCTCGCGTCCATCCTCGCCCGGTCGTTCGGCTTCGACAAGCGGGCAGCGCTCGCCGGGCTCGGGCTCGCGATTTCGCTCGGCCTCCTCGCGTTCGTCTTCAGGGCGCGCGAATTCCGCACGTTCGACAATGTCCTGGGCGGAGTGGTCGTCGGCCTCGTCGTCGTCGGGGGCTGGTATCTTTCGGGGCACATCGGCCACCTCGCCGAGGATCCGGCCACGCTCGAGGAAAAATTCCTCGCCACGAACTCGGGCCGCACGGAGTCGCTCTCCTTCGTTGCGCCGCAGGCCTATTCTCTCGAGCTTCTCCTCCTGTGGAGCGACAAGAGCCGCGTGATGACCTTCGGAATCGCGTCGGTGCTCGGGATGCTCGCGGGCTCGCTCGCCTGGTCGCTCGCGACCCGCTCGTTCCGGCTGGAGAGCTTTCGCGACGCCGAGGACCTGATCAATCATCTCGTCGGCGGCGCGCTGATGGGTTTCGGCGGCGTGCTCGCGCTCGGCTGCACCATCGGCCAGGGAGTATCGGGCCTCTCCACGCTCGCGCTCGGCTCGTTCCTCGCGTTTTCCGCCATCATCGCCGGCGCGGCGCTCACGATGAAGATCCAGTACTGGCGGCTGATGCGGGAAGCATGAGCGCCGAATCGTCGCACGGCGCGCATTTACATTGACGCTCGCTCGCGCGACATACTAGAATCGCGCTCCGTCCCGGGCCGTTAGCTCAGGTGGTAGAGCAGCGGACTTTTAATCCGTTGGTCGCAGGTTCGACTCCTGCACGGCCTACCAGATAGCGAACGCCCGATGGCAGTTGGCAAGGCTGGCCCCAGTTTCATGAAAATGGCACACGACTTGCTTTTGGAAAAGCATGAATAAGCTCCAATTGACGGTGCTGATCGCCGCAGTGGCCAATCTGGCGCTCATGCTGCTTTTCCCGCCGTTCAACGGCCAGTCCCTGCTGCGCGCGGGCCCGGCGAGCTTCGATGCCTTCTATCCGGTTTTCGACGCGCCCGTCAACGCCACCCTCAACAGCGGCCTGCTGTATCTGGAAATCTTCTTCGTGCTCGTCAACGCGGTGCTCGCCTGGCTCCTGCTGCAGGGCGCGCCGCAACAGCCTTCCCGCCCCAGGGTTCGCTGGCAGAGCGTGCTGCAATGGCTGGTCATCGCCAATCTGCTGCTGATCCTGCTGTTCCCGCCGTTCGAAACTCAGCCCGACCGCGCGTTCGAGGGTTTCAGATTCGCCTTGAGCGGCAGCGTCCAGCGCGGCATCTTTCTGCCGTTTCTGTTCCTGGAGCTGTTTCTGCTCGCCCTCGATGCCGCCGTGCTGTGGCTGGTATTCGGACTCGTCGCTCGCTCGGACGGAGCGGGCGATGCGGAATTCGCCGCCGAGCCCGAAGCGTTTGCCGGGGCGAGCGCAGCGCCCGGTCCTGACAGACACGAGATCGGGCGCAGCGATCGCGACCGGCGGCAGGGCCTGGACCCGCACTTCGGCGGTCCGGAGCGGCGCAGCGGGGTCGAGCGCCGCAAGCGGTCCTGACATCCCGGTCGATTCACCGCCGGGGAGTTATCCGGCCATCTCCTCGGCGAGACTTTCGGTCTGCCGAGGCTCCTGAGCCTCGTCGAGCGTACGCAGGCGCAAAAGCGGAGAGGCCCAGGCCACGAGCGGCACCAGCGCGATCGCGCCCACCCCCGCCAGGAGCAAGGTCGCCCGCAATCCCGCATGCTCGGCGATCCAGCCGCCGGCCAGGCCGCCGAAAGGCGCGGCCGCCACCGTGAGGCAGATCATCGTCGCCGTGACGCGCCCGAGCAGCGGATCCGGGGTCACTGCCTGGCGCAGCGTCAGGTAGTTGATGAAGAACACCATGCCGCTGAAGTCGAGCACGAACAGCCCCAAGCCGAACAATGCCGAGGCGGTGAACCCGCCGCCCGACGCGGAAGCGAGGAGCAACCATCCGACTCCCGTTCCCAGCAGGCCGGCCAGCATGGTGGGACCGAAGCCGAGACGCCGGTTGAGGCGCCCGATTGCGGCGGCGGCGCCGAGCGAGCCGATGCCGGCGAGCATCCACAATGCGCCGACATGCCCGGCGCTGAAGCCGAGCTCGCGCGCCGCGTACAGCACCACGATCGCGAGCGATGCGTGCCGGAAAATCTGCCACACGGCGATCGCCCAGGCGAGGGCGCGCAGCACGGCGTTGCGCCAGATCGCGGACAGCCCTTCGCGGATCTCCGCGCCCACGCTCGAGGCGCGCATCTTGGGCGCGTCGTTGGGCCCGGAACGGATGCCGCGCAGAATCCAGGCGGAAAGCAGGAACGACAGCGCATCGAGCAGTATCGCGAACGGAGCCGTGAGCCACTGGATCAGCGCACCGGCGATTCCGGGGCCGATGAGCTGTGCGGCGGAATCGCTCACCCCGATCTTGGCGTTCGCCTCGACCAGGTTGCCGCGGCCGACCCGTTCGGTCATGAACACCTGGTAAGCCGGCCAGCCGCAGACGGTTCCGAGTCCGACCAGGAACCCGACCGCAAAGAGCACGCCCATCGAGAGCACCCCGAGCCTCGCGCAAAGCGGCACCGTGACCAGGGCCAGGGCACGCGCGATGTCCGACCACACGATGATCGGGAGCTTGGGCGCGCGATCCACCAGCACGCCGGCGAACAGGCCGAAGAGCGCGAACGGCAACGCCTCGAGCGCCGTGAGGACGCCCATTTCGAGCGGCGTCGCATCGAGCAGCAGGGCTCCGGTGAGCGGAAGCGCGAGGAAGGTGATCTGCCCGCCGAAGTGGGTGATGGTGAGCGAGCTCCACAGCCGCACAAAATCGCCGTGGCGCCACAGCCCGTTGAACGCTCGGGCGGGATTCAGTTGTCGAATAAAGTTTGCCATTGTCTTTCCGTCGCCTGTTGCGCGAAGCGGAAACGACTTTGGCTGATCGGCCGATTCGTCCCGCCTCGAAACCCGGCGGGCAATCGGCCCGCGGGTCAGTCTTTGCCGCCGATGTACGGCAAGCCGGCGCAACGCACGCTGTCCACGCCACGCGCCATGCCGCCGCTTGAGCAGCGGGAGGGATTTGGATTCGCGTGGTGGTCCATATGTCGTTCGTCGAATTGCGGTGGGACTGCGCGAAGTATACCCGACGCGCGCACAATCCGCCTAGAGCGGGATCTCCATGAGTGCGCGTCGCTTGCCTGCGTCGGTGCTCACGTCCAGGCGTCCGCGTTCCCTATAGAGATGCATCAGGCGCTGGCGCACGCCGGCGAGATCGTCTTCGGAGGAGAGCTGCGCTTCGGTCAGGTCGCTCTCCACTGAAATTCCGAGCGCGCCGCCGCGCCGCCGCACCGCCAGCTGGAGACGGACCGCAGGCCGCCCGTCGAGCGCCCAGCGCACCAGCGGCAGCATCAGCATCGCAGGCATCGGCGCTTCCCGCGCTGCCGGCTCAGCCCTCATCTCCACGTCCGGCCTCGACGCCGAGAGCAGCGCCCTCACCGCCAGGTAGGCGCGCACGTGCTCGAGCTCTCTCGCCACGGTGGAGGTCGCTGCGGCCTCGGCGGGCAGCGCCGCGCGCAGGAAACCGATCAGGGCGTCGAGGGCGTCTTCTCCGAAACGGGTGCTCCTCGCGTAGGCGCGGTCCACCGCGAGCAGCGTGTCGAACAAGAGGTCCGGGTCGACCCTCGCCTGCATCGCCCGCAGGTCACCCTCGAGGACGGTGCGCTCGGCGGCCAGCGCCGCAACGCGTACCGTATGCAGCTCCTCGGTGGCGCGCCGCCTAGCTTCGAGCATCGCGTACAGGGCGATCAGCATCAGCGCCCATGTGGCAGCGCCGGAAAAACGATAGGCGATGCGATGTAGATCGCCCGAGTACATCGCCATTTCGGCTTCTTCGATCGGCAGGCCGAGCGGGCGGATCAGGAGTTGAGTCACCGCTTCCATCAGCACAGTTGCCGCGGCGGCCGCAACGAGCACCGCGATCGCCATCCGCGGCGCCGCGCCGAGGACGCCGGCGAGCCGGTTCTCGGCGGCGATCGCGCTGAGCATCGCCGCCAGGCCGATTAGGAAACACGCGATGACATCGCCGACCACGGCGCCGTGATGCGATGCGGGATCCACGGCGAGCTTGAACAGCGCGCCGCTAACGGGAACCACTGCGCAGAACGTCAGAACGATGCACAGGTGGCGCTTGCCGAAGCCGCTGAACCATCCGCGGCTCGCCGCGCCGTCTGCAACGGCGCTAGTTGCCGGAAGGACGCTGCTCATGGTCGCTGTTTGCCGCGGATCCACGGCAGCCTGATGGTGGCGAGGACGCCGCGCGGCGAGTTGGCCTCGAGCCTGAGCGTCGCCTGCTCGCCGTATTGCGCGCCGAGCCGCGCCCGTATGTTGGCCAGCCCCACGCCGGATCCGGAAGCCGCGGCGAATCCCTGCCCGGTATCGGCGACCGAGAGCACCAGCGTTTCGCCTTCGCGGGCCGCGGCGAGGCGGATCGCGCCGCCTTCGGCGAGCGGCCCGATGCCATGCTTGATCGCGTTCTCGACCAGGGTCGCGAGCATCATCGACGGAACGCGGGCCCCGAGCAGCGACGCCGGCACGTCGATCGAGCTCTCCAGCCGCGCGCCCATACGGATCTTCTGTACGCCGAGGAACGCCGAAACCAGCTCGATCTCGTCGGCGAGAGAAGCGTCGTGGTCGCGCATCCTCGGCAGCGCGGCGCGCAGGTACCGCGCGAGCTGCGCGAGCATAGCGCGCCCTGCGCCGGAATCGCTCTGGCAGAGGCGCCGCACATTGGAGAGGGTGTTGAACAGGAAATGCGGCTCGATCTGCGCCTGCAGGAGGCACAGCCGCGTCTCGAGCTGCTGCTTCTCGAGCCCCGAGCGCTGCAGCTCGGCGGCGTTGGCCTCCTCGCGCACCGCACGCGTGTGCAGGTAGAAGACGTAGCCCGCGACCAGGGCCGCTGCGGGAATGAACCAGGTGATGAATGCGCTGACCATGAACGCCGGTCCCTCCGCGGCGGGTGTCGCCCCGATCGCATAGCGAGTGACGGAGGCCGCCAGGCAACCCGCCACTGCCGCCGCGACCGCGACGGCCGGTTTCAACCTGCCCGCGCGCCCTCCCGCGTTCAGAACCACGAGAGCGATGATCAGCACCGTGACGCCGTTCACCATGAATATCGGGATGCGCACCAGCCAGGCGAGCACCATGTCGCGGCCGCCGCTGCCGACGACGCCCATATGGGGGGAGAGCATCGATTCCAGCGAGGCCAGCGCGCAAAACGCCGACACGAGTGCCAGCGCGCTCCACGAGAGCCCGTCGATCAGCGCGGGAGTCCGGCTACATCTGGCGGAAGCGATGGGCATAGGCGTCACTGACGGGGAGCAGCTCGTCCCGGCGCTTCAGGCGCACCTGGGTGTGGCCGCGCAGGTCGCGCACCACGCCGGCGATGGCGTGAACGTTGACGATGGTCGAACGGTGAATCTGCCAGAAGGAGGAAGGATCGAGCTCGTCGCAAAGCTCCTTGATGGGCTTGCGGATCAGCGATTCCTCCGCGGAGGTGACCACCCGGGTGTACTTGCTGTCGGCCTGGAAATAACACACGTCGTCCACGGTGATGACGCGCACCGCCGGGCCGTGCGACGCGTTGATCCAGCGCAGGAAGCCGCGCTGCGGCGCGCCGAGCTCGCGCAGCAGCCCTTCGATCGCCGGCGCGGGCCTGCCGACG
>CAYQVE010000001.1:0-4655 GCA_964420785.1 uncultured Enterobacteriaceae bacterium | reverse complement strand
CTGCTCGAACGCGGCGAGGGTGTGCTGGTCGTACGCCGTCACGAATACGATATGGCAGCGGCCGCTTACCTGACGCGCCACCTCGAGGCCGGTAAGCCCCGGCATCTGGATGTCGAGGAAGAGGATGTCGGGCGCATGCGCTTCGACTTCCCGCAGGGTCGCGATGCCGTCGCCCGTCTGCGCGACGACGTCGAGTTCCGGCCAAAGGGAGCCAAGCAGCTCCGCGAGCTCCTCGCGCAGCAGCGGCTCGTCCTCGGCGATGATGGCGCGTGGTCTGGGCAGCACGTCGTTCCGGCCGCTAGGGCTCCGGCCGCTATGTTCGCACGCAGCGCGCGCCGTTGCCAGCTGGGGCGTGGCGTGCATCGCGATCCGAGGGGCGTCAGAGCGCCTTGGGGGTCGGACAGTTCTGGCTCGCCATCGTCTGGTGCGCCGGCAGATCGTCCCTTTTGGCGACGATGACTACGCGCTCGACGTGCTGCGACGCGAGCTCCCGCTCCGCGCCGCCGACCATCGAGGCGTTCGCCGCCATCAGGGCCGCTCCGTTCACGGCAATCGCGATACCCAGCGCCAGCAGACGAATTCCGTGTTTCATGACAATCTCCCTCGTTGATGCCTACACGTTAAGGGCCCCAATACGCCCCGGCAACGGCCATGCGACGAAACGCCCGATCGCGCGAACGAAACGCCTCTTTGGCCGATGAACGATTGTTATGATTGCGGAATCGAAGCACCCGGCCTATCCGGTTCTTGCCATGTCAAACGACGGCAAAGCGACCGGATAGGGGGTGGGCCGGGGACGCCGGCGCGCTTGAGAGGCTAGAACGTGTAGGCGAGGCCCAGGGAAATCACGGGGTAGTACTTGAAATTGTGAAGGCTTTCGTCGAGCTTGGATTGCTCGGCTGCTGCGTCGCTTTGGAGGTTAGAGCACGTGGCGGGAGGCGTTGCAGGGCCGCAGGTCACGTCGATCTTGGACTTCGGGCTGCCCTGGGACATGACGCCGAGGTCGAATATCAGCGACAGGCCGCTGTTGATCGGACGCCCGTAGCCGATGCCGAAGTAAGGCGCTGCTTTGTTGAAATCCACTGCAGCGTCGAAAGAGCCGACATCCGAAGCGTTGTAAGTTCTGCCGTTGATGGTATAGGTTCCGCCCGTCGGAAGTCCCTTGAGCGAGAACTTGTTCCCGTTGAGCATCGCGCCCGCGCTGATTCGGAAATTGTTCGCGAAGGGGAACCAGTCGCCGAGCAGCGACACAGTCTGCAGCTTCAGCTTCATGTCGTAGGCGATATTGTCCTGGGTCTTCGATTGGGTGCGGTTGTAGCCGTCCGCGTTGAGGCGCAGCGCGGCGCGCTGGCTCAAAGCGTACGACAGCTCGACTCCTGCGCCGAGCGTTCCGGCACGAATGCCGAGCGAGGTGTCCGCCGCAGCAACGACTGGGAAGGTCAGCAGAGGCAATACCGCGGCGGTGACGAATGGTCTGCGCATCATCATCTCCTTTCGGAAGGCAGGTGCCCATCTTATAACAGCCGCCCCCGGAACGGATGATCTGCGCTACCGACCCTTGGCCGCGCGCCGTTTTGCTCTCGAGTTGATGGCTTTTTCGAAGAAATGGCTGAGCGGATCGGGCACATACTCCCCGAACGGCCCGCGCTCGGCGTATCCCGCGCGACGGTAGAGGGCGAGCGCCGCAGCCTGATGGATTCCGGTCTCGAGGCGCATCCACTGGAGACCCTCGCGTGAAGCTTCCTCCTCGATGCGCGCGAGGATCGCGCGCCCCAGCTTCTGCCCGCGGGCGCCGGGATGCACGAACATGCGCTTCACCTCGCCGTAGCCGCTCGAATCGATGCGCAGCGCGCCGCAGCCGACGGCTTCGCCCCCGCGCCGCGCGACGAAGAAGCGGATGTCGGGCGCGCATAGCGTATCGATGTCGAGGATGTGGTTGCTCTCCGGAGGGTAGAGCGACTCGAGATAGGCGTCGAGCGCGGCCAGGAGCCGCATCACGTCGTCCTGGCGCGGGCTTTCGAGCCGGATGGCGGCCACCGATCCGCCTCGCCGCGATATCATGGCCGCTCCTTTTCGTCCAGAAGCGGGTTTTTCGACATGCGATCGCGCAAGCTTTGCTTCCTTTCCTGCACCCTGGCATCCGGAGTGCTTTTTGTCCCTCTAGCGGCCTCCGCTGCGGAACCGTGGATCGAGGCGAGCGACCGCAACTCCGCGATCGTAATCGAGATAGAGGGCGCTTTCCACCCCGAGTTTGCGTCGGAATTGGGTGTCGAGCGCTTTGATACCGCCGTGCTCGACCTCAACCCTGAGAATGCGAAGCGCTATGACGCCGCGGCGGGACGCGTGCTGGAGCTGCTGGCGGCCAAGCGAAAAGCGGAATCCGATCCGAAGGTACGGCAGGACCTCGACATTCTCATCGACGCGGTCGAGCGCCGGCGGCGCACCAGCGCGCTCGAGCGTCGCCTCCTCATTCCCTACTTCGACCTGCCCAGGCACATTTTCGAGGGACCCAAGGCCTTTCCCGACCCGCCCAACGGCAAATCGCGGGGGCCCAAAGCCTTTCGGCCCCTGCGACGCTACGCCGGGATCGAGCCGGGCACCGCGCCGCTCGCCGAGCTCGCGCGCGCACGCGCGAGCGAGCGCTTCGGGACCCCGAAGCTCGTCTGGCCCTTCGAAGGGCACGTGCGTCAGAACCTCGATAACTCCGAACGCTACATCGCAGGGATCGCCGAGCTGTTTCGCTCGAGCGCGCTGCGTGACTGGGAGGCGGCGCACGCCCGGCTCGCGGCGCAATTGCGCGAGCACTCCGAATGGGTGAAGACCGTAGTCCTTCCGCGCGCGCGCAAGGAGCACACGCTGCCGCGCGAGCTGTATGCCGACCGCCTGAAAAACGCCGGGGTCGACCTGGAGCCCGAACAGGCGATCTCGATGGGCGCGTTCGCATTCGCCGAGATCCGCGACGAGGTGGCACGCCTCGCCGCCCGCATCGCGCGCGAGCGGAATCTCGCGTCGGCGGACTATCGCGATGTCATCCGCGAGCTGAAGCGCAGCCCGGTGCCGCGCGATCGGATCCTGGACCTCTATCGCGATCGCCTCAAGGTCATCGAGGAGATCGTGGCGCGCGAGCGGATCATCAGCCTGCCGCAGCGCGCGGCCTCCATCCGGCTCGCGAGCGAGGCGGAGTCGGCCGCCATCGCCGCGCCCTTCATGAACCCGCCCCGGCTCGTGGGCAACCGGGGCGAAGTGGGGGAGTTCGTGCTGCCGCTGCAGAATCCGAATGCGAAGTCATCCGATCCGGTCGATGATTTCACCGCGGAGGCTGCGGCGTGGACGCTGACGGCGCACGAAGCGCGGCCCGGCCACGAGCTGCAGTTCGCGGCGATGGTCGAGGGCGGCGTCTCGCTCGCCCGCGCGGCATTTGCCTTCAACAGCACCAACGCGGAGGGCTGGGGCCTCTATGCCGAGAGCCTGATGATTCCCTATTTTCCGCTGGAAGGGCAGTTGTTCTCTGTTCAGCTTCGCCTAATGCGGGCCGCGCGGGCGTTCCTCGACCCGATGGTCAATCTCGGTCGGATGACCCCCGACGAGGCGAAGGCGTTTCTCATGCGCGAAGTCGCGCTCTCCGAACCCTTTGCCCAGCAGGAGGCGGACCGTTACGCATTCAGGATGCCCGGCCAGGCGGTCTCCTACTTCTACGGCTACACGCGGCTGCGCGAGCTGCGGCTCAAGGCCGAGCTCGCGCTCGGGCCGCGGTTCGAGCAGCGCAGATTCCACGACCTCGTGATCGCGCAGGGGCTTCTGCCGCCCAAGCTGCTCGAGCAGGCGGTCATGCAGGAGATCGAACGCATGCGGTGATTTTCCCCGCGTCCAGCCCCGGGCCTTGGAGCGCCTCGCGCGCATAGCGGTCTGCGAGGCGGTTCATGCCCGCCAATATCGACCGCGACACCGCGATGGCGGCGATCGCCCCCGCCCAACGTTCCCCTTTACCGGCTGCTCCCATTGCTGTAACCTCGTAATACAGTTTAGACAGTTACAGCTTAATGTGGCACAATGTAACTTGTCAAGGCTTATTTGGAGGTTACACCGTGGCCGTATCGACCGCCTTTCAGCGCTCCAAGGGCAAACCCTACGCTGAGACGTTTCGGTGCCCCGGGGGCGCCTTGTGCCTGGATTTCTGCAATTCCGGGGGGAGCACGCGGCGCGCCTCCGGCAGCGAGTGGATCGCTGGCTTTTCCGATCTGATCGACTGGCTCGAGGCGGCGGAGGCAATTACCCGGGGCCAGGCGGCCCGCCTTCGTCGCGACGCAGCGGCATCGCCCCGCGCCGCAGCCCAGGTTTGGAGCCGTGCGATCAAGTTCCGCGAAGCCTTGTTTCGGGTTCTGAACGCAAAGGCCGAAGGCGGCGCGATCGCGCGAGAGGATCTCTCGGAAATCGAAGCGGAGCACGCGCGCGCGGCGCCGTTTGCGCGGCTCTCCTGGAACGGCGAGGCGTATCGGTGGTCGCTGGATCCGTCGGCTGCCGCGCTCGACGCCGCGATGCAACCCCTGGTCGAATCGGCGGTGAGCCTGCTCACGTCGGCGAAGCTCGAGCGGCTGCGCCGCTGCGGGAATTCAACCTGCTATTGGCTGTTCATCGACGAGACCAAGAACCACAGC